>JBBTUB010000016.1:0-14093 GCA_038064015.1 Patescibacteria group bacterium | reverse complement strand
AAAGGATGCCTACGGAAAGCGGGCGTGTTAAGTTAAGTGGGGAAGGTCAGTAGTAGAACGCATGTCGCAATTAAAAAACTATTTCTCAATGAAGGGCGATGAGCAATTCACCAAAGAACATCTAGACTATGCGCGAGCTCATTATGTCGAAGATACCGGTATGGATAATCATATGTCGTTATTTTTTAGGATGATAACTCCTGAGAAAGAAGAAAAATTCTTACACGTAATAAATTCTGTTGGGGTTTGAAGTGCCTGGATTTTTGAAGGTTTTTCGGCTACGCTGAAGGAATGTCTAAGCGTTTTACCATCGTTAATGCTATACCGTATGTCAATTCACGGCCCCATGTGGGGTTTGCGTTGGAATTGATACAGTCAGACACACTGGCACGGTATCATCGCGCGCAAGGCGAGGAGGTCGTGTATACCACCGGTACCGACGAGAATGCGGTCAAGAATGTCCAAGCCGCAGAAAAAGCAGGCAAACCGGTCAAAGAATTTGTCGATGAGCATGCCGAAGTTTTTCACAAACTCAACGCCGCGCTCAATATTTCCGCCGATGAGTTCATTCGCACCACCGAAGAGCGGCATGTCATCGGTGCACAGAAACTTTGGAAGGCATGTGATGCGGCGGGGGATATTTACAAAAAAAGCTATCAAGGACTCTACTGCGTGGGCTGTGAGCAATTCTATACTCCCAAGGAACTGGTTGACGGCCTCTGTCCCGAGCACAAGACCAAGCCGGAGCTGATCGAAGAAGAAAACTATTTTTTTCGGCTCTCCAAGTATCAGGACAAGCTTTTGCAATTGCTCGAGTCTGATGAGATCAAGATCACGCCATCTTCACGAAAAAATGAACTCGTGCAGTTTATCAAAGAAGGCCTCGAGGACTTTAGCATCTCACGCTCCAATGCGCGGGCAAAGAACTGGGGTATTTCAGTGCCGGGCGATGACTCGCAGCGCGTGTATGTTTGGTTCGATGCCTTGACCAACTACATCAATGCGCTTGGGTATGGCACAGATGAAAAGAAATTCGAGACATGGTGGAACGACTCCTATCGTACCCACATGATCGGCAAAGGGATCGGGCGTTTCCACGCGATCTACTGGCCCGCGATGCTTTTGTCGGCCGGCGTCGCACTTCCCAATGAGATCTTCGTCCATGGCTATGTGACGGTAGATGGTGAAAAAATCTCCAAGACACTCGGCAACGTGATCGATCCATTTGAAGTCGTACAAAAATACGGCGTTGATCCGCTCCGCTACTATCTTCTGCGTGAGATCCCGTCATCGGGCGACGGCGATTTTTCCTATGCCAAGCTCGAAGCCCGTTACACGGGTGATCTGGCGAATAATCTGGGCAATCTGGTAAGTCGGGTGAATAAGCTTGCAGAGAAAATAGTAATTAGTAATCAGCAAATAGATCAAAGCGTTCAAGAAAAGATTGAAAACGCGAAAACTGCCTATCATGCTGCTATAAAGCAATTTAAGCTTCACGAAGCACTCGGACATCTCTGGGAACTCTTCACGTTTGGCAATCAGTACATCAACGAGAAGGCTCCCTGGAAAACCGGAGACGCGGTCGCCGTAGCTAGCACCGCGCACCTCATCCAAGAAGGCGCAAAACTGCTTGAGCCGTTTTTGCCGGAAACTGCCGAAAAAATTTTACAAGGTACGCCAGGTATGTTATTTCCAAAACTATGAAAGAACACGAACTTCCGCCACGTCGGGAAAATCCCATGAAGTTGCCGCAACTCAATGATGTAATTCAAATACGGAATGAAACTGGAGTTGTTACCGCACAAATTGGCAATAAGCTTCGGGTGTATTTTAAAGAAACCGAAAAAATAGAAGAGCTGACTTTCTTAAAGACTCATGTTCGAATCGGCCCTAGGATTTTCTATGTGGTCCAGGATGCGGAGTTCGCACGAGACGATACTCACGGGATAATTGGAAAATATCGGTTAGTAGAAAAATGAAATTCATCGACATCCATGCTCATGTGCAATTCGCTGCATACGACGCTGATCGCGACGAGGTCGTCGCGCGCGCGCGCGAAGCTGGCGTGGGCATGATCAATGTGGGGACCCAGCAAGATACGTCCAAAACGGCCGTCGAGCTGGCACATGCGTATCCAGATATCGCCTGGGCAACCGTGGCGCTCCATCCCGTGCATACGAGCAAGAGCTACCACGACAAAAAAGAAATTGGCGAGGGAGGAGAAGAGTTTACTTCGCGAGGAGAAGTTTTTGATTATGATTTTTATAAAAAGCTCGGCGCTGATCCCAAAGTCATCGGTATCGGGGAGTGCGGACTGGATTACTACCGGCTTACCGATGAAACAAAAGCGAAACAACAGGAAACATTTATCAAGCATATCGAGCTTGCCAACGAGCTTAAGAAGCCCTTGATGCTGCACATCCGACAAGCATATGAGGATGCACTGGACATATTACAGAAGCATGCGAAAATTCGCGGCGATGTGCATTTCTTCGCGGGTGAGTGGATCACTGCCAAGAAATTCCTCGATCTCGGCTTCACGCTTTCATTTACCGGCGTGATCACATTTACTCACGACTACAACGAGGTTGTAAAAAACACGCCGCTTGATATGATACTCGCAGAAACCGACTCGCCCTATATCACTCCCGAGCCGCTGCGAGGGAAGCGCAACGAACCAGCCAATGTGAAATACGTTGTCCAGCGCATTGCCGAATTAAAAAATCTACCTCTCGAAGAAGTGGAAAAGGCAGTTGTAGCAAACGCCAAAAGAGTGTTTAATATCTAATTATATGGAGAATACAGCAATACCAGTTCAGCCAGTACCAGTAGATCCGCAAGGTCCGATGCAACCGGCACCAAAGTCAGGTCATAAGGTTTTATGGATAGTTTTGGGAATCGTTGGTTTCTTTATATTACTGGGAGTAATTTTTACGGTAGTTGTAGGCAAAAAAATATCCAAGTATGTCGATGTTGAAGATGGGCAGGTCAGCATAAAAGGAGAGAACGGGGAATCTATTACCTACGGCGGAAAAGCTCTACCCGCCAACTGGCCAGCTGATGTCCCGGCATATCCAGGAGCAGAAAGTAAATTTTCAGCGACCGATAAACAAGGCGTAGCTGTGGTTTTTATAACTAGTGACTCCCTGGAAAAAGTCGCGTCTTTCTACAAAAACGAACTGGCAAAAAACCAATGGGTCGTCAGCGCGACGAATTCAGCAAACGACTCTAGCGTACTCCGTCATACAAGTTATACAAAAGATATTCGTGTGCTTCAGATAGGTATAGCCTCCGGAGGGGGACAAACCAACGTCACACTAGCTGTGGGAAATAAATAAGAGTTTTTATTTATTTTCAGAAAAAGTTTTTCATACCTTATGACTACCGTCTCACAATGTATCGGCAATACGCCCTTGGTAAAGATCACCAACCAGATCTATGCCAAGCTGGAAACCGGAAATCCGAGCGGGAGCATCAAGGACCGCATGGCATGCTATTTGCTTGATCGTGCCCAAGAACGGGGAGAGCTCAAGCCCGGGGGAACGATCATTGAGGCCACCAGCGGCAACACCGGAATCGCCCTGGCCATGCTTGCCGCGGCTCGCGGTTATAAGATGATCGCGGTCATGCCCTCCAACATGAGCATCGAGCGCAAGAAGATGATCTTGTCGTTTGGCGCACAGATTGTCGAGGTCGCCCCGGCGGATTTCATCGGAGCCGTCAAAAAACGCGACGAACTGCTTGCGGAGCTTGGCACCTACACGCCCAACCAATTCGCCAACGAAGATAACGTCATATGTCACGAGACTACTACCGGACAAGAGATTCTTGAGAACGTGGCCGCTCTCGGACTTGGACGCATCGCTGCCTTTGTCGCCGGAGTGGGAACCGGCGGGACGCTCATGGGCGTCAGAAAAGCCCTCATCAAAAAACATCCCGACGTAAAAACTGTCGCTGTCGAGCCAAGCGAATCAGCTGCCATGAGCAACGGCCCCACGGGAGAACATCTGATCCAAGGCATCGGTGATGGCTTTATCCCGGATCTCGTACTCAAAGACATGCATCTTGTCGACCACATCATCACCATCCCTTCACAAAACGCCGTAGCCCGCATGCAGCGGCTCTCCAAGGAGCTTGGTCTCTTTGTCGGCATCAGCTCCGGCGCCAATGTCTTGGCGGCCGAGCGGTATCTCCAGGAACACCCCACGAACGACATTGTCGTAACCATCCTCCCTGATCGAAGAGAACGGTACTTGAGTATGGAAACATAGCTTCGTTTCTGCTAAAAATCGTGCTAGAGTGAGGCGTGATCGACATATTCGCACTTCCTTGGATACTATATCTTCGCAAAGGCCTTGGGGTGCTTTTGATTATCGCCGGGTTGGCCGCACTAGTCACGCCGTTTACGCCCGGTGCGTGGCTGATTCCTGTCGGCATCGCGATCCTCATCGGCAAACCAAGAGCGTTGGCATGGAGCAAAAAATTTCTCGGCCCCCGCTGGCATGCCCGCCTTCACATCGAACGTTTGCTTCATTTTATTCTGAAAGACCGAGGGCAATAAAATTCCCCGGACCTCCTAGCTTCATAACTGGTTTTTTGGTAGGGTAAGAAGATATGCGTGAAAGAATACTGCCAGAAATAACATTAGGTTGGGCGATACTGAGCATTATCTTTGTGTTCGTCTTCGTTGTGCGATGGATTTTTATTGGTATTCTTATCGGTCCAAATCTTATGCTTTTTGAACTCGGCGCAATAAGTGGTTTAATTCTTCCGATCCTTTATTGGATTAGTTTACGTCGTGCAAAACGAGACAATAATCCGTTGCCCCACAAAAATCTCATAGCAATTCTTATAATTCCTTCTGTTGCAATGTTTTTGTTCTTCGTCTATGTATGGGTAGGAATCGCGTCTAGCTAAAATAATGAAGAAATACGACCCCTCATCAATCGAGAAGAAATGGCAGAAATATTGGGAAACCAAGAAGCTTTTTATTACCGAAGATCATGTCGAGGGCAAAGAAAACTTCTATAAATTAGTTGAGTTTCCGTATCCGTCGGGGAATTTGCACATGGGGCACTGGTACTCGTATTCAGTGCCCGATATGTACGCGCGGTACAAAAAGATGTGCGGATATAACGTCCTGTTTCCTTTTGGGTACGATGCATTCGGACTTCCTGCGGAAAACGCCGCAATCAAGAACAACGTCCAGCCTGCTGAATGGACGAAGAAAAATATCAAGGTAATGACCAAGCAAATGCAGTCCATGGGGGCGATGTTTGACTGGTCGCGCATGGTGAGCACGATCGATCCGGACTACTACCGCTGGACGCAGTGGATATTTTTGCAATTCTACAAAGCCGGCCTGGCATACCGCGCCAAGACACTCGTCAACTGGTGCCCCAAGGACAAGACGGTGCTTGCCAACGAGCAGGTGGTAGATGGCAAGTGTGATCGGTGCGGATCAATTGTTGAACAGCGCGAGCGAGAACAGTGGATGTATCGGGTAACAAAATACGCCCAACAACTTTTGGATGGACTTGAAAAAGTTGATTGGCCAAAAACAACCCGCATTGCCCAACAAAACTGGATTGGGCGAAGTGAGGGCGTATTGTACCAAGAAAAAATCAAAGGTCTCGGGATCAAGATCGAAGCATTCGACTCAGTACCCCAAACCTATATGGCGCAGACCTTCGCCGTCATCGCGCCGGAACATCCATTGGTAGAGAAGCTGATAACGGGCACGGAACATGAAAAACCCGTGATGGATTTCATAGCCGACATTAGACGCAAGAAAGTCGAGAATAAATTTGAATACCGAAACGAAATTAGTGGCATCTTTACGGGAAGATACATTGAAAATCCCTTCGGCACGGGCGATCTTCCGATCTGGGTCGCGTCGTTTGCGATTATGGAATACGGGACGGGAATCGTGAATTGCAGTGCACACGACGAACGGGACTTTGCGTTTGCAAAGAAATACAACATACCCCTGAGGCCGGTCATGGTACCTTCTAATGAAGAGCAAGCAAAACGCATCCTGAATTTGGAAGAATGTTATCATCATGATCTAGAAGCTGTTGTTCTTGAGCCGTTGGAGTTCAAAGGTCGCAAATGGGGGGGGCTTCGTGAGGAGATCATCAATTTTCTTGAACAAAAAGGTCTGGCAAAACGCAGAATTCAATATCGTCTCCGTGATTGGATCCTCTCGCGCCAAAGATATTGGGGGACACCGATCCCGATGATTACTTGTGAGGATTGTGGGTACGTCCCGGTCAAAGAAGAGGATTTGCCGATCAAATTGCCGAAGCTTGAGAATTACTTGCCGGCCGATGATGGATCGTCGCCCTTGGCACGTGCCGAGAAGTGGGTGAAGGTAAAATGCCCGCAGTGCGGGGGAGCGGCGAAACGCGAGACGGACACGATGGATACGTTTGTGGATTCAAGCTGGTATTTTCTCCGATATACGGATCCTGAAAACAAAAAAGAATTCGCGAGCAAGGAAGCGATGAAGAAATGGCTGCCCGTGGATGTGTACACCGGGGGAGCGGAGCACAATACGATGCACCTGCTCTATTCGCGGTTTTTTATCAAGGCATTGCATGAACTGGGACTCGTGGATTTCGATGAGCCATTCAAAATGCGGCGCAATCACGGCATCGTGCTAGGTCCCGACGGCCAAAAAATGTCCAAGTCAAAAGGCAATGTCATCGATCCCGACAAAGAAGTCGCAGAATATGGCGCCGACACGGTGCGGATGTTTTTGGCATTCTTGGGTCCGTACGATACATTCAACGGTCCGTGGGACCCCCGCGCGATCAATGGAGTTTATAGGTTCTTAAGTCGAGTATGGATGATCGCGCAAAATAAAAATGTAAATCTCAAAGATCAAAATGAGCAGAGATTGCATCAAGCCATCAAGAAAGTTGGTGAGGATATCGAAAAATTGCATTTCAATACTGCAATCAGCGAACTGATGAAACTTTTGAATGAACGAGAAGTTGTTGATGAAGTATTCTTGAAGCTGCTCGCGCCTTTTGCGCCGCATCTTAGTGAAGAAATCTGGCACAACGTGCTCGGCAAAAAAACCTCAATCCATCTTGAGTCCTGGCCCGTGTATGACCCCGCGCTCATTAAAGAAGATATGGCCATGATCGCAATCCAGGTGAATGGCAAAACGCGCGCGGTGATCCAATTGCCCACGGAAAGCGACGAGCAAACGGTCCGCGCCGCCGCTGAAGCCGACGAGCACGTCGCGCGGCATCTGAGCGGTCCGATCAAAAAAGTGATTTTCGTGAAAGGCAAGCTATGCAACCTAGTCCTGTAAAGCTGCGTCTTGGTTAGTATTGCAGCGTTTGCCTGCACGGTTTAAAATGTAGACATGAGACTCAAGCTGCTGGAACAATTTGAGGATATCGTCCAAAAGCACCAGCGCGATATCCTGAATTTTCACTATCGCCTGGTCGGGAACCGCTTTGAGGCAGAAGATTTGGCGCAAGAAACTTTTCTCAAGGCGTACAACAAGCTTGAGTCTTTAAAGGAGCAGGACAAGGCAAAAAGCTGGCTTTATAGCATCGCACGCAACGTCACGATTGATTTTTTCAGAAGGAATAAGAACCGTAGCATTCCGCTGGACAATGTCATCCTGGAAAACTACGCCCGTGCCACGGCAGTCGACTACCGTGCTGACGTGATGCAGAGCGAAGTGTCACAGGAATTGCAAAAGTGCCTGGCCGCACTTTCGGAGGATGACCGCATGATCGTGAAGCTTTTGTACTATGAAGGTTTTTCGTATAAAGAAATCTGCGATTTGCTGAACATTAACCAAAACACCCTTAAAAGCCGACTTCATCGGGCACGAAAGGTTTTGTTGACCGCCATCCAGGCCAATGATCTTCTTCGAGAAGTCGCGGTCGATTATCAATAAATTTACTGAAAAAGAAATGACGATTGACAGTTATCTTCGCGCCGAGCTCCAAAGCCTGCGTCTTCAGACTCACATCATCGAGCCGTCGCTTGGTTTTACGGAAAAAATGATGAATCACGCGACACGAGTCGAGCAGCAGCGCCGCGCTCGGATTAACATCTGGTTTGCGATGACGGCCCTGGCCCCGTATATACTTCGTCAGCTATGGTCGCTCATCAGGGGCGATTTTATTTCGCTTGGCACGTTACCCCTGGGGAACTATCTCACCCCAGCCTATCAAGCCATGATGTCTTCGCTCGCGATCTACGCGTTATTGGCGGGCGGCGTCGTACTGGCGCTTTTCGTCGTCGGCTTGCCGAGATGGCGAACCTCTGAATTGCGCGTGAGAAAATAACACGCTATACTCCGACCTATGGTGGAGATCGTCGAAAACTCACAGCTCGAGCAAGAGATCGTTCAGATCGAAAAAGACCTAGCGACGAAGCGTGAGGCTTTACTTGAGCAAAACAAAGAAATGCCTCATGAAAAAGAGGTATTGCATAGTGTCGTGCGTGAAAAGATTCATCCGTCTCAACCTACGGCGCTCCCGACCCCTGCCCCCAGCGCTTCTCCGCAGGCGATCCCTCCAGAATTACATCAGAAGGTCCAAGCACTCGTGAATGTCGCGTTCACGAAATCCATCGACGAAGCCATCAAAGAAGCCCGGGCGACCAACAACGCCGCCCTCATCGACGCCTTTCATGATCTCCTCGTTGACGAACTCTATCAGCATCTCGTCGAGCGGGGGAAACTAAAGCAGATGTAGTTTACCTTAAATCTTTTCCAAGCTATACTTATGGGTATTCCATGAGTCTTTTTGTTTTTATCGCACTCATCGTCGTACTCGGGATTCTTTTTCTGGCTGCGTTTGTCGTGGTCGGGGGAGTGAGGACGAAGGGGCGGCTTCAGCGCGCGCTCAACATGTCGCTTTTCTTGATCCAAGTCCCCAAAGAATACGCCGACCCCAAGGATCAAAACCGCCAGCAACGAGAAAAGGAATCCCTCGGCATCGGCGAGCAGCTTTTGGCAAGCTTTGGCGATATCCACGCCAAGGGCTGGAATAAATTTCTCTACGGCGAACCGTACCTGGCACTGGAAATGGCGGTGCATCACATCGGCGAAGAGACGCATCTCTACGTCGCCGTCCCTAAAAGCAACGCGGACATCATCGAGAAGCAAATCCACAGCTACTATCCGACCGCCGATGTTTCCAGGATCAAAGACTACAATATTTTTAATCCCGAAGGTGTGACGGCCGGCGGATACGTGTCCTATACGGAAAGCAAAGTCTTGCCGTTCCGCACGTATCAGAAGCTCGAGTCCGACCCCATGGGCGCGATTCTCACCGCCATGTCCAAGCTCCAGGCCGAAGGCGAGGGAAGCTCGATCCAGATCCTCATTCGCCCCACCCACGCCAACAAGCAGAAAAAACTCATGCTCCAGGTCGCCCGCGAGATGCAGGTGGGGTACCAGTTTCATGAAGCCTTGAGCCGCGCCAAGCATCCGCCCAAGAAAAAGCATGAGCGTCAACGCGAGGAAAATCTTAGTATCCGGGAACGCCCAAAAATCGTTTCTCCCGCCGATGACGAAATCATCAAAGCGATCAGCGCGAAAGCAGGCAAGCAGAATTTCGATGTTAACATTCGGTTTCTCACCTCGGCACCCTCTGAACAACTCGCAGAACAAATCCTCAAAGAGCTCGAGGGATCCCTCGTGCAATATGGCGGCCCGGGGCTCAATAAGCTCAAGCTCAACCGAGCCAGTGGTAAGAGCTTACAAAAGCTCATCTACAACTTTTCATTCCGATTGTTTAATAACAAAGAGAAGATCGTGCTCTCGACGGAGGAGCTCAATAGCATCTATCATCTGCCCATTGCAACGACCGCAGCTCCCAAAGTAAAATTTCTCAAGTCCAAGGCCTCCGAGCCGCCGGCGGAGCTGCCGCGCGAGGGAATCGGTATCGGCATCAATAAGTATCGCGGCATCGAAAATGAAATCCGCATCACCAAGCGCGATCGGCGCCGCCACCTGTATATCATCGGGCAAACCGGTACCGGTAAGTCTTCTTTTATGAAGCACATGATCGAGCAGGACCTGGCGAGTGGCAACGGCCTGTGCATCATCGAGCCGCACGGCGACTTTGCGGAGCACGCGCTTTCGGTGATTCCACAGGAACGAATGAATGACGTGGTCTACTTTAATCCGGCCGATATCGAGATGCCGCTGGGGCTTAACATGCTTGAGTTTGACCCCGCGCATCCGGAGCAAAAAACGCTTCTCATTAACGAGCTATTGAGCATTATTGATAAGCTGTACAATCTAAAAGAGACGGGCGGGCCGCTGTTTGAAAAATATTTCAAAAATGCCTGCTTGCTCCTGATGGACGATTACCAAAACGATCCTACGGACGAAAGCAAGATTCCGGTTCTTGCCGATATTTCAAGAATCTTGGTGGATACGGACTTTCGCCTCGACAAGCTTTCGCGCGAGCGGGATCCGTTGGTACGGCAATTCTGGGAGCTTGAGGCGCAAAAAGCAGGCGGCGAATCGAGCCTCGCCAACATGGCACCCTACATCTCCAGCAAGATCGATACGTTCGTATCCAATGACTATCTGCGGGTCATCATCAACCAAAAGAAAAGCACGGTAAATTTTCGTGAAATTATCGACAAGAAAAAAATCCTGGTCGTCTCGCTATCCAAGGGACGCATCGGCGAGACCAACGCGCAGCTCCTCGGCATGATGGTGGTCGGCAAACTCTTGATCGCCGCCCTCTCGCGTGTGGACGTACCGGAGGAACAGCGGGAAGATTTTTATCTGTACCTGGACGAGTTCCAAAACATCACGACCGACAGCATCGCGACGATTTTATCAGAGGCGAGAAAATATCGCCTCAACCTCACGCTCGCGCACCAGTTCATCAAGCAGCTCAAAGAGCCGATTCGCGACGCGGTCTTTGGCAACGCCGGCTCCCTGGTGGTCTTCCGTGTGGGCCCGGATGATGCGGAGTATCTCAAGAATTTCTTTGAGCCCGTCTTCACGCCGCAGGATCTCGTCAACATCGACAACTTCAACGCGTACCTCAAGCTCCTGATCAACGACAAGACGTCCAAGCCGTTTAATATCCAGACGATCCGCGAACAAACCGGCCAGCCGGAAATGTTTACCTATATCAAGGAACTTTCCCGCACGACCTACGGCCGCCCGCGTGAGCTGGTGGAAGAGGAGATCCGAAAAGGCTTTGAGATGCTCTGATGCGCACCCTATCAAAACGCGATATTTCATTGGCAATCGTCACCGGACTGACCGCCGGGCTAATCGCGTGGGCCGTGCTGGCATACTTGCAAAAAAGCCTGCCGCTGGGATTTGGGCCCGCGTGGCTGGTGCTCGTGATCCCCACGCTCTGGCTTGCCGGAGTTCAGCTTGGATACTTCTTGGGACGGTGGCTCCCGTTTTTTGACCAATTTGGCAAATACGCCGCGATCGGATTCACGAATTTCGCCGTGGACGCGGGAGTTTTTAATTTGCTGATCTCGCTGACGCAGGTAACCGCGGGGCCGGGGTACGCGGCACAAAAGACCGCGTCGTTTGTCATCGCCGTCACCCATAGCTATGGCTGGAATCGATGGTGGGCGTTTCGGCGCGATACCGACGCTCGCGGCAAGGCGAGCGCGAAGCGAGAATTTCTCAAATTCCTTGCGGTGAACATCCTCGCCCTGATCGTCAACGTCGGCGTCGCGACCATCGTGGTCAGCGTCCTGCACCGCCCCGACACCGTAACTCCCGAGGTCTGGGCTAACGTTGGCAGCATCATCGGCTCCGCCGCCGCCTTGATCTTTAGCTTCATTGGGCTAAGATTGATCGTATTCAAATGACGAGCCTCTACCGAAAATATCGGCCCACCACATTCGCTGAAATCGAAGGCCAAGAACATGTCGTCCGCACGCTGCAAGGCGCCCTGGCAAGTGGGCGCGTGGGACACGCGTATTTTTTTGCCGGCCCGCGAGGAACGGGAAAGACGACAATGGCACGACTCATCGCCAAAGCGTTGAACTGTGAGAAACGCAAGGGCCTGCCTCGCGACAAAGCGGGCGCCGAACCCTGTAATGCCTGCTACTCATGCACCGAGATCAATGCCGGCAAATCGCTTGATCTCATCGAGATTGACGCCGCGTCGCACACGGGCGTGGATAATATCCGGAGTGTCATTGACTCGGCACAGACGGCCGCCGCCACGGGAACGTACAAGACGTTTATCATTGACGAGGTGCATATGCTTTCCAAGTCGTCGTTTAACGCGCTCTTAAAAACCCTGGAAGAGCCGCCCGCGCATACGATGTTTGTCCTCGCCACCACCGAGCCGCACAAAGTCCCCGATACGATCCTCTCGCGCGTCCAGCGGCTTGATTTCAAAAAATTAAGCCATCCGGAAATCACCAAAGAGCTCGCGCGCGTCGCAAGCCTGGAAAAGATCACTACTGAAAACGGCGCGCTGGAGCTGATCGCGACTGCCGCCTCAGGCTCGATGCGTGATGCTTTGTCGGCGATGGCAAAAGTCATGGCGTTCGCAGGAAAAAAGATCACTACGGCGCAGACTTCGGCGATCCTTGGCATTATCCCGGCTGAAACTCACGCAAAACTTCTTGGAGCTATTCAACAGAAAAAGAGTACTGAGGCTATTCAACAATTAGCTGATTTGCATGACGCCGGCGTGAACCTCGATCACTTCGCGAAGCAATTTATTGAGTACACGCGAGGCGTCCTGATCGAAGCGATTACAAAAAATAATCATGACCCGAAATTTCTTGTTTCCGTGATCGAGCGTTTCATGCGGGCTCGGAGCGAATCCAAACACACCCCCATCCCGCAGCTCCCGCTTGAGCTCGCGGTCATTGATCTTACCGGCACGACATGAGTATCCGCCGTACCCGCATCCCATATCGCCAGCTGCTCTTCTATGGCGTCACCATCGCGGCGATCTTGCTCTTGTATCTCAAATTCTCCGAGCTCAAGCTCATCCAGCAGCTTTTCAGGCAATCAAATTGGTACTACCTGATCGGTGTCGTCATCATCCAGATATTGTTCTTCGTTGCCCAGGCGGCCAACTATCGCGCGGTGCTTCAGATCAAAGAACTGACGTTGAGCATCCGGGAGCTTTTCCCGATCGGCTATGTCGTGCAGTTCATCAGCCAAGCGATCCCCACGGCGGGAATCTCGGGACAAATCTTCTTCATCTACTACCTCCGGAAATACGGCCTCTCGATTGCCGAGGGGATCGGGCGGGCAATCCTGGAGCTCGCCTCACTCTATGTGGGCTATGCCGTGCTTTTTATCATTTCCGTCGTGCTGCTTTTTCGCAAAGACGTATTCCAGCATGAGCCGCGATTTGTTTTTTTCATCTACGCGTTTCTCCTGTTTTTTCTCATCATTGGCTTGATCGTTTCCTTGAGCCAGAAGCGCCATCGGGCCACTCGATTTCACTGGATCGCCAAGCGCATCAGCGGGTATTTTAAAACTACGAAGCTTTTTGATAATGCGTGGATGCAGGGGTTGGCCAATGGCGACTACTTCGTCACGGTCACCGAGCAATTCAGAGAGACGCTCGGCTGGAAGCATCTCAAGAATTTTAAAGGCACCTTCGCCTTGGCATGCGTGTGGCAAGTCGTGATGTTGTTCTCTCACGTCCTGACGCTCTATCTTATTTCGTTCGCCTTGGGACACCCGATCCCGTTTGCGGCGTGCTTCGTGGCATTTACCTTTTCAAAATTCCTCTCGATGATCTCGGTCGTCCCGGGAGCGCCGGGCGTCTTCGAAGGCGCGATGACGCTCATCCTCATCACCTTTGGCGTCGACAAATCCGTCGCCCTTGCCGCCACGCTCCTCCTGCGCGCCTTTACCTTCTGGCTCCCGATGCCCATCGGATGGATTCTCTACGGAAGGTATCTGAAGAAGTTTGAGAAAATAGAAAATGACAAGATCGTCGTGGCGTGATATAAAAAGAATACTTTGGGGAGTGGTGAAACGGTATCACAGAGGCCTTTGAAGCCTTTATTCCTGGTTCGAGTCCAGGCTCCCCAGCCAAAAAATAGAATCGCCGTTTTCGCCAAAATGCGGAGCGTCGCAAAGCGAC
>JBBTUB010000015.1:0-72429 GCA_038064015.1 Patescibacteria group bacterium | reverse complement strand
GCGCTGTTGAGAATTAAGAGAAATGAAGTGTTCGGATTGAGGCTGGGAGGTATCAAATCTACTGTGGTTAAATTATAACACAATTATATGCAAAAAGCAAGTATCCTGACCTCAAAAAAACACCCCTCCAAAAGGGGTGTTTTTAGCTTGGTTTTCTTGAGTTTTTAGTAGGTTACTCCCTTAGTGATGAAGTACACAATCGTATTTAAGATTACGCCTACGCCCAAGACAATGAGAGCTCCGATGACACCATTCAAAAGCCTTGTTTTCGCTTTGTCGGCTTTTTCTGGATCGCCGCCAGCCATCATGTAGGTAATACCGCCCCACAGAAGAAAAATAACGGCCACGACGCCACCAATGTAAAGCAAAAATGTTGCGATATTTTCGACCCAGGTCGTCAACGTTTCAAGATTGATCGTTGCTTGGTCCTTTCCGTAAACGGGCTGAGCTTCACGAAGCGCGGCAGATACCATCCGTGGGAACATGACCATTCCGATTGAAAGAGCTCCCAGAAATAACGCCCCTACCCTACTTAGTATTTTTTTCATATCCACCTCCTTCTGTATTGTATCCGGATGATTGCCGTAAAGCCATCCTCCGAAACACACATTATAGACATTTAAAAGGAATTAACGAGACGCTACCGCCGACTGCGGCAGCGATCGAGTTGATTATAACATTAGCCCCGAAAATAACTAGGATACCTATCAACAGCCACCAAAAATTTTTCTTTGCTTCCTGTACCCGCTCAGGACTACCTCCCGCGGCCATGTAGCGGATTCCGGCAATGATGATAAAGATGATGATAACCGAGCCGACAATACTCACCAGCCAGCAGGCCAGACCGTTGAAAATATTAATGACGCCGTCGACGGTAAGTTCCATAGATTTAGCCTTTGCTTAATTCTAAAATACTTCGAATCAAGCTCACGAATCCTTCCCCGATCAATATAATCATCAAGCCAACGATCGTCCACCACAGCGCTTTCCTGGCGCTACTGACCTTTTCGGGGTTGCCTTGGGAAAGAAAAAACTGGATCCCGATCCAAATAATCATGATGACCGCCAGAGGGATCGCGATCTTAATGATCACTTCTTGCATTTTCTTGAGCAGATCCTCGACGCTCTTACTGCCAATCGGATCGCAAAGTTCATTCTCGGGAGTCCCGGGGCAGGGATTCACGGTTGGCTGAGCCGCGGCGGCCGGCGCTCCAGCTGCGGGAGAAGATCCGGGCAACGGCCCAGCTTCCGAGCGCTGGGGAGTGGCTCGAATCGGCATCGTTAAGATGATGGCAAGTCCGATAGCGATAAGAGCGATTGACTTATAGTTCATGAACTAAGTATACAATAATTATTAATTCGTGTCGCAACTCGCGGCACTGATGTGGATATGATTCACACCCACTGCGGAGCATGCTGCAGAATCACCGGTTGGCGTTTCACACCGGGCGCTTTTCGCACCACACGCTTTGGCCGCGGCGATAATCTCATCTCCAATTTTCTCGTTCCCAAAATCCACCGCAAGTGCGCCATCTCTTCCCGTCGTCCCGCCATAATGGCATGAGCTTCGTCGATGGTTGCAGGTTGTCCCGCAAAAACGCTCATCTCCGCGAAGGTAATTGCATATCTCATTGGAGTCATAGGTTGCCTGACTTCCAAAATCTTTCCCTGGGAGCTTATCTTTTATACAACTGATCAGCGTGTTGAGCTCTGGAGCATTCCCCTTCGGATACCGGGCGCGGTTCGCTTGAGCAAGCTTGGGTAAATCATTGCAAAGCTCGCCAAGGCCCGGCAACGGCGTCGAACTAGGAGCAGGAACAGGAACTTGGCAATCAAGCTTAAACCAACTCGTGGCCACATCGCTCTCACCGGCCACGGATTTGATGATGAAGTTCGTGATCATATACGAACTATAAATAATCGCAACACCAATGAGCGTGTTGGTAAGCATGGATCTCCCTTGCGTGACCATCTCGGGCTTTGCACCGCCAAGAACTATGATCAAGCCAGACACGAGAATCATCACTCCGGCAAAAATCGGTACCAGCGTAAATGAAATATAATCGACGATGTTTTTGAGAAGCTTCAGTATGTCGCAGATGGTACAGGCTCCTTCGATCTCGGATGTTTCTTTGACATCCTGCGACTTGAGTCCGCAGGTTACCAGTGCCGCTTGTGCCGGCACTGCCATGCTAAAAAACAAAAGCCCGAGAAAAAAAACAAGGAAAATTTTAGTACCTATGCTTTTCATGGCGATTTACTCATGATGACACTCACTTGTGACTCCGCTTCCTTGAGCGCGTCTCGGATCGTGGCCCGATTGAAATTCACATCATCGATCAGCTTGGCAAAAAGCGTCTCAATCGAGACATTGTCCACTTGGTACCACGATCGCGCCGTGAGCGCTTGGTGAGCAAACGTGCCAAGATCTGCGTCATTTTTTTGTCGCTCGATCAAGTCGCGCCGAGCCGTGGGACGAAGAGAAGCATCGAGATAGGAAATAGCTCCGTCGGTACCCGACAAATAGATAAGAAACTGCCACGCTTCGAGACCATAATTTGACTGCTTTGCTACCGTAGGCGCCCAGTAATTGGCAAAATTAACCCCAATAGTCGCTTTCTCGGGCTGAGGGACCGGGGCAATGCCAAAATTTAATCGGGGCGCTTTGGCTCGCAGCGTTTGGATGTGATGAGAGTAGTTGAGCATCATCGCGGTATTCCCATCGGCAAACGCATCGATCGAGTACTTTTGCCGATCGTTCCAGGTGTAGCGGTCAGGCTTGGATAGATTGGCAAAGTCAGTATAAAATTGCACTGCCAACTCTCCTACATTAAGCCCGTCCACCTGTTTTGCAAAAGTTGCTCCGGCATTATCTTTATCGGTCATACGTACTCCGCTTTGGAGCATGAGGAGCATGAGTATATCGGTAGAGCGATTGATGTTTTTGGAGGTCCCGATCGCCGCGGCGGACCGGACAATATTGTCAGCAGTATCACGTGAGGTCAGGAGGGGAACATTTCGAACAAAGTCTTCCCACGTCCGAGGTGGCGTAGCAATTCCCGCGGTATTAAAAAGATCTTTGTTGTAGTAAAGGGCCAAGGTATCAATATAGAGCGGCAGGGCGTATATAGTTTCCCCTCTCGTGAGATCTGCCACTGCAACATCAACAAATTGATCTTGAAAATTCTTGAAAGTAAATAGTGGCTCTTTCACACCCTTAATTTTGGTAGGCAACGGCTGGATCTTATCCTGATGCTTGGGCAGCCAAGTATTGTGCATCAACCAGATGTCAGGGCCGTTGCCGGCAGCAAACGCGCTAATAAGGCGCTGTTCATAGTCCTGGGCGGGAATCTGAGTGTAGGTGACACTTATATTGGGATTTACTTTTCGGTAGTCGCGGATAACCTGAGCGTAGTAGCTCGGCTCATCAAACGGCCCCCACATGGCAAGATTGGCTTTTTGAGCCTTCGGCGCATCACCACCCACCAGCACAAAAAAAAGTACGAGGAGTAGGATTCCTCCGAGCACTCCCCCGATGATGTAGATAAGTTTGCGCCGATCCATGTTATTTTTTCCCCTTCATGCCGTAGTGATATGTCCCTGCCGGAAAGTCGATGATTTCTTGCAATCCGGTCGCAGCCAATAGTTCTTTGAGTTCTTGCTGGGGAATGCGATCACGCCACTCGACGACCGCAAGCACGCCGCCGGATTTTAGTACGCGGACGGCTTCCGCAAGAATTTCTGACTTTTTTGGCGACTGCCAGAGAATATTGCCGAGGTATACGACATCTTGCGAAGCATCGGGGAGCCGCGAGCTCCCTGGAACTTCAAGATCAGCTCGCACGGCTTGGATATTTTGCAAGTTCTCGTGCGCAGCTCGCGCGGCAAGCGACTCCAAAGCGCTGGGAAGCACATCGATCGCCGTTACCACTCCATCGGCGCCGACGATCCGTGCGATCATCACCGCGACTTCTCCCGAGCCCGAGCCAAAATCGGCAACCTTCATGCCTTCTTGGATACCGATGAGTTGTTGGAGTTCCTGCGGATTAAAAAATCCAGTTTCTGCCACAATCGTATTATACCACTACTACCGAGGCAACCTTATCCCCAGCTTCCATTTTCATGATGCGCACGCCTTGCGTGGCGCGGCCGAGGATTGAAATCGTATTGAGCGCGGTGCGGATGACCACGCCTTTTTGAGACACAGCGATAATTTCTTCGTCCTCTTCATTGACCACATAGGCAGAAACCAATTCGCCGGTCTTGCTCGTGATCTTGGCGGTCAGAATTCCCTTTCCGCCGCGCTTCTGCACTTTGTATTCGGTGAGCTTGGTGCGTTTACCGTAGCCATTGGCCATGACCGCGAGAAGGTGCGTCCCCGTGACAACATCCGCGCCGACGACTTTGGCGCCCTTATCCAGGCGGATCCCGATCACGCCGGCCGCGCCCCGTCCCATGGGACGGACGTCCTTTTCTTTGAAGCGTACCGCCGAGCCGTCGGAGGTCGTCAAAATAATTTCATCGGAACCGGATGTGGACTTCACCCATTTGAGCTCATCATCGCCATGGAGCTTGATTGCCGCCATGCCATTGCGCCGGATCTGGGTGAATTCGGTCGTCTCGACTTTTTTGATAACGCCGTTGGCCGTTGTCATGAAAAGATATTTCGCCGCTGATTTTTTATCCTTGGAAAGCGGAATAATGCCCGTAATACGGTCACTCGGAGAGATTTGCAAAAAATTGACGAGCGCCTTGCCCTTGGCTTGTCGGGCGGACTCAGGCACTTCGTAGCCCTTGGTCTGAAATACTTTGCCGGAGTTGGTGAAAAACATGATGTCGTCATGCGTGTTGGCGATAAAGAAATGCAGCACGGCATCTTCTTCCTTGGTCGCCATGCCGATGAGGCCCTTGCCGCCGCGCTTCTGGGCTTTGAGCGTGGCAGGTGGCATGCGCTTGATGTAGCCGCCATAGGTGATCATGAAAAGTGACTCCTCTTCCGGGATCAGCTCTTCATCGCCGATCTCACGGACGGCCGTTTTGACTACTTGCGTGCGACGCTCATCGCCGTATTTTTCCCTGACCTCCTCAAATTCTTTCTTGATAACCGCAAGGATTTTCTTTGGATGAGCGAGGAGATCTTCAAGAAACGCGATCAGTTCTTTTTTCTCTTTGAGCTCGTCTTCGATCTTCTTGCGCTCCAGCCCCGCGAGCGTCTGGAGCCGCATGTCCAAGATCGCAACGGTTTGCCGATCGGAAAACTTGAATCGCTTAATAAGGTTTGCCGCCGCATCCTCGCGAGACTCGGATTTCTTGATGATCTTGATAATCTCGTCAATGTGGTCGAGCGCTTTGGAAAGTCCCTCCAGGATATGCGCGCGCTCTTTGGCTTTGCGCAAATCGTACTGCGAGCGCCGCGTGACCACGACTTGCCGGTGCGCGATGAACTGCTCGAGCATCGTCTTGAGGCCCAAAATTTGCGGCTGGATCCCATCAACCAGGCCGATCATGTTGACGTGAAATGACTTTTGGAGCTCGGTGTATTTGTAGAGCTGGTTGAGCACCTTGCGCGGAAATGCATCTTGCTTCAGGTCAATGGCGACGCGAAGGCCTTCTCGGTCCGACTCATCGCGAACATCTTTGATGCCGAGGAGCTTTTTATCCCGCACCAGCTCGGCGATATGGATAATCAGCTCGGCCTTGTTCACCTGATAGGGAATCTCGGAAATGATGATCTGAAAGCCTCGCTTCTCGGACTCAATGATATCGGCTTTGCCACGCATCACGATCGGGCCTTTGCCCGTCGCGTAGGCCGTGAGGATATCTTTTTCACTGTAAATAGAGCCTCCCGTCGGAAAATCCGGGCCTTTGATAAATTGCATGATGTCCTCTACGGAAGCGCTTGGTTTTTCGATCAAATGCATGAGTGCGTTGAGCACTTCGGTAAGGTTGTGCGGCGGGATATTGGTCGTCATGCCGACCGCGATGCCCATGGAACCATTGAGTAGTAAGTTGGGAATGCGGCTGGGGAGCACTGTGGGTTCCTTAGTACTGCCGTCAAAGTTATCCACGAAGTCCACCGTTTCTTTCTCGATATCCTGAAGCATGAGCTCGGCGATCGGCGCCAGGCGCGCCTCGGTATATCGGTACGCGGCAGCGCCGTCTCCGTCGATCGAGCCAAAGTTCCCCTGCCCGTCCACGAGCGGATAGCGCAGCGAAAATTCCTGCGCCATGCGCACCATCGAGTCATAGGCGGCGGTGTCGCCATGCGGATGAAATTGTCCCAGCACATACCCGACCACCTTGGCGGATTTTTGATACTTGGCGCCGGGCCGCAGGCCCATCTCGTGCATGGCATAGAGAATCCGGCGATGCACCGGCTTAAATCCATCGCGAACATCCGGCAGGGCGCGCGCGACGATCACGCTCATCGCGTAATCCAAATACGAGTCTTGCATTTCAGTGACGATTTCGCGAGGCTTGATGGTGCCGTTGAGAATTGCCATGGTTAGGGAAGTTTTTGAGCCGGTACGGGAGTCGGGGTTGCTTGAGAAGTGATAGGCTCTTGCGTGTTGCGACCGATCAATTCTGAAATATTAGCCCGCAAGCTTGAGAATGCATCGCCGATCAGGGCGAACGGAGAGCGCTCAGGAATTGCCGGTTCCCCCGTGGTCGAAGCGTCTTGAGGATTCATCAAGGCGACGATTTGCTTCTTGGTGGAATTGACGTAGGTAAGCCCGACGATCGAAAAACTTATCGCGACCATGGACCACATAAAAATCTTACGGATGTGGTGCGGCTGCTGGCGAATTTCATCAAGAAGTTTCATAGTTTAAACATCACGAGCTTCATCTCTTCTTGTGGTAGCGACTTGGCGTTGATCCGGTAGGTCTCGACTTCCTCAGGCTTGATGCCGATCTCTTTTAAAAACGCCGTCGCAGGCTCCAGGTCAATCGTAAGCCCTGAGACTTTGTAGTGCATCGGAATAATAATCTTCGGCTCGATTTGCTTGATGATGCCTGCGGCTTGCTTGCCGTCAATCGTATAGACGCCACCGACGGGCACCAACAAAATATCGACATTCCCGATCATTTCAACTTGCTCGGCAGTCAACTCTCGCTGCCCGAGGTCGCCAAGATGACACAGCGTGATGTCTTCAAATTTCACCACATAGATCGTATTGAGTCCGCGCTCACTGCCTTGCGTATCATCGTGAAATGAAGAGATGCCGACGATCTGGACGCCTGATTTTTCATACTCACCCGGCCCGCGCACGACAAACGCTTCTCCGGCGTTCTCGGTATTGTTATGATCGTCGTGCTCATGCGTCACGAGTACGATCGTATCGTTGATGCGAGGCTCCCGAAGGCCGATTTTTTTGGAAAACGGGTCAATGAGAACGCGAAGATCTTTGCTCTCAAGCCGAAAACAAGCTTGTCCGTACCAGCTAATGTTCATGCCCCTAGCTTAGCACACAAAAAGCGTAATTCCAAGGAGGATCAGACCAATAATCAGGAGGATAGCGAACCACTGCGTATTGTTCATTCCAAGGCGAACGATAATCGAGAGGGGGATCAAGAGAAGAGCTATAACAAGCATGACTTTGTCTCGAGTCGCCGAGCAAAAGCCAGCCGAGGGAAATGTCTCGCCAAGCACCGCGCCGGTTGGCGGGGTCGGGGTAACCGAAGGTGCTGGGGTAGGCGTAGGAGTCGGAGTTGGGATTCTTTGTGTGCCTGGGATCACTACCTGCGGTCTGGGGGTTGGGGTAGCAGTCGCTCCCAGAACTTCACCGCTCGGTGTCGGCGTAGCGGTTGGCGTGGGTGAAGCTGACGGAGTCGGCGTCGGAGTAGGAGTATTGAAGCTCCCGCCTCCGCCACCTCCTCCGCTTTCGGGCGTGGGAGTCGGGGTTGGGGTAGGAGTCGCCGAGAGCGTTTCAGTTAAGGTACCGAAACTCGTGGAAGCAGTAACCCCAGAGATTACTGAAGTCCCGCTTGCCATGATATCTCCTGACACCGACGCAACTGCGGTAGGCTGCACCCCAATTCCCGCAAAGGTTATGCCACCATAGCAATTATTTCGTGAAGACTGTTGGACATCAATCGTGATGGTCGTGCTCGTCACTGCTGGATTTCCAACCTGAAGCATGGCATTGCCTTCTCCATTACAATTTCCGTAATTACTGATGCTTGCGGTGACGATAGCACTGTCATCAAAGATAAAGCCGCTGGGAATATTCAGCATGAAGCTTCCACTACCAATCTGCCCTGCATCCTGCTCGGTTATTGTCGGCCCGGTTAGCTGGGTGAATGCTCCCCCCACGGTCGTATCAGGAATTGCTTCCCCGCCCGTAGCTTTCGTCACGATAACGTCCGTCGAAGGTACTGGAGTCGGAGATGCGGTTGGCGTGGGACTTGGCGATGGCTGGCCTTCAACGCACACGGTTGAACTCGAAGAAGCGGTGGAACCTGCTCCATCGTTGCCAGGAGGAGTGCTGTGATACAAACGGGGCGAAATTGCTACTGAACCGTCAGTAGTATACGAATGCGATGCCTCAAAGTTAAAGGTAAAGTATCCATCGTTATCAGCCGTGGAAAAACTTGCGGAGACAGCATCATCAATCGTGGAATCTCCCCAAGTTATTTGTATATAATATTGATCAACTTGACCGGGAGGGATCTTACCCAAACCTGATCCGGTGATTTCAACCAGGTTAGGGAATGGACTCCCTTCTTCGCAGGTAAAAGGACCAGAGGAGCCATTAATTGTATCGATTTGGATATAGGGGGTAGGAGTTGTCGTGGGAGTTGGGGTAGCCGAAGGAGTAGCACTGGGAGTAGGAGTTGCTGTCGGCGTAGGAGTCGGAGTTGGGGTATCAGAAGGTGTCAGGGTTGGGGTGGGAGTAGCGGTGGGTGTTGGCGTAGGAATGAAACTTCCAATAAGCTCAACGTCATCGAGCTCAAATTCATCGTTCCCAGCATTGAGAGTTGCTCGAAATCTAAATTGAAAGTTAGTACTATCATCTGCTGACGAAGGCAAATTAAAAGTTTCCTGAGTCCATGCTCCTGCGGCAAGGCCAGCATAATCGGCCAAAGTAGTCCAAGAAGAACCATCAACACTCCATTCTGCAACTACATGGTCACTGCTCTCGAGTGCACTGTTAATCTTATACCAATAAGAAAGTGAGATATTTTGATTACCCGTCGTCGAAATTTGTTTAAGGAGTGAGTCGTTGGTAGCACCGCCACCCTTAACTTCTGCACGTTTGGTTCCACTATGAGCTCCGGAGGCGCCGTTGATGACAGACCACTTTGATCCGGCACTGGTCCAATTTGTAAAATCATCACTTTCAAATCCATCTGAAAACAGATCGGCCGCTTCTGCAACTTTAGGCGTCGACAAGATCACCACGAACAATAGCGCAATCGCGAACACGAGTATTTTTCTCATAATTCTATCAATACTCTTTTTTTATAAACTTGTACACTTGACGTGGCTATTCCTGTGTTACAATAGCGAAATATGAAAAAATATTTTCTTATTGGACTGTTAAGTGGTGGTATATTGGCAGTCGGAGGCATCGCGGCTTTTCACCACGCTCGCGCAGCGGATAGCACGATCAGTGTGTGCATCCGAAAAAATGGGACGGCAGTTGTGGTAGGTAAGAACGGCTTCACGGCGGCAAAGTGCACAAAAAACGATGCCCTTTTGAGTTGGAATGCGCAAGGCGCGCAGGGTCCTAAGGGAGACCGAGGCGCTACCGGACCGCAGGGTCTCAAGGGCGATAAGGGTGTTGCCGGTGAAAAAGGGGCTAGCGGAACCCAAGGTACTAAAGGCGAGAAGGGCGCTACGGGTGATCAGGGCGAACGTGGCGAAAAAGGCGATGCCGGACCGCAGGGCCCGCAAGGCATTACCGGCGGCGGGGATATCGCCTTCGTTGACGGCGACTGGAATGTGATCCATGTCCTGACCAACAAGGGCGACGCCTGGTACCGGTACTTCAACTCAAAAACATGGGTTCGCGAGGAAAGTTTTGATGCCCCGATTGCGGCTGATGATATTGTCCAGTGGCATCACACCGCATTGCTCGATAAGGACGGCAATTCGTGGATCTGGAATACTACGTGGGTGAATCTCGGAAAACCAGAATAGCCTTTTACATTCAAAGAATCTGCAGCCCTGCCAGAGCGATCTTGTGATTGATCAGAATAAACGAGATGATGATCGCAATCGTTGCCATGGGCAAAATAGCTTTTTGAGGGTGAGGAAGTTCCATGCGGATGAGGATGGTCAACCCCAGCGCCAATACGATCAAGATGCCGACAACGGCAAAGCCGTAATTTGTGACTTTTCGAGGGCTTGCGGCAAGCGTTGCCGCAGCACCGGATTCCTCCGCTTGAGCGACCGAGAACGAGAACACGGGGTTTCCCCGTATATCAACATCCGACTGCTTCGCGATGCGGCTCGCAGAGCCGCTATCGGATGTTGTATTACGGGGTTTCCCAAAAAACTGCACCGCAAAAACAGTCTCGTGGCCTTTATAAATCCCCGTGGCCGTCGCGATGCCGATTTCGGTATATCCGGCATTGAGAATATTCGCGCGGTGGCCGGGAGAATTCATCCACGCCTGGTGCACGTCGCTTGAGTCGATAAAATCAACCGCGAGATTCTCTCCCGCACTGCTATAGCGATACCCAACCTGATCAAGCCAATACCAGGGGGTAACACCCGCCGGACTCGTATGAGCGAAATAGCTTTTGGTAGCCATGTCATTGGCTTTGAGCTGGGCAGCTTTGGTAAGGAGCGGATTGGTAATCAGTACGGGGCTTTGAGTGTCTTGCCGTGCCGCGTTTGCCGATCGGGTCAAAGCATCGGGAGCGATCAGCGCGAGAAATCCTGACTCCGGAAGCACCACAAAAACAGCTGCGAGAAAGGCAATCTCGGCGAAAATCGCCAACCCCAGCAAAAAAACCATCACCTCGGTACGCAAGAGATGCGCGTGCCACGATTTCATGATCCCAGTATACCAGGATTGCCAGCACAAAAAAAACATGATAGACTCTTGAAACTTATGGATCCTATAATTTTACCTACGGAGCCCGGTCTTTCTATGAAAGACCTACTGGCGAAAACTGACATCGACCTTCCCAAGCCGGGGAGTGTCGTCCAGGGAGAAATTTTGAGCGTTAGCAAGAACGCGGTCATGATCGACCTCGGATCCTTGGGCACCGGCATCGTCTACCCGGGAGAATTTTACGACAATACCTCGTTGCAAAAAGCACTCCAGGCCGGCCAGCAAATCTCGGCGGTATTTCTTGATATTGAGGATGAAGACGGGCTTGGCTATCGCGATCTCTCCCTCAAGCGCGCCCAGCGCACGACCGCCTGGGAAGATATCAAGGAAAAGAAAGACAAAGGTGAAATAATTTCGACGAAAATCGTTAATATTAATAAGGGTGGGTTGATTGTGGAGCTCAACGGCGTCCAGGGCTTCTTGCCACTCTCACAGCTGTCTCCCGACCACTATCCGAAAGTCGAAGGCGGTGATACGACCAAGATCGTCCAGGCGCTCCAAAAATTCCGCAATGCTGAGTTTCAAGTCAAAATCCTTGATTTTTCCGAGGATGAAAACCGATTGATCGTTTCAGAAAAAGCGATCGGGGAAGCAAACATTCAAGAAGAACTCGCGAAATTTACGCTCGGCGAGATTGTCGAAGGCACGATCACGGACGTCACCGACTTTGGAGCATTCGTACTTTTGAAGCCAAAAGAAGCGGCCTCGACCACCAAGCTTGAAGGCTTAATCCATATTTCGGAGATTGACTGGAAAATCATCGACAATCCTCGTGATTTCTTGGCCAGCGGACAAGCGGTGTCGGCGAAGATTATCAGTATTGAAGGTGGCAAGGTTTCACTTTCGCTCAAAGCGCTCAAAACCGACCCGTGGGAAAAGGCTCCCGAGCGATACAGCGTCGGTCAGAATCTGACGGGCAAAGTGGTGAAACTGACCAACTATGGCGCCCTGGTAAGCCTCGACGAAGAAATCACCGGCCTTGTGCCATTGGCGGAATTTGATAATAAAAAACCTTCAGAAGTCGTCAAAGTTGGCGCCCAGATTCCGGTCGCCATCGTTTCTCTTGATCCCAAAGATCATAAAATGCTTTTGACCATCTCCAAGCAATTAGATGAAGTCACTTCTTAAGTACATCCTCCTCATTTTTGTGGTCCTCCTCGTGATCTCCAGCCTGATCGCGGGATTCAGCCCGGATCGAGGCGGCAAAAAAGAAGAAATCTCGCTGAGCAAGCTCATCACGCAAATCAACGAAGGTTCCGTGAAGACGCTCACGGTGCAGGGCGGCACCTTTACCGTTGAGCTCCGAGACGATAAGGGCAAGGAAACCGTCAAAGCCGAGCCCAATGCCGCGCCCAGCGAAACACTCAAAAACCTCGGCGCTGACGAAGCCCAGCTGAAAAAAATAGAGATCACGATCAAGGAAGAAGGCTTCTTTGGCTATCTTCCGGCCATCGTCCAAATCGTCCTGCCGTTTCTGTTCATTGGGCTATTGTTTTGGTTCATGTTCCGCTCAGCCCAAAAAGGCGCGATGGGAGCGATGAATTTTGGAAAATCAAAAGCTCGCCTTGCCGGCACGGATATTACCAAAAAGAAAGTTACCTTCAAAGACGTCGCCGGCTTAATTGAAGCGAAAGAAGAGGTCGTCGAAATCGTGGAGTTTTTGCGCGACCCGACCAAGTTCAAGCGCCTCGGTGCCCGGATGCCGCGCGGCTTCCTCCTGGTCGGCACGCCCGGAACCGGCAAAACCCTCTTGGCCAAAGCCGTCGCCAACGAAGCCAACGTCCCTTTTTACTTCGTATCCGGATCGGAATTTGTGGAGATGTTTGTCGGCGTTGGTGCTACCAGAGTGCGCGATACCTTTGAAGCTGCCAAGAAAAATTCGCCTGCAATCATCTTCGTCGACGAGATTGACGCCGTCGGACGCCATCGCGGCGCGGGCATGGGCGGCGGCCATGACGAGCGCGAGCAAACCCTCAATCAAATTCTTGTCGAGATGGATGGCTTCGATACGGATACAGCCGTGATCGTCATGGCCGCGACGAACCGTCCTGATATTCTGGATCCCGCCCTCTTGCGCCCCGGACGCTTTGATCGCCGGATTATCCTGGATGAGCCATCACTCAAAGACCGCGAAGCGATCCTCAAAATCCATGCCGCTGAAAAACCGCTTGGGCGGGACGTGAATCTGCGCGTCGTCGCCGAGCGCACGCCGGGATTTTCCGGCGCTGATCTCGCCAACCTCATCAACGAAGGCGCCATCCTTGCCGCTCGCAAAAATCAATCCCAAATCATGCAAATTGATATTCTTCAAGCGGTCGAGAAAGTCATGCTTGGGCCGGAGCGCAAATCAAAGGTGATGAATCCCAAGGAAAAAGAAATTACCGCCTATCATGAAGCGGGCCACGCGTTGGTTGCCGTCTCGGTTCCTCACGCCGATCCGGTCCACAAAGTGTCCATCGTATCGCGCGGGCGTGCGGGAGGCTATACGCTGAAGCTTCCCTCTGAAGACCGTATGCTCAAAACTAAGTCGGAATTTGAAGCCGAACTCGCCGTGCTCATGGGCGGCTACATGGCTGAACAGATTGTTTTCAAAGAACTCACCACCGGCGCTTCCAATGATCTGAAAGTCGCCTCAGATCTCGCCCACCGAATGGTCACAGAGTTTGGTATGTCGGCGAAAATCGGCCCATCGGTATTCGGAGAAAAAGACGAGATGGTGTTTATGGGACGGGACTTCGGGCATCAAAAAAATTATTCTAATGAAATTGCCTACCAGATCGACGTAGAGGTTAAGGCGCTTTTGAGTAAAGCGCTCAAAAAAGCCAAAGAGGTCATCACGAAAAAAATCGAAGTGCTCAATCGCATCGCCAAAGAGTTGATCGCCAAAGAAACATTGGAACAAAAGGAGCTCTATGCTTTAATAGGGTAGGTGTGGGCGTGTAGCTCAGCGGTAGAGCAGCGATCTTATAAGTCGCGGGTCCCAGGTTCGATCCCTGGCACGCCCACTGTCGGCGCGCTTAGCTCAGCGGTTAGAGCATCTCGTTTACACCGAGAGGGTCGGGGGTTCGAATCCCTCAGCGCGCACTGCGATGAGCACGTCACCGGCGTGACGTGCGGAGGGATGAGAACGCCGGAGCATGTTATGATGAGTACATCATAACGCGAGGCGGTGGCTAGACCGAGGCGAGCGACGGCGAGCCGAGAGTCGAAGCCGAATCCCTCAGCGCGCACTATGACAACTGGTAGAGAAGCCTTCGGTGATGAAGCCCGCAAAAGAATACTCAACAACGCCGACTCCAAAGTTTCTGGTGAGCAAAGAACGCTCATGCGAGGAGAGTTTTTGGTTCATGAAATAATCGAGAAAAACCTGACATGGCTATTAAATATAGAAAATTTAGCCGAACTAACATTCAAGTTACGAGAGGCTGTCGTTTCTGATCCTGTAATGTCTCCTGACGATCGCAAGGATGTTACGGATGCGATTACTAGGCTTCAAGATATTGCCGCGGGTCAAAGAAGTATTACTGAAATTGCGAATCGAGAGTTGAGAAAAACCATTGAATCCTTCATTAAATAACCCATCCACCGTCTACGACTCCCCTGACTTTGTCGTCATCAACAAGCCCTCCGGACTTCTGACGCATCCTCGCAACAAAGATGATCAGCGGCCAAGCGTGCTGTCGTGGTTTTTAGAGAAATACCCCGAGGCAAAAGAAGTCGGAGAGGATTTAACCCGCCCCGGCATCGTCCACCGCATCGACAAAGAAACCTCAGGTTTGCTCTTGCTGGTCAAAAACCAAGAGGCGTTTGTCTACTATAAGCACCTCTTTCATGATCGTCTGATTACTAAAAAATATGCTGCTCTTGTTTATGGATCGGTAAAAAATGATCAGGGGATTATCGACGCGCCACTCTTCAAGTTCGGCACCCGCCAAAGCATGCGCCCTCCCCGCGAAGGCAAGACGCACGAGCGCGCAGCACTGACCGAGTATCGAGTGCTCGAGCGCTTCGAGAACTATACTCTCCTCGAGGTCTCCCCAAAGACCGGCCGTACTCATCAGATCCGCATCCATCTGCGCTCCATCGGCCACCCCATCGTCTGCGACCCGATCTATGCCGAGAAGTCTCGCACGTGCCCTCCCGAGCTTGGCCGGCTGTTTCTCCATGCCAAGCAACTTTCATTTACGACCCAGCAGGGCCAAGCCATGACGCTTGAGGCGGACATGCCCGATGAATTGACGAATTTCCTAAAATCAGATACGATAGCAAAGCTATGACTAATACCACCAAAGACTTCAGCACGCTCCGCCCCGGCGCCACGGTGCGCGTCCACCAGAAAATCCAAGAAGGAGAGAAATCTCGCATTCAAATTTTTGAGGGGATCATTATCGCGCGCAAACACGGCTCGGGTGCCAACGCGACGATTACCGTCCGCAAGATTTCCAACGGCATCGGTGTTGAGCGTATTTTCCCGCTCCATCTGCCCACCATCGCGCAGTTTGAGGTGACCAAGAACTCCAAAGTCCGCCGCGCCAAGCTTTACTACCTCCGCACCAAAACCGCCCGCGAGACCCGCAAGAAAACCAAGATCCTCGAAATCGCAAAAGTTGCGGTCTCTCCTGCCGCCGAAGTTGCAACTCAGTAGGCTTTTCTCGATGACAATTAAATATTGTTCATAATTCTTCTGGTAGCCACGGAGGGTTTGAGGTATAATTAGACGAATGAGACCGTTAGGTACGATCAAAATAGAATGGTCTCCTAAATTCGCCTACGCGATAGGCCTCATAACTACTGATGGATGTCTTTACAATGACGGGAGGCATTTGAGTCTAACTACGAAAGACATCGAGCAAGCCAACAACTTTGTTGATTGTCTGGGACTCACGGTGAAAATTGGCAAAAAATCTCGGGGATATTCCGAAGAGAAAAAATATTTTCATGTTCAGTTCGGAGACGTGCTCTTTTATCGTTATCTGATGGAGATTGGTTTGACGCCTGCAAAGTCGAAAACGATGGGAGCACTTAAAATTCCCGAAGAATACTTTTTTGATTTCTTGCGCGGTTGCTTTGATGGAGATGGATCATTTTATTCATACATGGATCCACGATGGCGATCAAGCTTCATGTTCTACACGGTGTTTGTATCGGCCAGCCTCAAGCATATTCAATGGCTTAGAGAAACAATAAAGCTCCATACTGGAGTCTCTGGCCATCTTACGGGCAAAGGCGGAAAAGGAACTGCCTATCAGCTCAAGTACGCCAAGGGTGAATCATTGCAATTACTGCCAAAAATGTATTATGATAAGCGGGTTGTTTGTCTATCACGGAAACGATTGAAAATCGAGAAAGCTATTGGAATGAAGTTCTTTTGAGAAATATGCGGGCGTGGCGAAATTGGCTAGACGCACTACCTTGAGGTGGTAGCAGGGGCAACCCTATGGAGGTTCGAATCCTCTCGCCCGCACAAATGAATCGCTTGAAACAACTTACAAAACTTGGCTTAGTAACTCTGGCAAGTTCTTTTGTTTTATTTGCTACTTTCAAAATTCCTACCGCGTATGCATGCTCCTGTATGCAACCACGACCGGCAATTTTCTCTTATTTTGGCTATGATGACATTTTTTCTGGCCGCGTTACTGAAGTCACCTGGTCAAAACCTATAACCAGCAGCATGGATCCGGTAAAGGTAAGCTTTGAAGTTTATAAATCATACAAGGGCGTTCATGACAAAAAAATAACCATTACTACCGCCTCAAGCGAGGTCAGTTGTGGTTATGAGTTTCAAAAGGGCGGAGAATACATGGTGTACGCCTACACAGATAATGGTGATTTGTCGGTAAGTCTCTGCAGTAACACGAGTTTGCTATCAGAAGGTCAAAAAGACATTCTTCTTTTCAATATCTTATTTTTTCTCGGACCAGTAACGCCCTTTCTAATAATCGTCCTATTAATTTTATTCATTGGCTACAAAATATATAGACATCCCAAAAAAGAGGTATCACCATAATCAGTAAAGCCTACGATCTTGCCCCTCTTGAGATGCTAACCTATTAATATATGGCCGAAACTGAAAATCAACTCTTCTTCGTAGGTCAGAAGGCGTTTATTGATAAGGCTGGAAAGTTATTAGTGCTTCATGGCAAAGATTCTGACTCCGAAGCTGGAGAGTCAAATTATATCGATTTGCCTGGAGGAAGAATTCAGGAAGATGACGGAGTTAATTTTTTTGAATCACTTCGGCGAGAAGTCCGAGAAGAATGCGGATTGGAGATTGAGATCGGCAAGCCTTTCTGTATCTACTTTCGAAAACTGGGAGCCAGATCCAGAACCCCGGGAATGCTCGTGTATAATGTTGGATTTCAATGTGCCTACAAATCCGGTGAAGTGAGATTAAGTTACGAACACTCGGGCTACGAATGGGTGACTAAAGATGACTACTCGAAACTCGATGATGGCAGCGCCACATTCCAAGCTCTCAAAGAATACTTTGACCTCCTAAAATAGCTCTGGTAGAATACCTTCGCCAGATTGCGCGCGCTTAGCCCCGACGTTTCAGTCGGGGTCCCGACCTACTGCGTCGGGACTCAGTAGAGATGTAGGTGTAGGGCGCGTAGCTCAATGGTAGAGCGTTTCTTTGACGTAGAAAAGGTTCCCAGTTCGAGTCTGGGCGCGCCCACCGGTTCTCAAGAACCGAATTATAGATGCCGCGGTAGCTCAGTGGTAGAGCATATCCCTGAAGAGGATGTGGTCGTCGGTTCAATTCCGACCCGCGGCACCACAGAACAAAAAAGACCCCCCCTAAAAGGGTCTTTTTCTTTGGTTATCAACCACTATCCACAAAAAGGCATAGTAAAAACTGAACTACTGTATATAATTATATGTACACCTAATAAGTAGGTATACGATACTTATCAACATTATGAGAAAAGAGCGTCAAAAAGCCAAGGAAATGCGCGAGGCCGGAAAAAGCTATACGGAAATTAGCAAGAAATTTGGAGTTCCTAAAAGTACGCTCAGTTCTTGGTTTTCTCAAGAAACGTGGTCTCAAAAAGTCCGTACGCAGCGCACTTCGCAAGCGGCGCAAGAAGCGAAAGTCCGAGCCAGACAACTTCCTAAAGCTGTACGCCGATACTGGCAGGGTGTGCATAACCAATATCGCACCGAGGCAATAAAAGATTTTCTTGAACTGAGCAAACAAGCCCGTTTTCTTGCGGGCATCGTGCTCTACTGGACACGAGGGGATACTTCGTCCGCAAACAGCCAAGTTCGCTTCACGAGCAACGATCATGAAATGATTCGGGCATTTCGCTCGTTTCTGCTAACCAATGAGCTTGCCAACGAGGAACAGATAAAGATGCGCCTCATTCTCTATCCTGACTTGATTGATTCCGTCCAAAAAAGCACGTGGGCGAAACTTTTAGGAATTCCAGCTGCGTTATTCCAGAAATCTATTATCATTAAGCGTGCCAAGACCACGAAGCGATTCTCTTCAGGATCATGTATGATTTTGATCCATAGCCGAAAACTTAAAGAAAAACTATTGAAATGGATTGAAATTTACCAGGGGATGCTCTATAATCCCAAAGTGTAAAGCGGGTATCGTATAACGGTATTACGACTGGTTGCCAATCAGTGAACAGGGGTTCGACTCCCCTTACCCGCTCTGAGTACAATTAACCAACTTTTTTATGGACGAACCGACTATGTCTGCACCCGTGCTACGACCCATGCTACCCGGCACCGGAAAACTTTTGAAGGAAACCTGGGGTGACTATACCCAGCGGTTTTGGACCTATATCGGCATCTCGGTGATCCCGACGATCGTCACGCTCTTGCTGGTTGCTTTCGGAGTCGGTGGTGCCCTGCTCGGCCAAGACACGCTCCGTTCTTCGTATCTGGTAGCCGGAGGAGGCATCATGGTGCTCATCATCGCTATCATAGCGGCCATCATCATCTACCTCTGGAGTGCCGTCGCATTGCTCTATGCCATGGTTCACGCAAGCGAAGGAGTCGGGGTTCAAGAGTCTTTTCGCCAATCATGGAGAAAGATCGGTTCATATTTTTGGATCTCTTTCATTTCGGGAGTAATCGCCATTGGAGGGTTTTTGCTCGGCGTGATTCCCGGCATCATCTTTTCAGTCTGGTTTATGTTTGCGCTCTATATCTTTTTGAGCGAAGGCGATCGGGGATTCCAGGCGCTCCTGAAAAGCCGCGAATACGCCCGCAACTATTGGTGGCCGGTTTTCGGACGAACTTTGTTGATGGGACTCATCGTTGGCGGTATCTATATTGTTTTTATAATCTTTGCCAGCATCGGATCAGCTCTCGCGCTCGAAGGCACCGGCGTCGAAGCAGTGTTGCAAATCCTCCAGCAGCTTCTCTCGATCGTGATCACTCCCTTTGCTATGTTATTCAGCCTAAGAATCTATACGAACCTCAAATCCATAAAAGGCCAGGTGATATTAGGTGCGGAAGCGCAAAAAGACAAAAAACTGATCACCTGGCTGACGGTTCTAGGGTTTCTCATGCCGCTGATCATCCTCATTTTAGTAGTCACCGTCGTGGCTCGATAACTTGACTTCATAGTCTAGATATGCTATTATATACCCATACGATTAAGTAGGGTAGATTTTAGCAAGAAAGTGGCCTAATAAGCCACTTTTTATAAACCTATGACTACGTTTAAGAAAGCCTTTATCGCCGCGAAGATTATCTCTCTCACGTTTACTGGTATCGTTCTCGCGGCCCAAGAAGATGAGTCAATTGCTTCTGCGAGCCAGCAACCCTATGTCACGGCTACACAATCAGGCGTCATTGAGTTCACCGAGACTGGCAAAGCGGTGATCGTCCAGGATAATTTCCTCGTGGCGCACTACGCTCCGGTACAATCCGCGGCGCCCGCCATTCAGGCAGTCCGCGGCGCGACACTCGCCGTCGCCCGGGAAATGTTTGTAACTTCTACCGGATACAACTCCGAAGAGGCGCAAACTGACAGCACGCCGTTTATCGCCGCTGACGGCTCACGCGTATATTGGGGTATGGTTGCTGCAAACTTCTTACCCTTTGGTACGGAAATTAGAATCCCCGACTATTATGGTGACAAGGTCTTCGTCGTCCATGACCGCATGGCAAGACGCTTCTCTGATCGCGTTGACGTATGGTTTGAGCATAAGCCCGACGCGATCAATTGGGGCCGCCGCACGGTACGTATCGAAGTTCTCGGATCCTAAAAACAAAAAACCTTCCCACTTGGGGAAGGTTTTTTGCTAGGTGCGACCGAGCGAGAGCGAGGAAGTGCTGAGGTCACCAGACCGAAGTGCGCCCGCCAAGACTCGAACTTGGAACAACAGGTTCGAAGCCTGTCGTGATATCCATTTCACCACGGGCGCGTGGATTCACCATTTACCCTACCACACTTGACTTTAATTTTCCAGTGGTGTATAGTACGTTCAGCCTGAAAGAGGCTATTTATTTACCCGCAGATAGCTGGAACCGGATCGGTTATAGCTATTTGTCGGCAAGTGCAGGCAAAAATAGTGTTCTTCAAAACTCAGATCAGTCAACTCCGAACCAGGAAAAAAGGCCGTTGCCATGATGCTCAGTCTCCGTTTGCGTCGTCTTCTTCTCGCGGCATTGCTCGAACTCCTATTCGTGGTCGTGGTCGCCCCGCCCACCAAGGCGGCAGCACCAAAGGACACGAGTGAGACAACGAGTGCTGGAAGCCCCTGCCGTTGTGAGCTCAATACCGACTTACCCACGCCCGACTACTACAATCGGTCTACGGAAATTCCGGCACTGTGCATCAAGAACAGCAAAGACATGCGGGATCAGGACTCGGACAAGATCATCCGATCCAACCCCCAGAGCAAGCGAGGGTTCCTCGCAAGCTGGCAACAACCCGGCCAACTCGGCGTCCACCTCGTGAAGCCTGCAGTGGTCTCGTTCCTCGATGCCCACTGCAACTCTACGGTTGTGACCTTGAAGCCAGGAGAAGCAGTCCACGTCAAGGAGTCGTCCTGCTCAGAGCTCCCCGACCGCGGTAAACTTTGCAACATCCTCGTGGTCGACCGGTGCGGCAACAAGGTAACAGCGGGTGATGCCTACCTTCCCCCACCTCAAACTGTCGAAAGGATCGTTACGAAGGAGGTGGAGCGGATCGTGAAGGAGTCCTGCCCGAACTGTCCCACCTGTCCGACGTGTCCAGCGACGCCACCCGTCGTGGTCAAGAAGCGCTCCTGGTGCGGACGCCACAAGAAGGTCTGCATCGGGATCCCGATCGTGGGGGGCGCCGGCACCGTGCTCGGCATCATCCTGAACGGCCAGGCCCACAAGCAGAATCAGAGCCGAGTTCAAGGGAACAACATCTAGTCCTCGGGAGCGCAGGTGGGAGCGACCACCGCGTCCTCCTCCCACCTGCCCCCAACAACAATTTCAGACCAACACGATTGGTTCTCAAGAAAAGCATCAGTCGTGTTCGTCGGAGAACAAAAAATAATTAATTGTGTATTCCGGAGGTAATGGGCCTGGAATACCGAAAAAATAGTATGAGTATTCGCAATATGAAAGTGAGTCTCGCAGTCGTAGCAGTAGCTCTCGCAGGAGTGGCTTTTGGCTTGGCGCTGTCGACGCCCAGCAACGTATCCGCGACGGATTGCACCACCTATAAAAATGGGGCACGCTTAAATCCTTTCCCGGTTGACTACACGGGTTCAGATGCTTGTGGCGACTATCCCCTGGTTTCAGGAAAAGCTGATGGCGGCTCATACCCCATGAGCGATGCCCAGCTTGAGCAAGGCACGACACTCCATGCCGGCCAAGAAGGTACCGTACGCATCTATGTGCATAATGGCGCCCTCGATACGGGAATCGACGGCATCACGACCGCTAAAAATGTCCGAGTGGAAATTCGCACGGATGCCGGCACGGGCACAAGCCACGGCGTCTACGTTGATGCGAAGGCTGACAACGCTTCCAAGATCAGCGGCGGATATCTTTTTAAAACCAGTGCAGATGAAACCCTGGAAATCATTCCCGGCACGTTGCGAATCCTGCGGGATGATCTTAGCCAGGTGGGAACAACCCGTTCCATCGGCAATCACGAAACCATCAACTTAGGCAATCAACAGGGCTGTTACGAACACCTCCGCTACATTACGTTTAAGGTTCGTGTTGTCGCCCCTGAAGTAATCGCCACTCCCACTCCGACCCCTCGTCCTACTCCAAATACCGATCTCACCTCATTGAACTGCAACCTTGGGCCAGCGACACCTGCGGGCTACGAGAGCCGCACGCTCGTCAAGTTTCACAACGGCATCAACGATCCCAACAACGTCTGGATGAGCTCAAAGTCCGGCGCCGGACGCCGCACGCAAGAGAACGCACATGCCTCGCTTCCCGCCGGCACCTACCGGGTAACGCTGGAGTCTTTTGACGATCACCCGAATCAGGAAAACCAACAGCGTGAACAGTACTATCTTGAACTGAAAGGCAGCAATGGCAACATGGTTGCCCGCACCAATGCGAGCAGAGACATTCCTCAAAACCAGAGCTATGTTCGCAATGATATCGTGAACACCGCCCTCGTGCTCGGCTCAGCGGTCTCGACGATCATTCCGGCACATGCCGCGCATCCTGACAATTCAAGCCACAATAGTCTCACCGCAGTATGCGCCGCGTTTGACAAAGTGCAAAGCCACACCGACCTTACTCCGTCATTGAGCATCTCAAAGCGTGTTCTCAATGTAACCCAAAACTCCGGAGAAGCGACGTCGGTTACTGCTATTCCCGGCAATACGGTTGAGTTTGTCATCCGAGTAACCAACAGCGGCACCGGCAGCGCGACCAATACCTTTGTGAGCGATACGCTTCCCGGCCGCCTCAACTTCATCAGTGGCTCAGTAACGGTTGATGGCTCGACTGCCAGCGATAACTTCGTCAATGGCGGCATCAACATCAATACGACGGTTTCCGGCCAGACTCGGGAAATTCGCTTCCGCGCTCAAGTCGCTGGCGATAGTCAATTCAGTATTGGTACCGAGACGCTCGTTAATACGGCCTACGCGCGCGCAGATGGCACCTCGACCTTGAGTGCCCAGGCATCAGTCTTAGTAACCAAAAACACTCCAGTCGTGGTATGCAGTCCCTCGAACCAAAATATAAACATGAATCAGTATGTCAGTTTCTCCGCAACCGGCGGAAATGGCACCTACAGCTGGTCAGCACCCACCGGCAATCCTTCCGGCAATACCGGCTCAAGCTTTAGCACGACCTACGGGAGCACCGGCACCAAGATCGTTACAGTCACCAGCGGCAATCAAAGCGACACCTGCTCAGTCTATGTCCAGCCCAACCAGGGCCAGCTCTCAATCAGCAAGCGTGTTTCAAACATCACGCGCGGATATGGCGAAGCGGAGTCAGTCAATGCCCAGCCGCAGGATATGGTAGAGTTCATGCTTCGCGTGACCAATACCGGCAGTGCGAACATCAACAACGTGATCGTCTCCGACACGTTGCCTCCGTACGTTACGTATCTGAGTGGATCTACTAAAGTTGATGGCGTCAACTACGGCGATGGGATTACGACCAGCGGGATCAACATCAACACGCTGACTCCCGGCCAGACGAAAACCATCATCTTCCGAGCGCAAGTTTCCGATAGCGCCCAATTCAGCAACAACACACTCACCCTTACCAACTATGGCTACGCTCGCGCGGATGGCATCACACAAATCTACGATACCGCGCAGATCCATGTCACTCGGCAAACGTCGCAGCTTTACTGCACGCCTTCCTATCAGTACGCCAACGTGTACCAAACTGTGTACCTCAATGCCCACAATGGCACGGGAACATACTCCTGGTATGCCGCCAATAGCACGCGCACCAGCGGCACCGGAAGCTCATTCTCAACGAGCTTCAACGCAGCGGGCACCTACGCGATCAGCGTATCTGACAATGCGCACGGCTACGCGACCTGCACGGTCTACGTCAACAGCACCCCGAGCTACGGCCTCACGATCCACAAGACGGGTCGCAATGTCAGCAAAGGAGAAATCAATGAGCAGAACTCCCTGAAGGCCGCTCCCGGTGATACGCTAGACTTCTTTATCCGCGTTCGCAATACCTCTTCGGTCACCGCGAACAACGTGATCGTACGCGATACCTTGCCACACGGCTTGCAGTACATCAATAACACCACGAGCCTCAATGGCAACTTGGTCGCCGATGGCATCATCAGCGGTGGCATTAACATCGGTTCACTCGCGCCCAATCAGGAAGCAATCGTACGATTCAACGCAGTCGTCAAGTATGCCGACTACTTTGCCAAAGGCGTGACCCCGATGACCAACGTCGCCTACACAAGAGCAGATAATATCGGCGAAATCCACGACGATCTTCCGATCAAAGTCCATAATGGCTCCGTGCTCGTGGGCATCGCCGATCCCAAGACCGGTGCCGGCAGTACGGTGGCACTCTCACTCGCCTTGACCGTCGCCCTCGCACTTGGCTATATGGCCTACACGCAAACCGGATTCTTCCGCAAGCATGAAGCGTGGAGCATCGTAGGAAAAGCAAAAGCGAACAAGAACAAGTTTAACTTCGTGGTATAATAGCCGTATATGAGCACCATGCTCGTTCGCTTTATCAAAGCATTCATCGTCTCCGCGGTGGCGGTATATGTATTCGTCAACGGGCCGGTGATCTATATCAACGCGCAGTACTGGTTTGAGCGCGTGAAGCCGGATGACCATAAGGTTGCGGCATCCGGCCTCGCGCTGATCCAGCCCATCTTGCTGCCCGTATCCACGATTGACCAACAGCCACTCCCGAATCAGGCAACCATCACGATCGAGAAAATAAACGTCTCGGTGCCGATCGTATTTGGCGTAGGTGCTAATGCCGATGACATCTACAAAAACCTCACCGGTGGCATGGTACACTATTCTCCCACCACAAAACCCGGCCAAGGCGGTCTTTCGGCGGTACTCTGCCACAGCTCGCTCTATCCGTGGCAATACAACAAATACGGCGCTCCCTGCGCGCTCATTGGCAAGCTCGTGCCGGGAGATCGCATCTCGGTCAAGTACAGCGACGGAAGAGTTTTTAACTATCGTATGAAGCAGTCCATCGTCTTCAATCCGCTCGAAGCCGACGGTAACGCGCGACTTGCGGAATTAGAAAACAACGCGAAACCTATTCTTGCCATCGTCACCTGCTGGCCCATCGGCAGCTCAAAAAACCGCATCGCGATCGAAGCGGAACTGGAATAGTGTGAAAAAATCTGCTAGGATTTTTTCACGGCGCCCGTAGCTCAGTTGGTAGAGCTGCTCCCTCTTAAGGAGAAGGTCGTTGGTTCGACTCCAACCGGGCGCACACATTGTACAAGAACTTCATCATCATTCGGAGCATAGCTTTATTATTTCTTGGTTTAGCCGATGTATCGAGTGGGGAAATCGAAACTTTACATTCGCTCAATGGTTTTTTAAGAAATCAGACGAGCGGATTTTTATTAAGTTGGAGGTGATGATGATCGTTATCACGTTCGTGTGTTTTGGTCTTCTTCTTACGATCCAATACATCCCCTATTGGTTAGGCGTCATCATCTGCATACTACTCGTACAGCGTGTTCTTGAATTTATGATTGTGTATTCACGCAATTTTATTTTCAACCGCGGGAGAATCTTCTCTCTTTTTCATGATCCTCAAAAACGCGGTGAATGGCTCATCGTCATGTTCGCTCTTAACGTCATGCAACTCGTTCTTATTTTTGCTCTTTGGTATCAAATGATTTCGATTGCCAATCCGGAGTCTTTTTCTCATCCCTTGCATATCCTTGATAGTCTTTACTTTAGTTTTGCCACCTACATTACGGTCGGATATGGCGATATTTATCCCGTCAGTTCTCTTGCAAGGATAACGACCATCATGCAAATGAGCCTCTTCTTTTACACGATCGTGATTGTCATTAATGGACTTATATCCATACATTTTAATAAAAAAACTTCCTAATGCAACCGGGCGTAGATTATATCGGCGTCGGAGTCGGAGGGCTAATCGTCAATGAAAAAGATGAGACGCTCTTAATGAAACGCGGCCTGAAAAGCCGTAATCTGATCGGGTATTGGAATCGTCCTGGCGGGATTATTGAATTTGGGGAAAACTCACGAAATGCAATCTGTCGAGAAATTCGCGAAGAGTTTGGAGTTGAGGTGGAGATATTGGGAGCATTTGGCACCGATGAGACTTTCCTTACGGAGGAAAAGCAGCATTGGGTATCGATCCAGTACGTCTGCCGAATCACTCAAGGGAATCCAAAAAATATGGAACCTGACAAGGTAGATGAGATCGGATGGTTTCCACTCACCAAGCTTCCCGAACCCCATCACGCTACGCTCGCGCTTTGGGCTGAGACGTATCTTCGAGAGAAAAACCGCTTCTGGAAAAATTAAAGCGATCGCAATCGCGCGACTTCTTTTTTGAGGACTTGGAGTGTGTACTCCAGGTCTTTTTTGGTGGTTGAGCGGCCGAGGGTAAGGCGGATGTTGCCCTGATCGTGTAACGTGTCCCGTGTAGCGTGTAGCGCCTGCAACACGTGGGACGGCTCAGTGCTTGTCACGGTGCAGGCGGCGCCGGTGGAGACCGCAATGCCTTTGAGGTCAAGCGCGAGCATAAGCATCTCGCCATCGATATCATCAAAAGAAATATTAATATTGTTGGGAAGGCGCTGGACGGGATCGCCATTGAGCTTTGCGTCGGGAAGCTGGGCAATGAACCAATCGCGGAGATTGATCAGGCGCGCTGATTCTTTTTCTCGTTTTTTCTCGGCAAGCTTAAGCGCTTTGGCAAAGTCGGCAATTAAAACCGGATTCTGCGTCCCTGCTCGCAGTCCGCGCTCCTGATCGCCGCCAAGAATTATCGGCATGAGCCGAGTACCGCGGCGCACGAAGAGCACGCCCGTGCCCTGGGGGCCATATATCTTGGCCCCATTGATCGTCATGAGATCTACGCCAAGATTTTGGACATTAATATCCAGATACCCGGCTGCCTGGCACGCGTCAGTGTGTAACAACACGTTGCCGATGATTTTCTTAATGGCACGAATCGGCTGGGTCGTGCCGATCTCATTGTTGGCATAGATGACTGAGACTAAAACCGTATCGGGCCGAAGTGCCTTGGCAATATCGTCAGGATTTATGATGCCATTTGGCTTCACCGGCACAAACGTAACGTTGCCGCGTTTCTCCAAGGGCCGAAGCACTGAGTGATGCTCGATATTCGTTGAGATGATATGCCCCGATGGTACACCAAAAATTGCCAGATTATTGGCTTCAGTTCCAGACCCCGTGAAAATAATTTCTTCGGCCCGGCAGTTTAAAACTGCGCCAATCTTGGCGCGGGCGTCGTCGAGTATTTTTTTTGCCTTGCGCCCTTCGTGATGTACTGAAGAAGGATTTCCAATCCCTGCGGCGTGGTCAAGATACACACGCTTCATTTTGCCTGCAACGAGAATATCGCGTCATGCATCTCCCAGAATTTGCCTTGATCATTGGCACACTCGGTGGCCTCCGCTGATTTTTGAGCGGCTGCATGAAAGCCCAGTGGGAAATGGCGATAGGCAAGCTTTACGACACCGGTGTCGATGTATTCTTTTTTAAGCTGGCCGTAGGTCTGATCAAAAAATGTCCGGCAAAACGGGCACTGAAAATCGCTATATTCGACAATCGTCACCGGCGCGCTCTCCATGCCGAGGATATGATCTTCTGCTCCAAGGCTGATTTTTTTTCCCGGATTTGTCTTCGCTTGCTCAATCGCCGCTCGAAATTGGTCAATAGGCTGTGCGCCAACCAGGGGGGTGCCATTGATAAAGAATGACGGTGTGCCATCTACACCAAGCGCCGAGCCGCTTTCCATATCTTGCTTGACTCGAGCCGCATACTTATCGGAATCAAGGCATGTCGCAAATGCTTTTTTATCAATGCCTTTTATTTTGCCTGCCCAGATCTTGAGATCGTCGACGGTATAATTGATCGTGCCTGTCTTGGGGCCGCCGCTGGCTTTTTGAGGGCCTCCTTTGGTGTATACGAGGCTTCCGGCGATGAGTACGGCCGCGATCACCAAGGCTACCGGAAGCGCGGCGTAGGTCCACGGCGGACGGACCGGAGGAGTAAACATTGCGGGCGGTGTTTCGGGAATTTCCATAAACGAAGTATACCTTACCGGCGCTCGGGCCACAAGAAGATGGCCAAGAGCCCGCCGATGAGTCCCAGATCACGAACCGCAATCTCATTGAAGCCCGCGACCACGATGATTGCGACAAGCAGTACAACGCCCAGGAGCGAGAAAAATCTCGTAAAGACCCCACTTACAAGGCTCAACCCGATCAGGACCTCAAAAATCCCCTGGATGTAGCCAAACTGAGTTCCGATGTAGATGAGCTGAGTTCCAGGGTGGATGAATTTATTAATACCGAACCAAAAAAATACGGCTGCAAGGCCGACACACAAAACGATATAAGAATATCTCGTGGAAAATATCACGAAGTCAGTATAGCACTCGATTCGAGAAACACAAAAATCTTTTCATTCAAGAGGCTACCGAATAGCCCTCGCTTGATTCGCTCCAGATCAAGATCTTTGAGCGCCTCGGCGGTCCCGGCTTCCTTTCGGCCCGCAAGATACTGCTGGAGACGAAGCTCAAGCGCCTCCTGGAGCTCCGCCGCGGTGATCGTGATCTTCTCCGCTTTTCCCACGGCGTGGAGCACGAGCGTCATTTTGACCTGGTCTTCGGCTTTCGGATACCACTCGGCGCGAAGCTGATCCTGCGTTTTCTTGATACGCGCCAGGTAGGGGCCAAGCTCCATGCCCTGCGCGTGAAGCTCTTCATCAAAGTTCGCGATCATCCCGTCAAGCTGGCGCTCAATCATGAGCTTAGGAACATCGAGCTTTGACGTGGCGATGATCGCTTTGAGCACCTCGCCTCGAACACGATCACGCTCTCGCAGTTGCTTTTCTTGCAGCAATCCCGTTTTGACACCGGACTTTAAATCTTCCAGCGAAGCGAAATGACCGAGGCTTTTTGCGAATTCGTCATTGAGCTCAGGAGTTATATCACCCGAACGCCGAGACGCCACCAGATCGTCAAGAACCTTCTGGAGCTCCGCGTCGCTCACCTCGTGCGACTGCTTTATTATTTCGATGCCTCGGTAGTTTCCCAAAGTAACCTTGGGGTAAAGCGTCAGCGTAAGCACGTACCGAAGCTTTTCGGGGGTATTATCTTTAATACTGAAATTACTCTGATCGAGGACATCAAGGCCCTCTTTTTGGATTGCTTCTTCCAGGCTTTCTTGGACTGCAATCTGGAGCGCTTCCTCGCGCAACTCGGCCTCACCAACGCGCTGGCGAATTGCTTCAGGAGGAACTTTGCCTTTCCGAAACCCTTCAAGATTAAGTGATTGAGCGATGCGCTCCTCGGCTTTACCCACGTACCCCTTGAGGTCGTTTGACCCCAGTTCTATCGTCACCTCAACGCTGGAAGCGTCAATTTTTCGGATCGCTGACGTCATGCGGGTTTCTCAGCAAGCGCTTCTTCGGCAGTAATCTGCCCTTCCGGGCCGCGGACATCGATCCTCCAGCCCGACAGCTTCGCGGCAAGCCGGACATTCTGGCCTCGCTTCCCGATCGCCAATGAGAATTGGTCTTCGGCGACTTCCACGACCGCGTGCTTCGCGGCTTCATCGATGACTTTTACGGCGAGGATCTTTGCCGGTGCGAGGGCATGCGCGATAAATCGCTGGGGATCATCATTCCATTCGATAATATCGATCTTCTCTCCGCCAAGCTCATTGATCACGGTCTGGACACGGACCCCTTTTTGTCCCACGAGTGAGCCGATGGGATCAACACCATCCTCATGCGATACGACGGCAATCTTGGATCGCGAGCCAGCTTCCCGGGCAATGGCCTTGATTTCTACTGAGCCGGATTCTATTTCAGGAACTTCAAACGCGAACAGGCGCATAAGAAACTTTGGGTGGGAACGGGATAAGATGATGGCTGGACCGCGATTGGTTTCTTCCACACGCACGATGTAGAGGCGCATACGAGCTCCGATGCGATAATTCTCCCGCTCTACCTGCTCGGGAGGCGGAAGCAGGCCATTGGTACGCCCAAGATCCACATAAATCATGCGGCCTTCGTTGCGCTGGATGATGCCTGATATCACTTCACCTTCCCGGCCTTTGAACTCCGCCATGATCGCCTCCCGCTCGATCTCGCGCAACCGCTGGATCACAACCTGCTTGGCAGTCTGCGCCGCGATGCGACCAAATTCTGTTTTGGACTCCAGCTCGATAACCAGCTCCTCACCGAGCGCCAGCTTCTTTTTTAACTTCTTCACCTCTTCAAGCGTAATATGCTTTTCCGGATTGAACTTGAGGCGTGATTCTTCTCCCGCTCCTTCTTCTTGAGTTTTTAAAAAATCCGTCGGGCCGGTAATGTATCCCTCTTCGTCGGTACCCTCAATCACCGTCTTGATTTGCGTAATTCCAACGTTCCCGGTTTCCGGATCAAGCTTTGCTCGAATATCTTGGCCCTTTTCGCCAAAGTCCTTTTTGTACGCGGCAGCGATGGCAAGCTGGATCGTGTCCAGCACCTTTTCTTCGGCGATGCCTTTTTCTTCGGCGATTTGCTTCATCGCCGAGATAAATTGTTTGGTATCAAGCATGGTTTTTCAACATGAATCCCGCCAAGGCGGGAGAACTTTGATACGCTCAGTCTACCAAGATTCAAAAAGAGAGTCAACTATGATAGGCTTGGAGTATGTCAGAGACCGACATCGATAAAAAAATGACGGAGATTGAGGATCGCCGCCTCGAGGCCAATTCCAAGCAAATCGCCCAACAGGCAGGCTTGCAATACATTAATCTTGGCGCATTCCCAATAGATAACAGCGCCCTTTTTCTTATTGACGAAGCGGATGCTCGAAAAGCTAATGTTGCGGCAATTTCCAAAAACGGAGCTTTGATCACTATTGCCGTTCTTGATCCGGCAAACCCACATCTTCAGTCAATCCTGCAAAACCTCACCCAAAGGGGCCTGAGTACGAATATGGTCGTGACATCGCTTCATAGCCTCAACCTTGCATTGGAGCGATACAAACTCAAGAAAAAAACCTCCCTAGAAGCTCGGGGAGTGATGAGCATCAGCGAGGAAGAAATTTTGAATCTGCAGAATCAGATTCAAGGCATGAAGGATTTGCAGGAGCGCATCACCGTGCTCCCGATCACACAGGTGATCAACGCCCTCATTGCGGGGGCCCTCAAAATTGGAGCCTCTGATATCCACTTCGAGCCTGAAGAGCATACCATCCGTCTTCGCTATCGTCTCGACGGCGTTCTCACCGATGTGGTTAATTTTTCTCCTGCGGGATTCCCGAGCATTTTATCCAGAATCAAATTAGATTCCGGACTCAAAATCAATGTCCACCAAACTCCCCAGGATGGAAGATTTACGATCCGCCTGAAAGAAAAAGATATTGAGGTGCGCGTTTCCATCTTGCCGGGCGCCTATGGTGAAAACATCGTCATGCGTATCCTAGATCCATCTTCCATACGCCAGAAATTGGAGGACCTTGGCATGCGCGAAGATACCCTGGCCCTTATCAAAAAACTTTTACAAAAAAATACCGGCACCATTCTTACTACCGGTCCCACCGGATCAGGAAAAACAACCACCCTGTATGCTTTTGTAAAACACATCAACACTCCCGACATCAAAATCATCACGATCGAGGATCCTATTGAGTACCATATCCAGGGAATTAGTCAGACCCAGGTCAATACGAAAGCGGGCTACACGTTTGCGGCGGGACTTCGCTCGATCGTCCGCCAAGACCCGGACGCGATCCTTGTCGGCGAAATCCGCGATCAAGAAACTGCTGAGATCGCCATGCAAGCGGCACTGACCGGTCACCTGGTGCTTTCGACGATCCATACCAACAACGCGGCGGGAACCATCCCCCGCCTGATCGACCTTGGCGTGCGCCCGGTTACGATCGCTCCGGCGATCAATGCGGCCATGGCCCAGCGCCTCGTGCGACGCTTATGCGAGGCGTGCAAAAAGAAGACGCCGATCAAGCACGAAGACTATGAATTACTCAAGCGACATCTCGCGCGCCTGCCCTCGATCGTAACCGCTCCAGAAATCAACGAGAAGATGGAGATTTTTTACTCAGCAGGGTGCCAAGCGTGCAATAACAGCGGCTATAAGGGACGGGTGGGAGCCTATGAAATATTTGAGATCGATGCCGATATGCAAAAATTAATCTTAAAATCCCCCGCACTTGCCGAAGTCCAGGAGATGGCGATTCAAAAAGGATTGACAACCATGTTGCAAGACGCTTTGATGAAGGCAGCCCATGGGATCACGTCAATCGATGAAGTTATGCGGGTCATAGGAGAGTAATCCTTCGACGGGCTCAGGACAAGAAAAACCCCTAAAACCCGTAGGCAAGGCCGGATCAATGGGAGACCCGGATGAGAGTACCACCGAGGCATGATTCAGCCGGAGCCAAATCACCCATCTGCGAAAGCACTCCGATTGAGACAAAGTGTTAAGAAGCCTCAATTTGCCTACAGGTTTCAGAGGTTTTCAATATTCTACAACAGTATTGTATCTAAAATAACAGGTAATGTCAAGCCCTACGCACAAACCGGATCTCCCAAAAGACCAAGACGAAAAGGCCCTGGATATGGCACTTCGCCCGGTCCGCTTTGACGAGTACATCGGCCAAGAGCAAACCAAGAAAAACTTAAGCATTTTGGTCGGCGCCGCCCGCAAGCGCAAGGATCCGCTGGAGCATATCCTGATCCATGGGCCATCGGGCCTGGGCAAGACCACACTCGCCTACATTATCGCCAAGGAATTTGGCGCGGGGATTCGTATTACGTCGGGCACCGCGCTTGAAAAAGCAGGCGATATCGGCTCGATCTTGACGGGCCTCAACGATGGCGACTTCCTCTTTATCGACGAGGTGCATCGGCTCAACAAAGCCGTCGAGGAAACACTCTACCCGGCGATGGAAAACTACCAGCTCGACATCATCATCGGGAAAGGCACCTCCGCAAAAACACTTCAAGTCGCACTTCCACGTTTTACGTTAATTGCTGCGACAACCAGGATATCATTATTGGCCAATCCCTTTCGCTCACGCTTCGGCGCCCAGTACAAGCTTGAGTTTTATACCCACGGTGAGATGAAAGAAATCATCCGGCGCTCCGCGAAGCTTCTTGACGTTCCGATCGACGAGGCGGCACTTGATATTCTCGCGCAGGCTTCACGATTTACCCCGCGCATCGCCAATCGGCTGCTCAAGCGCCTTCGGGATTTCGCCCAAGTCAAAGACCACGCAATGCTCAGCGCCGCAGTAGCTCGCGAAGCGCTTGCATTGTTAGGCATCGATGAGCTGGGACTTGAGATTACCGACCGGAAGATTCTGAGCACCATCGCAGAGAACTTTCAGGGCGGCCCCGCGGGCCTTAAGTCAATCGCCGCCGCCATCGGTGAAGAAGACGATACCATCGAGGAGGTCTATGAACCCTACCTGATGCGCCTGGGCTTTTTGACTCGGACGGCTCGTGGTAGAATGATAACTGACGAAGCTCGTAAACATCTTGGCCTTGCCACCATTTCTCGACCAACTCTCCTCTAGGCTGCCGCTCATCGTTTTCGCCGCGGCACTCCTGATATACTGGATCGGTGCTTTTATCATCCTCTACCACTTGATTAGATTTGGCGTCGGCAACCGCCCCAAGGCCGTAGCCTTTGTATTTTTTGCGGGCTCGGTAGTTTTGTTCTTGTATCTTTTCGTAACCTACCTCAACGCCACATGAGCATGTTCTCTTTTCTCACGCAGACCGAATACACATTTGAAGGGAAGAAGTCGTACGAGAGTGTGCTCTTACTCTTGCATCGGCACTGGTTCGTGCTATTCGTACAAATCGTAGGTTTTGCGCTCATGGCCTTGATTCCTTTGATTCTCTCAATTCTGATTGGCTACGTTCGGGTTTCGCTACCCTTTGCCGAGTACTACTCACTTCTTACCGCGATTTTTTACCTATTCTGGTGGTATGGGCTTTTTTATACGATCACCATGTACCTACTTGATGTCTGGATCGTGACGGATCATCGAGTTATCGACAGCGAACAGCATGGATTTTTCCGGCGCACGGTAGCCGAATTGCATCTCTCAAAAATCCAAGACATCTCCGTAGATATCACGGGAGTCATCCCCACCTTTCTGGATTACGGGAATTTGGAGGTACAAACGGCGGGGACCAGTGAAAAGTTTTTCTTCAAGCAAATCCCTCATCCCAACCAGGTCAAAGACATCATCATGGAAGCGCATAATCAGTTTATAAAAGCTCATCCCAACGACGTAGAAATCCATGAATAAAGCCCTCATCGCACTCGGCGCCTTCATTGGAACGATCAGTATTGTGTGGATGCTTGGCTCTCCGCAAGGCAATGAAGCCCTGACTTCCTCACTGCCTCAAGCTCAACAAGCTGACATCTATGTACACAGTGGCGCATTGCTCAAGAAAACCAGCCCGACACCAACATCGACGCCAAGCCCATCACCGACTGAAACGCTCTTGGTCCCCCAAACGCTCCTGACGCCATCGGCGTTGCCTTCTGCGACACCTACAGCAACTCCTACGGCTATTCGTACACCGACGCCGAAGCCGACGCTTTCGGTCGGCTCCCCGACTCCGACCCCGTCGGACGTCGGGGCTCCTACTCTAACTCCCACTCCGACGCTGACTCCTACGGTTACGCCCACGCCGGAGGCATCGGGCATCAGCCTCACGCTTCTTGCGCTCTCGTCGCCGGTAGCTCAAAAACAAACCGCCACGGTCAAGATCCAGACCGCCGCGGCCGCAGAGTGTACGGTCGAAGTTACGCTCCCCAGCGGATCAGTTTCTACTTCAAAAGACCTCGGGCCCAAAACCGCGCTTGATGACGGCACGGTCACCTGGTCCTGGGGAATCAACTGGAACACCAAGACCGGAACCGCGACAATCAAGCTCTCGTGCGCCAAGGACGGCCAAACTGCCAGCGGCCAAGCAACCATGGAAATCACTGCCAGCCAGTGATAGAATCTCAGCATGTCAGGACATAGTAAATGGAGTCAGATACGAAGACAAAAAGGGATAACCGATGTTAAACGTGGTCAAGAGTTTAGCAAGCTCGGGAAGCTGATTTCGATTGCGGCTAAAAAAGGAGCGGATCCGGCGGCTAATGCGGCCTTGGCGGGCATGATTGAGCGGGCGCGGGCGGCGAATATGCCCAAAGAAAATATCGAGCGGGCGATCAAGCGCGCCAGTGAAAAAGGAAGCGAGCTTTTTGAGATCACCGTGAAAGCGCTTACAAAAAGCGGTATCGGCCTGACCATCGAAGGAATTACCGACAACAAAAACCGCGCGATCGGAGAAATCAAGAATATTCTCGGAGAGCATAACGCAAAGATGGTGGAATGGATCCCTGATTATCCGATGCCTATGGATGAGGAGACTAAAATCTTAATTGAGAAACTTGAAGAAAACGACGATGTCAAAGAAGTCCGCGTCCCTACGAATTCTCGGAATTGACCCCGGCACGAGCCTGATCGGCTGGGGAATTATTGACGGCTTGTCGGCGATTGATTTTGGCGCGTTCAGAACAAAGAGTAATATTCACAATCGTGATCGCGTCAACGATGTTTTTGATTTTTTTTCAAAGCTGATAAAAAAACAGAAGCCGGACATCGTCTCGCTGGAAACGCTGTTCTTTTTTAAAAACGCAAAAACCGTCATGCAAGTCAGCGAAATTCGCGGCGTACTGCTTTTGGCGGCGGCCCAAGCGGGTGTTGAGATACGCGAGTTCACCCCGCTTCAGGTCAAGCAAGCGATCTCGGGCTATGGCCGGGCGGATAAGGCGCAAGTGGAACGCATGGTGACGATGATCCTGGGGCTCAAGGCGCCTCCCAAGCCCGACGACGTGGCCGATGCCCTGGCACTTGCAATTTGCTGTGCCAATACGGTAAGATACGGGGCATGAAAAACCTATTAAATTATCTGCTCATGGCAGACGAAGGGGAAGGGGGGGAAGAGGGGGAAAAAGAAGAAGAAGACGAAGATGATGACGATACTGAAGAAGAAAAAGAAGAAGAGGAAGAAGCCTAGCCCAAAACCCCCCGCCTTGGCGGGGGATTTTATTTTTTCTCGGGGATTTTGATCTTAATTCGTTTCCCCACAGAAATTTTATCACCGGGTCCTACCTTTTCAACTTTCTGGAGTAGTATGCCATTTTTAAAAACCACACCCTGTCTTATAAGTCCCTGGGCTTCTCCGCTGGTTCCTGCTACACCATTGTCAACTAAAAATTTGGTGATTTGTGTTGGCCCAGTTGGCATACTTTCTCTCTCGTATTCGCCGCTTGCGGTCTGCAAGAATACGTCCCGCGCCTTTTCAGCAGCCTCTTGTGAATGAAACATGCGCGTAAGTTCAAAAGCTAGCTTCTCGTGAGACTCACGATTTTCTTCAGGATTGATTTCCTCAAGAGGAACTTCCGTACACATCTCAAAAATCGAAGGCACCATGTCATCGGGGATGGCATTCATGACTTTTTCATAAACAATCTCTGGAGGGTCAGCTATCGCAATGAGACTCCCCTCGCTCTTGCTCATTTTCTTGCCCGTGCGGTCAGTAAGCAACCGAGTTGTAATGACAATCTTGTCTTTTCTTTTAATAGTTTTAAGTAAGTCTCTGCCTACTAACATGTTGAATGTCTGGTCGTTCCCCCCGATCTCTCCATCAACATCCATAGCGACAGAATCATATCCTTGCATAAGCGGGTATAAAAATTCATGAAGTCCGATCGGTTTGCCTTCAGAAATTCTTCTTTGAAACATATCCCGCTCGATCATCTGCTGCACCGTGAAATGTCCCGCCAACTTTAATATTTCAGTAAATGTCACTGGCGCAAGCCACGTTTGATTGTGTCGCACTTCAAAGGACCCTTTTTCGAGAATTTTTTCGACTTGAACCAGATACGTCGATAAATTCTTCTGGATTTCTTCTTCGGAAAGAGGGCGACGAGTCGTGTCTTTTCCGGTAGGGTCTCCTATGCGGGCAGTAAAATCGCCGAACAATAAAATTGCCTTGTGCCCAAGCTTAATAAGTCGCTTGAGTAAAAGCAACTGAACAACATGTCCTAAGTGGACATCGGGACCTGTCGGATCGATTCCATAATAAAATACTAGACCGGATTCTTTGAGCAAGCGCTCCTGGACTGATTTTTTATCAGGATACGCCTCGGCCATCACGGCTTTATGAAATATCCTTTTTATTAAATCTTCTCGGTCTTCCATGCTTGTAACTATAGCGATTTCGTGGCAGAATTACAACCATGACACTTAAAAAGGTACAAGATTTTCTTGCTTCGCTCTACCGGCTCGCGCGGTCTTTTTATGTCAGATACATCAAGCCGCGCAATTGGAAGCGGTTTTTTTGGACACTCGGAGGAATTGCCGCGGGCTGCGTGGTCATTGCGGTCGTGGTCGTGACCTATTTCATATTTCAGGTTCCCGATCCTTCGATCCTTTCGGTGCGCCACATCAATGAATCCACGAAGATCTATGACCGGACCGGAGTCACGGTCCTCTACGACGTTCACGGCGAAGAAAAGCGAACGATCGTGTCGTGGGAACAAATCCCCGATTCCGTAAAAAATGCGACGCTCGCCACGGAAGATTGGGGATTTTATGACCACTCGGGAATCAACCTCCGCGGCATCGCCCGAGCGATCTGGCATGACGTCAGCAGTTTTGAGGTCGCCCAGGGAGGATCTTCCATCACACAACAGCTGGTTAAAAAAGCGATCGTTGGCGATGATCGGACCATCACCCGTAAAATCAAAGAGATGATCCTCGCGATCCAGATCGAGCGCGCCTACTCAAAAGACCAGATCTTCTGGATGTACCTCAACCAAATCCCCTATGGATCCAACGCATACGGGATCGAAGCTGCCAGCCAGACTTTTTTCGGCAAACCCGCGATCGAGTTGACCCTCTCCGAGGCCGCGACGCTCGCCGCACTCCCCAAGGCACCAAGCTATTATTCGCCCTATGGCAATCACGTCGACCAACTTACCAATCGACAGCAGTATGTATTGCGGCGCATGAAGGAACTCGGCATGATCACGGAAGCGGAATATGACACCGCTATCCAAGACGCTCCAAAATTCAAAGAAGCCGAAGACCGCTTCCCCGCCGCGCACTTTGTGATCATGGTAAAAGAATACTTGATCAGTAAGTATGGCGAAGAGCTTGTTGAAAATGGAGGGCTCAAAGTAATCACAACCCTGGACAAAGAGAAGCAAGATATCGCTCAGGAACTTGTCACCAAGTATGGCGACATTAACGAGAAGAAATACAAAGCGGACAATATGTCGCTCGTATCGATTGACCCGAAGACCGGTCAGCTTCTCGCGCTCGTCGGATCTCGGGATTATTTTAAGATCGAGAGAAAAGGCAACTACAATGTCGCGTTGAGCAACATCCGACAGCCGGGGTCGTCATTTAAGCCGTTCGCGTACGCCACAGCATTCCTCAAGGGCTATAGCGACTCTACGGTACTCTTTGACCTCAAGACGGAGTTTAACCCTACCTGCGACCCATCAGGAGGCCAATCATACGGCACAGGGCCATGTTATCACCCCCGCAATTACAGCGGAACGTTCTCGGGACCGGTCACGATCCGGCAGGCCTTGGCAAGGTCACTCAATATCCCCGCCGTCAAAGCATTCTATCTCGCGGGAATTACGGACACCATCGAGACCGCGCACAGCATGGGACTTGCCTCTCTGGACCCACAGACGACGTACGGGCTCTCCGTGGTCCTTGGTGGCACGGGAGTGAGTCTCATTGACATGGTCTCAGGCTACGGCGTCTTCGCGAATGATGGCGTTCGCAATCCCACGACATTCATTCTTAAAATCACCACTGCGGATGGCTCCATCCTGGAAGAGTACCAGCCCGAAGACGAGCGGGTACTTCCTTCCCAGGTCGCGCGGATGATTTCCGACATTCTCTCCGACAACAACGCGCGTGCGCCGGCGTTTGGATTTAATAATTCACTCGTCCTCCCCGGACGCCCCGCGGCCGCAAAAACCGGGACGACACAGAATAACCGCGATGGGTGGCTGATCGGCTACACGCCGTCGCTGGTGACGGGTATCTGGACCGGCAACAACGACGACTCCCCAATGACCGCCGCCGGAGCCGGAGCTTCGGCTGCCGGCCCCGTGTGGAATGAGTACATGCGACGCGCCCTGCAAAAAACTCCCGTAGAATACTTCAGGAAGCCCAATCCGGTCATTGATGACCGCCCGATGATGAACGGGGACTATCATGGCCCCGATGGAGAGATTCACTCGATCCTCTACTACATCAACCAAAATGACCGCATGTTCCGCAACTGGGAAAGCGCAGTCCAGCAATGGGTAACGGAGACAGGCCAGCAACCTACTCCTTCTGCCGAACCAACTTCGGAACCGGGCGCATCCTCTACTCCCGTTCCCTTCGTGACGGCTCCCCCTATTTTATAACGACTTCGCAGGAAAACATGCGTTGCAATGCTTCTTTTTTAAAAAACAATTCTTGCGCGAATACTTTATTCGCGGCGACTAACACGATCGCACGTGGTGAGCGGGAAATTTCCTTCAATTGCGAAATATCCACCAGTCCGGCAATTATTTCTCGAAGTTCTTTATCTCTTTGGGCTTGGGCTGCCAGCTTCGCTTTGAGCTTGCTAAATCCTAAGGCCTTCATGTCCGCAAGGGCATAATGACGTAGAGCTGGTGGTCCTGCCCGGCTCCTCTGACTACCAGGGGGCTCCCGGGGCCCGTATACCCGAGTATCACATCCCCGGCCGAGATCACCTTGAGCCCATCCAAGAGATACCGATAATTCACTGAAACTTCAAACGGCGAGGTCGTTCCTGAACAAGGAAGCTGGGCATCGATTTCTCCCCGGTCACTGTTTTTTGCTGTTAATACCATAGAAGTTTTTGATACTTTGACGAGGAGATCGGAAATACTTGAGGAAAAAATACTCGCCATACGGACTGCGCGCTCGAGCTCCTGTTTCCCCACCGTGACTTCTTGGGTGTATTTTTCGGGAATTATTTTCTTGTATTCAGGATACCTCCCGTCAATAAGCCGCGAGATGAGCTCAAAGTCATCCCCCCGTACCGAAATTTGGTTTTCTGAAACGGCAATCTCTGCGCCTCCCTCATGCTCACTCGCCAGCCGCATCACTTCCAGCGCGGTGGTGCGCGGAAGAATGAAAGACTTACTCGCGCCGGTCTTTACTGCGGCCACATACTCCGATAAGCGAAAGCTATCTGTGGCGGCGCACGTCAGGCTCGTAGGCTCCACGGCGATGAATACGCCCGTAAGCTCCGGTCGAGTCTCCAAGAGTGAGGTGGAATCCAGTACACTTCCGAGTGCTTGCTTCAGAACGGTAACTGGAATTTTAAATTCTATCGCATTATGCAATGTGGGAATAATTGGAAATTCTTCGGCCCCCATGCCGAGGATTTTCGTCTGGTAGTGTTCGGAATTTACCAGTAAGGTATTCCGCTCGGTGCTCAGAGTTATTTTTTCATCTTGGATATTCCCGATAAACTCAGAGAATACGCGCGCCGGCACCGCAATCACCCCTTCTTCCTCGATTTTAGCGCCGATAAAGTAATGAATGCCGACTTCTAAATTTGTGGTGGTAAGCTTCACGCGTCCCCCTTCGGTTTTAATAAGAATCGTGTTTAGAATCGGGAGTGAAACGTTTTTCGAAACCACTCGTTCCACGGAACGCACAGCAAGTTGTAATTTATTTTGGTTTATTATTATCTTCATAGATATATTATATACTACTATAAGAAGGGATAAGATAGTGGATAAGGATGAATTAGTGAGAGTTACTTAGTTATTATTAACATAAATTACTGTGGGTGCTCGTGTTGATAGTGATGTGGATAGTAGTTATTAACATTTCACGCAGTTTCAAAATTTTGATAAATACGCTCTTTGATCAGATTTAATTCTTGCCGGGTAGTGTCATTATTAAGCTCTTCTTCTTTGATCTTAGTGCATGCATGGATCACCGTTGAATGATCGCGCCCGCCCAGCCTTGCGCCGATTTCCGGGAATGAGTACTTCACTTCTTCACGGAGTAAAAACATGGCGATTTGGCGTGGACGCACCACTTCCTTGCGGCGGCTGCGCTTTACCAGGTCGGTTTGGGCGATGCGATAAAAGTCCGCTACGGACTTGATGACTGATTGAGAGGTGGGCTTTCGATACGGGGCATTCACGTAGGTGCCGAGGAGCTGCTTGATTTCTTTGAGTGCTGGGGTTTTGTTGTAAATCTGCCCAAATGCGATGATGCGGTTGAGCGCGCCTTCGAGTTCTCGGATATTTTTCTGGATATTTGAAGCAATATAGTCAAGTGACTCAGCATCAATCTCAAAATTCTTTTCCTTTGCCTTCATGGCGAGAATCGCAAGACGGGTCTCATATTCCGGGATGCCGATATCGGCGATCATGCCGCCCTCAAAACGCGAGCGGAGCCGCTCTTCGAGTGCGGCAATCGTGCTTGGTGGCCGGTCTGAAGAAAGAATAATCTGCCGATTTTTCGCGTAAAGCTCATTGAATATCGAAAAGAAAATATCCTGGGTCGTGGTTTTCCCCGAAAGAAACTGGATATCATCCACGACCAACACATCAAGTCCGTGGAATTTCTGCTTCAAGTGCTCAGTAGTCCTATTCTTAAATGACTCTACGATTTGAGCTACGAGCCGCTCGGTGGAAATGTAGCACATTTTCTTCTCCGGCATCGTGTGCGCGATATAATTCCCGGTTGCCTGGAGCAGGTGGGTTTTGCCAAGCCCTACGCCGCCATACAAAAACAAGGGATTATAGAGATGCCCCGGCTTTTTAGCGACCGCGAGGCTTGCGGCATGGGCGAGTTCGTTGTTTGGCCCAACGACGAATGAATCAAATGTATAGCGTTTGTTGAAGTTCGTCACCGCGTTAACGTCTTCCGGAGCGGCTTCTTTTACGAGTTGTTCCGGGATGAACTGGACGAAGTCACGCTTACTCAAAACCGCTTCGGGGCGCGACATGCCAATGGTGTACTTAATTTCCCGGACTTCGGGATGATGTTGCCTGATGATGTGAAAGATCTGTTTATTGAACTTGTTCTCAAGCCACTCCTTGATAAATCCATTGGGGACGCTCACCATCATGCAGCCGTTCGCGTTGGCCAGGAGATTCGTTCCTTTGAACCATGTCGTGAAGTTTGCCCGCGATAAGGAGAGCTCCATTTCCGTCAGTACGATTTTCCATAACTCCTCGTTCGTCATAAAGGTAGTATAGGTGAAGGGAGGAAGACTGGGAACGATGATGAAGTTGATAACATGTTCATAGGCTGCTATTTTTGACTATTACTTAAAAAAGTGATACTCTACATATATGAAAATAACACTCTATCGGCCCAAAAAGAAAAAGCGTAAAGCTACTCACGGATTCCGAAAGCGCATGCTCACGAAGAATGGGAAGAAAGTTCTCTCGCGAAGACGCGCCAAGGGGCGGAAGCGCTTGTCTACGTGAAGTACGTAGTTATCAAGCCATCAAAGAGCTTTCGAGTTGTGGTTTCCAAGAAAGTGGCGGCCAAAGCGGTCCAGCGAAATCTCATCAAGCGGCGACTTCGAGAAGCAATTCGCACGATCCACACATTCTCCACAGGGCCCGGCATCGCGATCATCGCCCTGCCTTCTATCGTAGGTAAAAGGTTTCAAGAAATCAAGGAGGATCTGCAGCACACATCAAAAAATTTATGAGTCAAGTTATTATTTTTCTCATCCGAGCCTATCAAGCTATGATTTCTCCGCTGCTCCATACCGCCTTTGGTCCAACCGGCGGTTGTCGCTATGAACTTTCGTGTTCTGAGTACTCGATCCGCTCACTCCGGCGCCTTGGACTGGTTGACGGAGGGGTTGCGAGTGTCCGACGATTACTTACCTGCCACCCATGATGTTTCTTTTCAATGAAATCCTCTATCGCCCCCTGTTTAACCTTTTGGTCGGGATTTATAATACCATTCCCGGACATGACCTTGGAGTTGCGATCATCCTCCTCACGATTCTCATCAGGATCGTGTTTATTCCCCTCTCGCTCAAAGCGCTGCGATCTCAAAAAGCGATGGCGGAGATCCAGCCAAAGATTCAGGGACTGCAAGTAAAGCACAAGGGCGATAAGCAGGGACTGGCGCAGGCTCAAATGGCGCTCTGGAAGGAGCACAAGGTGAACCCGCTCAGTGGATGCCTTCCGATATTAATCCAGCTTCCCGTGATCTGGGCATTATATAGAGTTTTCATTAATGGCGTTAAACCGGAAAATCTTTCCGGCCTCTATTCCTTCGTTCATAACCCGGGGAGCTTGGGGAATATCGGATTGGGTTTTCTCGACCTCGCCCAGAAGTATCCCGTTATGGCGATCATTGCCGGTGTCCTTCAAGGGGTGCAGTCATATTTGACGACACGCCTGCAGAAGACTCCGGTCGCGGGGGTCAACGATGCCGCGGCGAAGATGACGAAACAGATGATGTATATCTTTCCGGTGATGATTGTCGTCATCTCGTGGAGCTTGCCGGCGGGACTCGTCCTCTACTGGATTACCACGACGGCGTTTGCTATCTTTGAGCTGGTGTATATCCGGCGCAGATATCAATAATCCCCATGGATCCGCGACAAATCATCCTTTCCACGACCGAGGAAATCCTTGCCCGAGCGGGCTTTGAGGCGGGCTGTTCGTGGACTGAAGACCTATTCCCGATGATTCGCATCGCTTCCTCGCAGCCCCTCACTTCATTGATCGGAGCTCGCGGCGAACACCTCTACGCGCTTGAGCATATCGTGCGGCTTCTCAGTGCGCGCCGGATGGCTGAGCATGCCATGCCGGATTTTTTTCTGGATGTCGATGATTATCGAAAATCTCATATTATCAAACTTTTTGAGCTTGCCGACGAAGCCGCACAGCGAGTGCTCGCCAAGGGGGTATCTGAAGCGCTCGCTCCCATGAGCGCCCACGAGCGTAAGCTACTTCATACGAAGCTCGCTTCGTATACCTCGCTCCAGACAGAAAGTATCGGCGTAGAACCGAATCGGAGAATTATCATCAAGCTGGCGTCTTCCTGATGAGCAGTATCTCGCGCAATTTTGGCATTGCCTTTTTTTCGCGCGCGGCGGTCAACACGCTCGGGTTAATCATCCTCGCGATTCTAACGAGGCAACTGGGGCCGGAGGGGTTTGGCCAATACAGTACGATCTACGCGTATCTCTTTTTTGTCTCTATCGCCGCTGATATGGGCATCGGCACACTGTTGACGCGTGAAATTTCTCGTGAAGGAGCCGATGAAGCGCGCATCACGGGCCTGCTTGTCACGCTTCGCTTGGTATTGATCGGAGTAACTACTGCGGTCGCCGTGGCGCTCCTGCCATTGGTTGGGTACGGAAGCGTCGTAACGATGGGGATATTGATCGTCATTCTGGCGACCGCGGCGCAGTCGATCACGCAGGTGCTCATGGGAGTATTTCAAAAGCATTTGCGTCTGGGCGTGGTAGCCGTAGGAGACTTTATAACGCGCGGGATTCAGCTTGGGGGGCTCCTGGTGCTCTTGAAGTACGGTATGGTGGCGTTAATCCCCGTCCTATGGATTAACGTGGTGGCGGAAGTAATTCACATGGTCATCACGGTGGTCGCCGCGCGCCACATCATACCATTTCATCTCAAGATCGATGTCGTGTATTGGAAGGGCATGTTGCGCTCGGCGTTTCCTATCGCGGCATCGTTAGTGTTTACCCTGGTCTATTTTAAAATCGATACCGTCATGCTCTCGGTGATGAGCAGTGAGGCTGAAGTCGGGATGTACTCCGTGGCCTATAAAGTGCTGGAAGTCGTGATATTTTTCCCCGCGATGTATGTGGGACTCATCATGCCGCTTTTATCAAAATTCGCTTTTCGTTCAAGCGAATTCCGACCGGTTTTTTTTCGCGCTGCGCGAAGGCTTGGCGCGGGTGCGACCCTCACCGTGGTTGCGTTGGTTGTTTTTGCGAATCCCATCATTGCTCTGATCGGAGATGCGGCATTTAGCGCGGCGGTGCCGTTATTGCGAATCTTAAGCATTTCGATCGGTATTATTTTCTTTGGAAATCTTTTTGGGAGCGCGATCATCGCGCTTGATCTTCAACGGAAAGGAATATGGATCTATGGGTGCGGTGCCGCGATCAACGTCCTCTTAAATCTGCTATTCATCCCCCAATATGGCGCGACTGCCGCCGCTTGGAACACGGTCGCTACCGAATTGTTGGTCACGCTTTTGATGGCGCGCCTTATTTGGCCAGCGATAAAAGATAGAGCCGCCCGTCTTTGAAGTTCTTGAAAAGCAATGCGTTTTGGATCGGAATGTATACGATATTTCGTGCATCTACAAATCCCGCATCGGCGGGGGCAAAGATTTTTTCTTGAGTACCCGTCATCGAAATTTTCAGTATAGCATCGTCAGAGTCTTTTTCCGGGACTCCGCAATACAGCGTGCTACTATCAGAGGTCCATCCGCATTTCGATGCCATACTTGATATTTCGAGTGGCTTTTCGGCTCGCGTGGCAAGATCAAGTAAGAATAGCTCGATCCCGTTTTGCGTTTTCCGGGAGTACAGAAGGTGTTGCCCGTCGGGCGACCAATTCGTTTCGATGTCAGTCTTTGAGTCGATGAGTATATCCAGCCCTTCCTGATCGATGGTGAGGAGGTAGAGGGATTGTAGGCGCGAGGAGGGCGGCGCGGCAAGAAGTGAAAGTTTGCGCTCATCGGCCCACTGGATCTCCCAGGTGCTCAGGCGTGTCTTGAGAAGATTCTTAAAGGTCTTAAACTGCGAGTCCGCGATGCTGATCACCCCGGCCTCTGTTTTTTTATCGAAATAAAGATAGGCAACCGAATCAGATACCGGTCCGAATTTTGGATTGAGGATATTTGCGTCGAGCTTGGTCTGCGTGCTGGCCGTCACGTTCACATAGATTCGCTCGGTACCATACGATGCGATGATTTCCGTGCCATCAGGTGACCACGTGAGATCGCTCGCGCGCGGCTTGATCGTGGCGAGTAGGGCGGGCTTTGCTGTCCTGGCCGACGATAGAGATTTGATCTGGCCCGTCCGGGCATGATAGTAGCGAATTTCTTGTTTGTTGGGTATGACGTGGAAAAAACTCGCCTCCTCGGTTGTCAGCTTGATCGAGCCTTTTTCCGTTGGTTGAGGTTCTCGGCCTTCGAATCTGCGCAGCACATTGGCGTCCAGGTTGTCAGTGACCCTCGCGTCGCGCCATTGACTGAACCCAAGCGAAGCGCCAAAGGAAACCCCGGCAACCACGAAGAGCAAGAGCATGAATTTCATGATGTTTTTCATGCCGCTTTATTAGTTACATTTGTATTAAGCATTCGAGCCCCCATCTGAGTTCTCCTATTTGCTAGATTTACGACTTTTGATGCGGCTTTGAGCTCTGGGGCGATCGGTGTCGGGATTTTAGCGGCGACGTTGAGAATTTTACTGGCAGTCTGCAGTCGCTGAGCAATTTTTGCCATAATTTTGGGGTTTGAGAATATTGCCATAATCGTCCTCAAGGGCAAAATATTTACGATCGGAATTTTCTCTCCCACGATCGCGATGATGATTTTTTTCTTTTGCGCGCGCCCGGCTTTTGATTGGCCAGTTTTTTTGTAGAGGTAAAGATCTCCAATACATCCAATAAACCAGCCGATCGTGCCGAGTGATACGATATCAATCGCGTCCAAAATAATCGAAATTTTCAAGACGCTCCTAAAAAGCTTCTGATCAGCTTGTTCTTGGCGTTTTTGTTCCTGGTCTTCGGCGCCCTGAAGCTGCGCCCGCCGCCGCTCTTGCGCAAGTTGGAATGAGTAGATGTTGTCTTGTGCATCCATGGATTATGAAGCTTGTTCCGCCAGCTCGCGCTTTGCCGCCTCGATATCGAGGATTTGGCGCGGGTCGGACGTAATGATCTGATCTTCAGCATAGGAGGAAATGATCCGAATTGCCACATGGCTGTTTCCAGCGAAGAAAAGCCCATGTCCCACCTGCGCCTCCAGCAAGAAGAATTTCTCAGCATCCGTGAGGTGGAACGTGTCTTTTACCAGATCAATCGTTGTCGGTGACTGTTTCAGGAGGATCTGGAGCGATGAGTTGGTAATAATCGGCTTGCCGTATTGCGAACTCATAAAGTCCGGGATGTCCTGGGAGACCGCCGTAAGCCCAAGGTAGTATTTCCGCGCGCGTTTGGCAATATTGAAAAGAAAAAGTCCTCCCGCCTCGTAGCGCATGATGAGCCACGCTTCGTCAACGATCAGCAACCGCTGGCGTATTTCCGAGCGAACCTGGCTCCAGATAAAATTCAGCACCAGATACATGGCGACCGGCTTCAGCTCATCTTCCATATCCCGGATGGAAAAGACTATTAATTGGTTATCGAGGCGTACATTGGTGGGGTTATTCAGAAAGCCCGAAAAACTTCCCTCGGTATATTTTTTGATTCGCAGCAACAGTGACTCGGTTCCCTCCATGCCGGAGAGGACGCTTTGGAAATCCGACATCAGCGGAGGTTCGATTTTCGAGAAATCAGAAGTAGCGGTGATGTCGCGTGAAGCATACGTTTGCCGGATCGCCTCGTCGAGAATCCCATCTTCTTGAGGAGTGATAGTTCCCATGAGAAGCTTAAAGAATCCTCCCAAGTCAACGATGTGCGAGCGCAGCACATCGGCCGGCGTCTCATCGGCGCGAGGCTTGGGGAGATCAAAGGGGTTGAGGTGATCTTCAGAGGAGATTGAGATGCGCACGGAAGTCCCCCCCACCATGTCCGAGAGGTATTTGTATTCGTTCTCCGGGTCGATCACGAACACCTGGGTGCCAAACATCAGGCTTCGTAGGATCTCAAGTTTTATCGTGTAGCTTTTCCCTCCTCCTGATTTGCCGAGGATGATCGTGTTGGCATTCTCAAGCGAAAAGCGGTCAAACAGCACGAGAGAATTGTTGTGCAAGTTGATCCCGTACAAAATGCCCCGATCCAGCGATAAATCATACGAAACAAACGGAAACATCGAAGAAAGCGGCTCGGTATTAAGAGACGTTTGGATGTTCAGTTTGTCCAATCCCAACGGCAAGGTTGAGACAAAGCCTTCCTTCATGCGGAATGTTGCCGGCTTCGTGTAAATAAGCTGGGCTTCGAGGGTCCCACGGATTGAGCTTTCAAGCTCATTCAGGTCTTGCTGCGTCTTGCCGTACAGCGTGATATACAAGCCGACCTGATAAAATTTCTCCGTTCCCTGCTGGAGCGCATCCCGCAGTTCCTCAATGTCGTTAATCCCGGTCTGGAGTGCCGGGTTGCGCACTTTTCCCGCGGCTTGTTCTTCCATAGCTTCCGCTTCAAGACGGCCAAGCTGGTCGCGAAGTTTTTTAAGTACCTCGGCGGAATTTTCCGGGTGGATGAAAAAAGCAACGTCAAATTCCTTGTCTAAGTTGATAATGGGCGCAAACCATCCGGTATTGAGATAGCGTGGATAGGTGGCGACAAAAATCGTCCGTACGTACTTTTCGCCGATTTGCATGTCGTTTGCTCCCAGCGAGACCGCCGAGGGAGCAAGGATTTCATCAACTGTTTTTTCTTGGGGAGTGGTATCCATTGGGTTTATGTGGGGAGAACTTGTCCCGGGTTATAGAGGCGCTGGAAGATTTGCAAGAGCTCGTCGTGTTCGAGAAGCTTTGTTTTCACGCCAAGCGGCGAAAGCCCCGACAACACGACAGCAACCCGCTGCTCAACCTGCTTGCCATATTGTTTCTCGTTTTCTTCCGTGAGCGCCGCAGCATGGCGAGTGGCGGAGAAGAGGTCTTTTAATTTTCCCAAAAAACCGGTGTTATTCTTAACCGCCTCGATGGCATGATATGGTACGACGACATAGAATTTCTTTTCCATGACATTGGCAAGCTTCGTGAGGTCTTGGATGAACTTTGCGTATTCGGTGAGTTGGGTTTTGAGCAACTCGTTGGTAAGTTTTGTTTGGGTAACTTCCAGGAGCTCTAAATAATTACTGAGATCGAGCGTGCGTGACGTGACCACGATCTGGAGCGGGAAATCGAGCGCGTTGACCAAGCTCTGGAATCCCTGCAGGATCGCGGTCTGCTCGTCAGGAGACTTGAGATCAAAGTTCACCGACTCGACGGAAATAATTGAGCGAAGTGAGCCGTCTTTGAGCAGGACTAATGAGCCTCGCACATCGGCGATGTCTACAAATTGCTTGGTGTTAGAGCCTATTTTTTTTGCCATGTAATATTTTCGTTTTCTTCTTTCGTGTAGGTATAGCGCTTTCCCATGATCAGAAAGTTAAATGCCATCAGCGTGTAGCGCGGCAGGGATACATCATTGATTCTAGCATATGCCATGGCCAGGGAAAGTGCGGCGATCACCACCAGGGCTATTATCAAAGGCATTCCCGAAAGAAAAATCTTTACGATCAAGAACAGCCCTCCGCCAATCAATAGCCAAAGGAATTGCCGGAGTGTCAACGGCCCGATGATTTTGTTTTCTTTTTCGATGAATTGTGGGACGTGGAATCTCATGGTTTTCGTAAGTTAATAATATTGCTTGTGTTTTCCTGCTTCGGCTGATCTATCGGCTTTGTCGCCGCTTGCTCGATACGATTTCGAAAGCGTGCGAGCTGGATTTTCTTGATTTCATCCATGCAGGGACGGAGGATTTCCAACGCGCTCCCACCAATTTCCGAAGCAATCTTTTGCTCAATGCCAAGTTGCTTTTGCAACACCGCGGCCAAATCGCCAATATACACATAGCCTAGCGCAATATCACGTACCGCGCGAGATACATTGGCGGTCTGCTCATCGGTCAGCTCGAAATCTACGCTGATATCGATCATCTTGTTCATTGTGTCGACTCCGAAAAGCAAATCCGAGAGCCGCGGGGAGCCGACCGCCCAGCGTTGCTGAAATTCTTTCCAGATCAATGGGCTTTGGAGTATCTCTTGGAGATCAACTTCTCCGGGGATGTAGATGGTGTAGGATGTCATGTGGTTCTTCTAGGTCCGCGTCCTCGAGTCCCTCGGGCAAACTTTGCATCATCACGTCTTTCATCAGCCGCAATTTGACGCCTGATGTCCCACTCTTTCTTCTCGCTTGCGGCCATATCGAGGGCCTCCTTATAGTTATGTATCGATCTTTCTTCAATTCTACCTTCTGCGTTACGTATTTTTACCGTAAGTTCGTCACGATTTTTTCCGAGTGCGTTGGTCAAATCCTGCATTTTTTCTTGAAAATCTGTGACGCTCGCGCCCGCTGACCGCATGCCTTGGACGTATTTTGCCATAGCACCTGCATCGAACTTATCTTCGTATTCTCCCATGGGGACTTTTGATTGCAGGCTTTCAAGTTTTCCTAATACCGCTTGCATGAATCTCTCCTGCCCAAAAGCGATCTTACTCATACTCATTAATTCGTGTTCTGTTTTGTCTTCAATAACTTCCTGAGTAGCAGTTGTGACTTCAGCATCCGTGGCGGATTCCCTTCCTTCGGCCTTTGCTTTCGCTATTGCTTTGTACTCTCCGGCAAGATCAGCTCGCTTTGTGGCTATTTCGCGAAGAGCTCCACGCATCTCGTTTGAGTCTGGTCCATAATCCTTCGCCATTTGATTCACCACGTCAAGGGTTATAGATTCATGCCCAAGCATTCTTCGTTTTCCATCGTCAGAAATGAGCCATTCATGGCCTTTCTTTCTAGCGCCCTTCATGCCTTTGATGTCGTAAGGCCCATCTTCTTTCGCTTTTAAGAATTCAGAAATATCTTCTTCTTTCCATCCGCCGAAACTTGATTTTGCAAGAGCCTCTCCCACGTCTTTCATGGCATCTGAGTTACGATCACCGATTTTTGTGCCAAAGGCACGCAATGCTTGTGGAGAAAGCATGCCTTTTGCAGCAAGCTCCTGATACTCGGCAATCGTTTCAAAGTTCATTCTATTGAACCCATCAATGAGATCAGTTCCCTCTCCTAGGTCTGCTTTTAATTTTGCGTCCCGAAGTTTTTCTGTGAATTTCGGGTCATGCTTAAGCATCTCACGCGCATGATCAATCGCGGCTTTTTCAGCTTTCATTCCTTCAGCAAGGTTGCCATACCCAAGCGTGCTCTGAAGGCTCTGGCCAACTGCCTTCTCCGCCACTTCTTGCCCCTCTTGCCCGGTCCATAACGCTCGAAGAATACCGGGAATTTTTCCAACTCCCGGTAGGATTGGCGGTATTCCGGACTTCAGGATTCTAGAACCAAGCTGCTTGGCGCCCCCCTCCCAATCGCCGATACTTCTCCCTACCCACTTTCCACCCGCTCCTTTTGTGGGGAAAATTGGGAGCGCTTTCACTCTCCCATGCGCAAAGCTCATGACCGCCCCCGCGCCATTGGCGGCAAGCCCTCCGATTTTAAAAGACGCTGCGATACCTCCTAAGAGTACGATAATGACTAGAATAAAAAAGAGGAGATCGGTGAGGCCGATAACCTCGAAGAATGCCTTAGCATAGTCCCCGGCTGCAAGAGTATTATCATATCCTCCAACGGTAAGGCCAACAGTCTTCTTCGCACTCAACAAAATAGAGGCGAACATGATGAAAAATAAGTACGTCGGGAGGAAAAACGACCAGCTGATAAATGCCTTCCACCATTTACTCCACGTCTCAGCCCGTAGGCTCGGTAAGGTGTACCCAAACCACGCAACCGGCGATACGATAAGCAGAAACCAAATGACCACAATGCGGGCAAGAATAAATATCGACGCTGCCAAAAATGTTCCCAAAATGATGATAAGGAATACGAGGAACGCAAGCATGGTGATCGCAGTCCCGGGCCCACTAGCTACTCCTTTTAGTGCCGCCGCAGCAGTTCCCGATAAGCCTTCCGGTGAAGCTATTTTGGTTATTAAGAGTCCATCAGCAAGGCGGGCACCGACATCGCCGATGGTGGCAAGAAATACGCTAGCCAGACCGTTCGCAACCCGCAGTACGTACACGCCAATCTCTAAGCTAAAGTTGATGAGCAGTGCGGAGAAAAGAAATCGAGGAAACAATTCTTTAAACGTATAGTTTTTAACATTGAAGATTGTGCCAAATGCCATGATAATCAGTGCGAGGATAAAAAACATATTCACGAAATCTCTAAAAATTACCCACGATGACCTGATGATATCGGGAGCCGCTAAAGCTTGGCTTGCCCCCAAAAGCCAATTCAGCAAAGCAGCTGACCATGAAACCATAGTTCCTACGATGCTGAGAAGAGGCGGAAGAACGCACCCCTCTAGATTGAGAATTGCCAGTGGCGTTGCACATGCAGCGTCTTTTAATATTCCTGTCACATAATCAGTCCAAGATCCCGCCTGCGCACTCGCCAACGGTGTGATGAGCATCGCGAGCAAGAGTAGCGCAACGATGGCTGTTTTTATTCTCTTAGATCTCATGAGTATTACTGCGCTTGGCACATTTCTATCTTGCATTCATCAAATGTTTGGTTAAAGCATACTTCGTAGAGAATAGAGCTATTGACGCTTGGATCCATGTTGCAGGTGGCTTCTGCAGCGTCCCCACACGCTTTATCACAGACCGGTGGCCCGACTTCAGGTGTTGGCACGGGATCGCCAGCGTCTCCATCGTCGCTTTTTTCATCATCCAGAAGCCCGGCGGATTCGGCGATGTTGCGAAAATTAGTCACCTGGTTGGCAATTATCGAGAAATCCGTGATGCATACCCCAAGGGAAGAAAATGAAATGACGGTATTGAGACAATCGAAAATACTCCCAACCTGTTTACTTACCGTATCGCCAATGAGCTTTCCAGGACTCTTGATTTGCCCACTCTTGGTAATGGTCGAGAGAAATCCCCCACCTGAAATGGCTTCATTGAGCGCCGATTGCTTTTGTGCTTCGCGCTGCTTACCGATCTCCGCGGCCGTGATAGACAATACCCCAAAGTAGTTATTGTTGGGCTCAAGGAGTTTTTCAAAGACTGGCCATCCTCCCTCAAAAGAGTCTTGAAAATTCTTAATCTCAAATGGTTTCTGTACTCCGCCAATTGAAATTGTCGTTGGCAAGGTGCACTTGGTCAAAAGTTTATACGTGCCCGCATCGTCAAGGCGATATGCCCGTGAGATATCCGCAAAAGCTTTATCAACCGGTTTCGCGTTAAATTTACTGCCGATTGAATCTCGGAAAAAATTGCACAGGGTGGCGCTCGTCGGATCTCCATCGACGCCAAACGCCGCTTCTCCGATCAGATTGCGAGCGATCGTTCCTCCGCCATCCAGGCTCTTGCGCGAGTGATTGCGCCAGTTCGTTACAAATGTCGGCCCGCCGTCCATCGCGTGGATGATGAGGGTGCGGAGCATGCGGGCAACTTCTTTCGAGGCAATCTTCGCGGCATTTGCCCCAAGCTTCTGATCGATGGTTTCGAACCAGGCCTTGGTATCCAGTACGATATCCCCAATACCAAAAACTGCTTTTGCTGTAGGGATATGGGTTGCAGCTACATGCCCGATGAGCATCGCGGCAATCATTGCAGGGATGATAATTTTATTTTTTCTTTGGGACATTTAAAATTATTGGAGGGTGGACACGTAGAGAATGATTTTTGGCAATCATGAGGGCATTAAGGTCATCGGACAGCTTCATCATGCGTTCCATAAAATCCGGGACCGTATCAAGTGAAGCCATGGCCAGGAGTGGATCTTCTTTGAGCTTTCCAAGCGCATCGTAGAGCCGTGAGCCGCGCCCGAGCGTCGTTATCGCTTCTTCATGCCAAGCAACGAATTCCTGTGGGACGGGCAGGGCATTAATCCTGCTTCCCGCCGTGTCAAACATTGTGCTCAGCATTTTCCACATTTGGATCGCCTGCGATCCTCCAGTGTCCTTTGTGTTTGCGACCATGCGTTCAAATGACAAATTGAGCGGTGGAATAAAATTGACAAACTTAGCCGCGTTCGCTAAGTATTCTTGCTCTTCGGCATCATCGCTGTCCAAGACCGTGAGCGTGCGACGTGTTGGTGGAGGAGTTAGTTTATCAGGCAGTCGATCAAGGAGCCCCAGCGCGGTAAGATTCAAGTTATCAGTATAGGTTTCGAGATTGTTGGGATCCAAGTCTCCTGCCAGCGCACCGCCGATAATATTTTCGAGGTAGGTCAGAGTGAGGTTCCCCTTTTTTTTCTTCTCTTCTTGTTCTTTCTTCGTGTCTTTTTCCGTCGGACTAAAACCGGAGAGCACTTCTTCCCCGTCAAGATATCCATCCTCATCACTATCGGCCTTGAAGGGATCGGTGTCATGCTGTGCCTCCTCGTCATCGGGGATGCCGTCGTGATCAGCATCAGGAGCATCCAGTGGGAGCACGACGTTCGCGGCAAGATTACGGCTTCCGGGAAGACCAAGACTGACCTTGGAGATCGCACGATACGAAAGCCCGAGTGCGCCAAGCACTACAGCAAAAAGCAGCAATTTAAGCTTCAGCGACATGCGCTAAGTATAGCATATGATTGCTAGATTTTTGCGAGAGTTTTCCACTCGTCAAGGGTGAGTGTTTCCGCGCGGCGATTTGGATCAATTCCCGCGGCTTCTAAAAGCTCGCGAGAGAGATTGCTGGACAGTTTTTTACGGGGATGTTTGAAACCATCTCCGGCTATCTTGAAAAATGCTTCATGCTTCCTATTCCACGCTTCATGCCTCGGCACCAGCCGAATAATAGCCGAGTCAACCCTGGGCCTGGGATGAAAACTGCCGGCTTTTACAATCTTTATGATAGTTGGAGTAGTATAAAATTGGATCAAAACTGCAAGCATGTTCATCTCGGGAGGTTTTGCGGTCGCGCGCTTCGCAACTTCTTTTTGCACCATGAAAACGATGAGCTTTGGTTGTGGCCATTCTTGCAGGACGGTTCTGATTAAATGACTTGTTAAGTAATACGGTATATTTCCGACAATTTTAAATTTTAAATTTTCAATTTTCATTGAATTTTCAATGTTCCAAGTCAAGATGTCATCATGAATAATCTCTATGTTTTTATTATTTTTATATTTTTCTTTGAGTTCAGCGGCTAATACAGCGTCTTTTTCAATGGCAATCACATGCGCACCCGCCGCCAGAAGCGTATCGGTAAGCGTTCCCGTTCCCGGCCCGACTTCTATGACGGTCTCACCGGGCTGTATCTCTGCGGCTTGAGCGATGCTTTCTAGAATATTGGCGTCGGCCAGAAAATGCTGGCCGAGAGATTTTTTAGGTTTAGTAACGTATGACATAGTCTTGGCCTCCGCTTCCTTCGGCGGGAATGAATTTGACGAGGCTTTCCGGGATTTCAAAGATAAATCGCGATGGTGGGTTGATCTGGGTGCTCCCATACAGCGCCCGCTGGCGGCAAAAGATCAGATGGAGATCTTCCCGTGCCCTGGTAACTCCGACATAGCACAGCCGCCGCTCTTCCTCGAGCTGGATAGGGTCGAAAAGGCTTCGCGAGTGCGGGAATACCCCATCTTCCATACCGATGATAAAAACCAGCGGGAACTCCAGGCCTTTGGCGGAATGCAGGGTCATGAGGTTGACCGTGGCGTGATCGCCCTTTAATTTGTCGGTTTCTTGAATCAAAGCGACTTCTTCGAGGAATGCTTCGAGATCCTTTCCGGCGGCCGCGGTCAGTAGTTCTTTCACATTTTCCCATCGCTCTTCACCCTCGGTGGTGCGGTCTCGGATATATGCTTCGTACTTTGTTTTGGCAATGACATGCCGGACGAATTCCGCGAGCGGTTTTTTTATTTCTGCGCGCAGTTCTTCCAAGAATGCGACGAATTTTTGATACGGCTCAGTTTTCTTTTTGATTGCCACCGGCCCCAATCCACGGGGCGGTGTATTACACACACGCCGAAAACTTACCGTATCATCCGGGTTTATCATGAGGCGCAGGTATGCTAGGATGTCTTTGATCTCGCGTCGCTCGTAGAATTTGGTGCCGCCAAGAATGTGGTACGCGATCCCGTGGCGGACCAGAGCCTCTTCAATGGCTCGGGATTGTGCGTGGGTGCGATACAAGATCGTGGCTCCGGGCTTGAGGTTACTGATGACATATTCCCCCTCTTCAGCAACATCATGAGCTTCTTTGATCGTAATGTGATTGCCGCCATGATTCTCGGTCCACAAGTTTTTTTGTTTCTGATTCTTGTTGTTGCCGATGATGCTATTGGCGGCGTGCAGGATGGTCTGCGTGGAGCGGTAGTTTTGCTCAAGGAGGATGATCTTCGCGTCAGGATAGTCTTTTTCAAAATCAAGAATGTTGCGGATATCGGCTTTGCGCCACCCGTAGATTGACTGGGCATCATCCCCCACGACCGCGATGTTGCGGTATTTTTTGGCAAGCAAGTTCGCCCACGCATACTGAGCGTGATTGGTGTCCTGGTACTCATCGATCATGAGGTATTTGAAAAGTTCCTGGTATTTATCAAGCGTGTCGGGATGCTCTCGCAAAAGCCGGACGGTTGTCATGATGAGATCATCAAAGTCCAGCGCATTGGCATAGGTGAGCGCGGCCTGGTACGCGCCATAGACGCTGGCGACCGTAGTTTCTTTAAAGCCGTTGGCTTTGCGCTCGAATTCTTCAGGGCCGATGAGCTCGCTCTTGAGGTCAGAGATGGCACCCAGCATGCTTTTAGGGCTCCATTTCTTAATATCGAGTCCCGCATCCAGCATCGTGGTTTTGATCAACGATTGCTGATCGTCACTGTCATAGATGACAAAGTTTCGGCTATAGCCAAGTTTTTCGATATCTTGCCGGAGCATGCGCAAGCAAACTGAATGAAACGTGCCGACCAGCGGCAATGATGAGTGGCCGCAGAGCTTTGCCACGCGCTCTTTCATCTCCCCGGCGGCCTTATTGGTAAACGTCACTGCCAAGATATTTTCGGGTCTGACGCCGGAGGCGATCAAGTACGCCATGCGATGGGTAAGCGCGCGCGTTTTACCCGAGCCCGCACCAGCCAAGATTAAAACCGGCCCCTCGATGGCCGTTACCGCTTCTTGTTGTTTGGGGTTTAAGCCCTGTAAGATATCTTGTGCTTGCACTTCGTAGCTTTAGCGAAGAAGTGGACCGTAGCGGATTTGAACCGCTGACCCCCTCATTGCAAATGAGGTGCTCTACCGCTGAGCTAACGGCCCATTAGAACTCTGTGCGTTCAGGAGATTTTTTGATGATCTCAAGCGCTTCTTCAGCGCTATCCACGAGATTGTAAATCTTCATGTCCCCTTGGTCAATGGCACTGAATTGCTCATAGACCCCCTGCTCGATCCATTGCAAGAGGGGTGCCCAGAACGCTTTGCCCACCAAGATCACGGGGCTGTGGCTGGTGATCTTTTTGGTTTGGATGAGCGTGATGATTTCGAAGACCTCATCGAGCGTCCCAAATCCTCCCGGGAAGAAAATATACGCTTGGGCGTAATACGAGAGCATGACTTTCCGGACGAAAAAATAGTGAAATGCCACCGCCTTGTCTACGTACGGATTGATGCGCTGCTCAAACGGAAGCTTGATGTTGAGGCCGATGGAGTCTCCAACTTTCTTGTTATGGTTTTCCATCGAGGCGCCGGAATGCTCATGGACCTCGTGCGCACCCTGGTTGGCGGCCTCCATGATGCCCGGTCCCCCGCCCGTCACCACATCAAAGCCCAGTTCCGCGAGGCCATGGCCGAGTTTGCGCGCCTCTTGATACCATGGGCTATCTTCTTTGAAGCGGGCCGAGCCAAAGAACGTGACCATCTTTTTGTAATCTCCCAAAAACTGCCATCCGTCCACGAACTCCGCGATGATGCGAAATACACGCCAGTGGAATGACTGTCGAAAATCATTGGGATGTGCCGGCTCCTCGACGAGGGGAAGTTTGGAGGCAGGGACATTGAGCGCCTCTCGCTTCGTCGAGCGAAAATCCTTCCCCGGCGTGCCGGGCATGTAAGGTTTGTCGGTCGGAAGATCGGTTGGTTCTTGTAGCATACATGTAGTATACCAAAGAAGAAGAGAAAGAAGAAAGTGGGCGACGTAGGAATCGAACCTACGACCTCGTTCTTATCAGGAACGCGTTCTACCACTGAACTAGTCGCCCAGACTAAAAAATACTATGGCAGGATAGCAGAAGTTGGCCAAAAAATCAAAGATTGGAGAGCTTACAGAATACCCAAGTCAAAGATGCAGGTCGTGGTGTTGGTACTGCACATTGAGTCATCGCCATTGATAGCGCGAGGACCCCAGCCGTTTGAGTAGGCTGGGACATCGGCATCGAATGATAATGCGCTGGTGTTATTAACTTCTAGCGTCGTCCAGACCTGGTACTTTGTGAGCGTGGAGTTGTGGGCATAGCCATATATTGCATTTGTCGTAGGGTCTTTTGGTGTAGTGCCGCTCGCAAAGTAGATTACCACCTTCGAATCAGTAATATCGGAAGGATATTGTCCATGGTCGTCGTAATAGAGTTCGATGGCCGTGCGGATTTGACTTACATCACTGATACGCTTGGCGTCGCGCGCCTTGCTTCTGGCTGACTCAAGCAAAGATGAATCGATGTCAAAGATACAAGAATTATAGCTGGAATTGCATACTTCTTTGGTTCCATCGACGGGACGTGGCCCCCAATTTACTGCTGCTGAATTAAAATCTGAATCTTCCGTGAGCCAATTCGAATAAGCGCTAAGCTTTGCCCATACATGGTATTTGGTGCGATCGGCATTTACGGCGTATCCATACGCGCCACCGGCAGGATCGACCAGCTCGAGGTCGTTACTCATGTACTTGCCAATTGTTGCCCACGTGATATCGGTTGGATACATCCCATAATCTGCATGGTATTCTTCAACGCCAAAAACAATATAGGAGACTTCGTATAAGCGTTCATCATCGGGAGCAATCGTGCCTGGAGTGGGAGTTGGAACGACACTCGAAGAAAGTGTAAATGGTTGTCCTGTAATAATCACATTCATAGTTGCAAGGTCTACGATGCGATAATACACCTGCTGACCTGCGGGAGATGGCACGTGAGCAGTAAAGGTATATTCTCCCGTGGCGTATACTCTTCCTACTTCCGTACGACTACTAAAGTTTGCCGTCGAAGACACTTCAACGGCTACGCCTTTACTGCAATTGGAGGTGTTGAAGGAAAATGTAACCTTGGTGCTATTGGTTGTCGTCACCGGACGAAGCACTTCATATCCTTTGCACGGTGCGTTTGAAGAGATGGGTTCGCCACTCGTTCGGCTATATGCAGGAATTTGCGACAACGACGTATAAGCGGGACCCATGGAGTACCAGCTGTATTCGTTGTTGTTGATGCAGAAGATTTTTCTAAAGAATTGTGAATCTTGAGCTACGGCAGCATCGCCGGTCATATTCAGCCAATGGAGCTTTCCAGTGTCTTCCCCAGTAACTTCAAGCGCGTATATAGCTTGCGCATTGGTTTCGCAGTTGCGGAATAACAGCGATGTTTCAAATTGATCGCGAGCGGTAATGCTAATCGGCTTCACCTTTGAGTACCCACCCAAGTGACCATAAAAATTAAAAATTATTGGATTTAAAAAGAGACGCTTATACCCATCTTTGTTAATAATGAAAAGATCGGGATCACCATAAGCAGATGCACCTACTACGTCCCCCTCTCGAAGATTATACGTTCCGGGGAGTGCTCCCGGTATTGCTTGAGCCGCTTGACTTAATCCAAGCACCATCCCCATGGCGACGAGGCTTGCTAAAAGTAGTTTTTTCATAGTATCTTCAGGCTACACCACAAATGACGAAAAATCAAAAACTTGAATATCTCTGGACGGCCATCAGGAAGGCCTATCCGGGTCGAAAGCTCGTGTTTAGCGATGGTGATCCGGATGCGAAGATCATGATCATCGGAGAAGCTCCGGGGCAAGATGAAGAACGGCGGGGCAAGCCGTTTGTCGGGCGCGCGGGAAAGCTCCTCATCGCGACGCTTGAAGCGCTCGGCTGGAAGCGAAGTGATTTTTATATTTCTAATATTGTAAAATATCGGCCAGCAGATGAACTCGGCAAGAATCGCACGCCGACTGACGAAGAGATCGCGAAATTCCGTCCTTCGATTGAAAAAGAAATTGCCGTCGTTGAGCCCACGCTCATTGTACTTGTTGGGCGCGTCGCCATGGCAGGTATGGGACTTACGGGAACTATGGCGGAAAATCGTGGTCGAGTTTTGGAGCAAGGCGGCCACCGATTCCTCATCACCTACCATCCCGCGGCAATTTTGAGAAATATTAACTGGGAACCATTATTCCGTGAAGACCTGGCAAAAATTCGCACTTTGGTATAGCGCGCTCACGCTGGCGTATCTCTATCCGCTGGTTTTGAATTTTCGAAGCCTTGCGGGGCATGGCGACGCGTGGCAGTTTGTGTGGAATTTTTGGTGGATCAAAAAAGCTATCACTGAGCCGGGAGCTCATCTTTTTTATACGAACTATCTTCATTGGCCCGATGGCATCTCACTGCTTCTCCAGACGTTCACGCTTCTCAATTCTATGGTGGGCGTCGTGCTCTCGTATGCCGTCGGGCTTGTTGCAGCCTACAATGTTCTTGTCATCGCGCATTTTATATTTGCCGCGTTGGCAATGTACGCACTCTGTTGGTATATCACCAAGCATCATCTGGCGGCATTCATCGGAGGATTTTTATTTTCATTCTCGCCCTATCACCTCGTGCATTTCTACGGGCATCTGCACCTGCTTTCGATCGAGGTGTTCCCGCTTGCCGTGCTTTTCGTTTTGCGAACCCTTGAGGGCAAACGCTGGGATTGGATCGGTGCCGGCATCGTCTGTGGGCTCACCGCGTACCTTGATTGGTACTACTTTTTCTTTTTGTTTTTAATGCTTGGATTTTTGGTGATCTGGCAGCTTGCATGCAAAGCAGCTTCGCGAAATCGTAGCATCATCCTGCGGCTTGTCCTTATTGCCGTGCTCACTGCGCTCATTGCCTCGCCATATCTTGGTACGGTTGCTCGTGGCATAAGCCAAGATCTTGACGTTATTGGACATGATCCCCTGAAAAACTCCAATGATCTGAAAAGCTTTTTCATTCCCGGTGGCCGATCCGCGTACCATGAAGTTACCTCATGGTATTGGAATCACTGGCCCGGATGGCGTGAAAGCGGTTCGTATGTCGGGCTTAGCGTTATCTTTTTGCTCTTGTGGGGCTTCGGGAAAGCCAGGACAAACCACTTTTGGTTATGGACTATTCTCGGTTTACTATTTGCCATACTCTCTTTAGGTCCCTACCTCCAAATCGGGGGCCGCGTCGTGACGTCATTTCACTTGCCCTATGACTGGCTTGTCCGTCATATCGAGGTGCTTCAGTATGCCGGTGTTCCCGCACGGTTTTTTGTTGTTACTTCCCTGTGCCTAGGGATCTTAGTCAGTAAAACTATTACCAAACTCACCCAGTATCGCCGCGGCACTGCGATGGCTATCATATTTTTGATCGCGCTTATGATCGAGTACTTCCCTGCTCCGGTTGAGGTATCGGCGACCACCTACTCGCCTTTTTATACTCAACTCGCCCAGGATCGTGATCAGTATGCAATCATCGACATTAGCGATGCTCCTGCCAAGGTGCTTTACTACCAAACGATCCACGGGCATCCTTTGATTGATGGATACACAACTCGACCGACGATTAGTGCTAATACTTTTCTTGAGAAAACACTAGTAGTCCATGATTTAGTTGCTGAAGGCGAACGCTTTCGCAACAAAACTCCACCACAAGACGGCAAAAAAATCCTTATGAATCTCAACGTCCGTTACATCCTGATCCCCCGCGATGAACAGGATTTAAAGCGCTATATGGCAAAATTAAAACTCCCGCTGGTCTACGAAGACGCGCTCCTTGAGGCGTACCAAGTGTACTAACGAGCTAGACTAGAAGGACTGATAAACCGTCATTGAGTTTCCGGCGATATCGATAATGAAGGGTGAGGTACCATCAAGCACGATTCCCGAGTCTTCTCCATGTGCAAGGAAGTCACCAGCTTCACCGGAAAAATCGATTGATATTTGTGCTCCTTCAGGACGGACTTGCTGGTCAGCGGACTTAATACTACCAACCACGGATATGCCTGCCACGCTATCCTTTGGCACATAGGGAGCATCCTGGTCACTTGTCGGCCATGTAAAGGTAGCGATTCCGAGGGATGAAAAGAGCTGTTTTTTGGTTACTAATTGCCCGGCTTTGTTTCGGTAGCGGATCCCTACCTCTAAAACGTTATCGGTGAAATCAGATACCTGGGTGCCCGTTCCTCCTCCGCGAAGGGTAAATTTCGTGAGGTAGAAACCTTCCTGCGTGCTCGAGAATCTTAATTTTGAGAAAGGAACATCAATTTGTCCCCAGTATACATTGGTACTAGCGGGAGAATCTGGAGCACGAGCAACACTCAAATCAGCATTTTGTGTGGGAGTCGGGCAGGTTCCGGGAAAGAAATCGGCCAAGACTTCGACTGAAAACTGACTCGCCCTTCCGTATTGGTCGGTAGAGCTTACGACGTAGTACTGTCCCGATCTGCTTTCTTGGTCGGAATATGTTGTTGAAGTCAGGTTAGTAGCGACTGTGATATAAGGTCCACCGGAGACTGTGGATTTTCCAACCGTGTATGACACGGCGCCAGGAGCTACATCCCACGTCAACGTGATTGGCGTCAGAGTTTCGTCGCACGCCAATGAACCCGGTGTTGCGGTGAGTCCAGTGGGTATCGCTGGGGGTGAGATTACAGAAAATTGAAGCACATTGCTTTTTTGGTTTTGAACAAGGAACCATGCGGTAACTGAACCCGTCCCGAACGACTTCTCCTTTGACCACGTTCCATCAACGGTCGTCTTTTGATTAAACGATGCGTCTTGTGGTTCACACACGGTAGTTCCGTTCGGAGGCGTTGTGTTAGAAGTAAATTTGTAACACAACTGAACCGGGCGGTTGGGTTCGCCGATGACTGAGAAGCGGATCGTTTCATCGGTATAGAAAGGCGCTATATGTCCCGGAACGGTTGAGGTCGCCGCTGCGGCAATGGGCGTTACGGTACAGCCTGCAGCGGTGACGCGGAGCCTGAGAATATTTGAAACAGTTTTTTGAGATTTCTTGATTCTATACGCATATTGAGTTCCGAGAGAAGCATCCCAATCAACATAGAATGTCTTGCGGTTGGAGTTGGTAAGACTGACCCATGCTCCTCGGTCAGTTTGTTTCTGTATCGTCCCGTTAATAGCGGGCCACGTTAAGAATACCCTCGGTGTTTTGTCGCCAAAGCACTTTCCTGCCAGCTGGGCATTGATCGTAGCGCGATCAAGCGCCGCTTCCGGTGTCGCCGCTTGGTTCTCATTGATTGCCACTCCTAGATTATTGATAGCGCCTGACGCGGTCATACCAACGAACACCACGCCTACGATTACCGACACTACCGTTCGATCTGCTGTGCCAAAAAGAGTCTTGAGTATTTTTTCCATATGCAGATAGTATACTGCCGGTTACATTTTTCTGCTAATCACCTTATGCACAGCGGCGATGATGCTGGGGCTATCGAGCTGGAAATGCTTGATGAGCTCGCTCGCTTTGCCGGATTCGCCGAAGCGATCATGGATGCCGACAAATTCCTGTGGGGTCGGGCAATTGCGGGCCAGGACTTCCGCCACGGCTGATCCCATGCCGGCCATCACCTGATGCTCTTCCACGGTGACGACGGCTTTGCATTTTTTTGCTGCCGCAATAATCGTGGCTTCGTCCATCGGCTTGATCGTGTGATTGTTGATCACCGCCGCTTCGATGCCGCTTTTTGACAATTCTTCCGCGGCGAGAAGACAGTTGTGAAGCAATATGCCGCACCCGATGATCGCCACGTCTTTGCCTTCTCGAAGTACCTCGGCGCGGCCGATTTTAAACGGTGAATCAGGAGTCGTGAATACGGGCGACTTTTCACGGCCAATACGGATATAGCCAGGGCCGGGTCTAGTGGCAAGCTCGAGGGTCGCCTTTTTCGCCTCCACCGCATCGCATGGCACGACGACGGTCATGCGAGGCAGGCTCCGCATGAGGGCGATATCTTCAAGGGCTTGGTGGGTCGCGCCATCGGGTCCCACGGAGATGCCCGCGTGCGCGCCGACGACTTTGACCGGCATATTGTTGATGCAGATCGTGGTACGGATTTGTTCCCAGTTCCTGCCCGGCGAGAATGCGGCGTACGATGCCGCGAAGGGAATCTTGCCGTAGCTCGCCATGCCGGAAGCAAGCGTCACCATGTTTTGCTCCGCGACGCCCACCTCGATGGCGCGCTTGGGGAATTTTTCTTGAAACCACTGCGATCGCGTAGACTCAAAAAGATCGGCGCACAGCACGACGATTCGCTCATCTTTTTCTCCTGCTTCCACTACGCCACGACCATATCCGTCGCGCGTCGGGACCATCTCGATCTTAGGATCGAAGAGATTCGGAATTAATTTTGCTTCGGGATTGATCATATGGTTGCTTATCTCTAGGCCCAGAGAGGCCCAGAGGAAGAAACTACATCGTCTTGTGGTCGTTGTTGCCTGGCATACAGATTCCTGAGCCGCAGCCTTTGCCGCAACCGGCGTCACAGCAGCACTTGCACATCTTGGTGCCAAACATTACCAATGAGAATACCACGACGTGGGCAAAATACCCGTCGCCGGGCATGTCAAACAACAAATTCCCTGACCATGCGGTGTACAAAAACGCGATCGCCGCCAGCCCCGCCAGCACCGACATCACTTTCGCAAACCCATGGTGAAAACATTTACAATTATTCATACGCACCTCCCTTCGAGCGCAGTTCCTCAATAAAAACTTTTGCTTCATCTTTAGTGGGCGGCTTGCCGTGCCACAGATAATCGCCTTCCATGCTCTTGATTCCCTTGCCGGGGATCGTATTGGCGATGATCAAGGTGGGCTTTGCGGTGATTTCTTTGGCGGTTTCGATGGCGTCAATGATATCAGTAAAATTATGCGCGTTGATCTCAATGACGTGCCAGTTGAACGCCTCGTACTTTGCCTTAAACGGCTCAAGTCCCATGATATTCTCGACATTGCCGTCGATCTGGATGTTATTGCGATCTACGACGCCCGTGAGATTTGCGAGTTTGTAATGCCCCGCAAACATTGCCGCCTCCCAGGTGTTGCCCTCTTCTTGTTCGCCGTCAGACATGAGGCAGTAGACGCGGAACTTTCTACCGTCCAACCGCGCAGCGTATGCATATCCGGAGGCTTGAGAGAGACCCGAGCCGAGCGGGCCCGATGTGGTCTCAAGTCCCGGCAATCGTTCGCGCTCCGGATGGCCCTGAAGCCGCGAGCCGAACTTGCGAAGCGTCGCAAGCTCTTCGATGGGAAAATACCCCGCGTGTGCCATCGTGGCATACAGCACCGGGCAAATGTGGCCGTTGGAGAGAAATAGTCGATCTCGATCAGCCCAGCCGGGCTCGTGGGGCCGATGGTTGAGAATATGAAAATAGAACGCGGTAAAAACATCCGTCATCCCCAACGACCCCGCCGTATGCCCGCTTCCCGCTTCCGCCAACATTTCAATAATACTCTGGCGAATTTCATTCGCTTTCTTCTCGAGTTCTTTGATTTTGCTATCGTCGAGATGTGACATGATTCTTGTCTTATCATAACAATAACTACCCCTTAATCATAGAGCTTGGTGTGGGTATCGATCGCTACAAAAACCGCCGTATCCGGCGGTAGAAGTTTATAAATGGCCCGTAAGTCGCCACCGATGTTGATACTTCGATATCCGGCGTACGTGCCGTGAAGCTTGTGATCACGGAGCAATTTGCTATGAGAATCAATTTTAAATATGCGTAGCTGATCGTCGAATCGATCTTGTTCCCCGGTCGTAAGCTTATTAATCGCTTTTTTAAACTTTTTATCAAAAACAATAATCACTTCTTCTTTGGAGTTTTGTTATGTAAATATTTAATCGCATCCTCTACATCATCAAAGGCAGGAGATAAGTTTCCCGAAGCAATGTTTTTTTCGGCTTTTTCTATGATTTTTTCCAAGTAGGGCGTCATGCGATAGGTTTTGGAAGAAAGATACAGTTCTTTGGTGTGCACAAATTCCTTCAAGTAGGTGTTCACGACAATACTCAACGGTACGCCTAAGTCACGGGCAGTTTTTTGAGCCAGGATTTTTACGTGCGGATCAACTTTTACGTTTAAAACAGTATTCATCCCGTTAGAAAGTCCCGTATAGTCAGCAAGAACATATTCCCAGGATATACCGTGGCATATGACGCTTTCTAACGGGATTCATATAACCATTGTATACATAACGGTTATATGAGTCAAGTCGGGTTCGAGCTCTTTAATTTTATTGTCGTCTAGGTGAGGCATGCTTAATATAAATTCGAATTAAGGCATATATCAAGAGTGTCCAAAAAGCCCAATCAATCATCAAAGGTATTACAAAAATAGCAAACCACACCGTGCGGGTGTCAAAACTTCCAACATCACTCCAGGTTGCTTTTAGTGGGAATCCTGCATGCATACTAGGAGCACATATCGAGCTCATAATGACCTCAGAGCACTGTCTCGGTCCGGTAGTCGCAATGAAAAAATTTATCGTAATCAAACCACCAACTACCAGTGCTAAGATCTTGGTTTTCATAAAGACTTCACCACTTCTTCAATATGTTTTATCAGCATGGCGCAATATCCCCACTCGTTGTCGTACCAGGCGAAGACTTTGACGAGGTCGCCATCAACGACGCGGGTGAGGCCGAGGTCTACGATCGAGCCGTGGGGATTACCGATGATATCGCTTGAGACAATCGGCTCGTTGGTAGCTTCTACGATCCCTGCCCACTCCGGGCTTGCGGCGGCTTTCTTGAAAGCCGCATTCACTTCTTCTACCGTCGTCGGCCGTCCGGCAAGAAACGTGAAATCAATCAACGAGCCGGATATGACGGGTACGCGGACGGAAACGGCGTCAAATTTGTTCGCAAGCTCCGGGATCACGCGCGTCGTTGCCTTTGCCGCGCCTGTTGTCGAAGGGATAATATTCCATGCTCCAGCTCTGCCGAAGCGAAAGTCTTTACTTCCGGGACCATCAACCGTGCTCTGTGTGGCGGTGTTGGCGTGTACCGTGGTCATCATGGCTTTTTGGATGCCCACTGAGGCCATCATGATCGCAACGACCGGATTCGTCGCATTGGTCGTGCAAGAGGCATTGGAGGTGATCTTGGCGCTTGAAAGCGTTTGCATGCCCACGTTGGGTGTCGCCGTCGGCGTCACGTCATCTTTGGCGGGTGCGGTGATAACCACATGCTTAGCGCCAGCGGTGATATGCGCCTGTGCTTTTTCGGCAGTCTCAAAAACTCCTGTGGACTCCACGACAATGTCGATGCCTAAATCTTTCCACGGGAGCTTGCTTGGATCTTTCTCTTGAAAAAACTGCACATTTCCCGTGCCTTTGGCGTACTGTTTGTAGACCGTGTCGTATTTGAGCAGGTATTCAAGGTTCTCTCTCGTACCAAGATCGTTGATGGCTACGATTTCAAAATCCGGGTGTTCATGTGCCTGTCTGAAAAATATCCTCCCGATCCTCCCGAAACCGTTAATAGCAAGTTTGGTCATATAGCTATTGTAAATGATTTTCGGTGCAGTTCACAAGGGCCATGGGCGGCGAGGGCCGCATGGTGAAGCTTCGTGCCGTAGCCTTTGTGCCTTTCAAAACCGTATTCCGGGAAGCGTTTGGCGTAGCGCATCATCATGCGGTCGCGGTGGACTTTGGCGAGAATTGACGCGCAGGCGATGGCGAAAACTTTTTGGTCGCCTTTGACGATTGCACGCTGGGGCAGATTGAGTCCGGCGATGGCATGAGGGCCATCGACGAGGACAATATCCCCTCCCAGCTTATCTACTGCCCTTCGCATTGCTTTTCTTGCGGCCTGATAAATATTGATCCTGTCGATCACCTTTGGATAGCACAGTGAAATTTGAAATCGAATGCCGCTTTGTTTCAAGGTGTGGGCCAGTGTTTCACGTTGTTGCGGAGAAAGCAGCTTAGAATCGCGAATTCCGGCAATATTCGGGGTGCCGGGAGAAACTGCCACCGCGCAGACCACGACGGGTCCGGCGAGGCATCCCATGCCGACTTCATCTACGCCGATGACCGATGAGTAGCCGTCGTGAAACAGTTTTCGCTCAAGCGTTTGGGTCGGGAATTTCATGCGGGAGCGAAGCAATAAACTCATCGAGTTCTCGATGTTGTTCCGGAGAAAAATGCGGAGTGATCTGTTCCAGAAATTTTTTGGTAAGCTCCGCGGGAGCTTTGACCTCGCAGGCGCGAGTGAATTTGCGCACAAACTCGGCATGATCGCCCTCATAGCGTGCGATCTCAAGAATGCGCGAGAGCAGGTGATGAGTGTCCGGTGCCATGGCTTGTATCAAACTTAAATCCAAATAATCCCGATAAAATTCCTGTCGCGACCATCCATGGCGTGTTGGCCATCGTTTCTACGCCGGTGGTCATTTCTGTCGTCATGAAGACATCGCGCACCGGCTTATCAAGCGCTTCCATAAAATGCTCTATTGCTTCGCTCGTATGGCCTTCGTGTTTTTTTGCGTGCCCATGATCGCCTCCAGCTGGCGCGGCAGGAGTATCATGACTTGCTTCGTGTTTGTGGTCTGACATAGAGGTAATATACCGCAATACCGGTGGCAACCGCAACATTGAGGGACTCTTTGGCGCCATGCATCGGGATTTCAACAATATCATCGACAAGGTGAAGCATAGTCTTGCTAAGGCCTTTGCGTTCGTGTCCGACTAATAATGCCATCGGAAACTTCGGGGTGTAACGAAACAGGTCCGTACTGTATTGATACTGTTCGAGGGCGACGATATGGATATCTTGGCGTTTGAGTTCTTTGAGGAGCCGCCAGGTTTGGGCGTGATGCTCCCAGGGGACGGTCGCTTCGGCGCCTAGGGCGGTTTTGGTGGCAGGTGTCGGCGTATAGCCACATAAAAAGATTTTTTCGACCCCCGCGGCATCCGCGGTCCGGAAAATCGATCCGACATTGTAGGCACTGCGCACGTTGTGCAAGATAAGAAACATGAGTATACTTATACTATGAATAATCAACAAAAGACAATACTGTTTTGGTTGGGGAGCGTGTTTGGGGTGGTGCTGATCATCTTTTTTGCCGTATCGATCAAGCAAAAGCTCAACACGGCGACAACCACCAACACAGTGACGTTTAGCGGTGAAGGAAAAGTTTTGGCGAAGCCCGACGTCGCGAAGCTCAACTTCACGATCCTCACCCAGGCTGCGACGTCAAAGGCCGCGCAGGACGCGAACTCAAAAAAATCCAACGAGGTTACGGCGTTCTTGAAGACTCAAGGTATTGAAGATAAAGATGTTAAAACATCGGGGTACAACGTCTCTCCACAGTATGTATATTCGATACGATCTGATATTCAAGAAGCCCCAAGAATTAGTGGCTACCAGGTGACCCAGAACTTCCATATCACCATCCGCGATCTCGATAATACCAATAAAGTTTTGGATGGCGTGGTCGCGGCTGGAGTCAATCAAGTTGATCAACTCCAGTTTGAAATCGAAAACCCCGAGGCGCTCAAAGCTGACGCTCGCGGCAAGGCTATTGCCGATGCGAAAGCGAAATCCAAGACCTTGGAGTCCCAGATTGGCATCCGCCTGGGCAAGATCGTGAACTTTCAAGAAGATGTCGGCGGCTATCCAAGCTATGACATAAAAATGATGGCGCTTGAGGCTCGTGGCGGAGGTAATGCCATGCCACCCTCAATTCCCTCCGGAGTAAACGAAATAACCGTCAGCGTGACGGTTACCTATCAGATCAAGTAATGTTAACAACACGCGGCGTTGTCGTGTGATACACTTGTAGCATGATATACGATAAGCATTTTTTTCTCGGACTTTTCTTGGTTGCTATGGGAGTCATGCTTGGCTGGTTTTTCACTGGCGCGGTGATTGATGGAAGGAGCATTTCCATTACGCTATCACCGAGTGAGTCGGATGCGACGACACGTGTTAATATACGAGGACAAGTCGGGGGCTTTAGACACACAATCTGCATTTTAAATTGTAGAGGAGGTGGTAGAAGAATAATGGAGTATTCATGCATTAATACCGGTTCTGGTACCAAGTGCACACCGGTCTATTCCAGACATAGCTTTTAGGTAATCAAAACCGCCCAGAGGGCGGTTTTGATTAGCCGAGAGACCACGTACACAATTTCGGATCGTTAACTAGAACATATTTTTCGTTGTGAGCTTTTAGGAACTGCTCAATCCCCACTTGATTCGGCCAAAGTGGCTGGCCAGAGTTCGTACGCTGTGATCGTCTATCGACAAACAAACAGCGTACAACCTCTATCGACTACCTTTGTTCTATACAGCAGCCCGAGCCCGAAGGCGAGGGATTTTTTGTATAGAAAGGAGGTGATCCACGAGCAGGTTCTCCTACCCGTGCCTTGTTACGACTTAGTCTTTGTCATCGAGCCTACCGTAGTACCACGTAATAACACGGTGCTTCGGGTATTCCCGACTTCCCTGACTTGACGGGCGGTGAGTGCAAAGTTCGAGAACGTATTCACCGCAGCGTGCTGATCTGCGATTACTAGCGATTCCAGCTTCAAGGAGGCAAGTTTCAGCCTCCTATCCGAACTGAGAACGTATTTGATGGGATTAGCTCCGCCTCGCGGCTTGGCAACCCATTGTTACGTCCATTGTATCATGTGTGTAGCCCAGGGTATCAAAGGATCACGCTGACTTAACGTCATCCGCTCCTTCCTCCGAGTCAACCTCGGCAGTCTCACCTGACACGTATAACAGGCAACGCGGGTTGCGCTCGTTTCCCCACTTAAGGGAACCAGTCACCTGACGAGCTGACGATCGTATCTATCCAATATTCCTATTGGTACGGACTATACTTTCACCCATTACATCTACACTGGTGCAAAGGGGCCAACGTTTTATACCAAATTTGTTATCTTGGTATCTTGGTCACGTTTGATGATCGTGTGACCAAAGTCTCTCGGGGCTCTAAGTGCAAGTTTCTGCAATTTTGATGAATGTTGATACAAGAAATCAACAAACATTTGAGTTTCAAATCTCGATATGTAGATAACATATGTATGTGATGTCCTGTATCTATATACTCGAGCCATTTCGAAACCTAATCGTTTCAGAAGATAATAATCCAGAGTCGCATCTTTTTCATTTCCGTATGATATTCTGCAGTCGCGAGTTAAGTTGCCATTGATACAACCATCGCCATCGAAACGTCCCGCAAAATATGCGCAGATGTTTTGATATTCTGGTATGTCTCGCTTCTCCTGTGCCCTAAAGTCCATAAAGATTTTTCTTAGGGGTCTTGAGTTTACATACAGTTGGTATCCTAGATGCTTTCGCTTCCCGGTGCTATGGATATGCAATTTGATGCGCTCCGGAGGAAAGAATCGCTGGAAAAATTTTCTAAATCTTTCCACGAGTCCGGAATCAATATTGCTTAGTCCTATACTGCTGCTCCAATGATAACCATCGGCGCACCATAAGCCGAGAATGTAATAATCTTCTGTTGTTTTTGGAAAGTTGCAAAAATTTGCACTTAGACTTCCCACGGTATTGCCCATCTCTACATGATACCACGCAGAGGGCCGGGTTTCACCGTTATGAGTTGGCGTTTTTTACCGAAAATTACTCTTCGGTTGGCCAATAATTTTAGCCGTGCAACACCTGTCCAGCACCCTCGAAGGCTTCCTCCGTTTCTGGAGGCGTGCAGCTGGATTTCAAACCCTGGTGAGGTTTTTCGCTCAGTGTCGAATTGAACCACATGATCCACCGCTTGTGCGAACTCCCGCCTATTCCTTTGAGTTTTAATCTTGCGATCGTACTTCCCAGGCGGCACATTTAACGCGTTAGCTACGCCACCGGAAGGGTCGATGCTCCCGATAGCTAATGTGCAACGTTTAGGGCGTGGACTACAAGGGTATCTAATCCTTTTTGATCCCCACGCTTTCACAATTGATCGTCAGCAAAGCCCTAGCAAGCTGCCTTCGCTTTTGGTGTTCCGTGTGATATCAATGCATTTCACCGCTACACCA
>JBBTUB010000014.1:0-12329 GCA_038064015.1 Patescibacteria group bacterium | reverse complement strand
TAGCAATGCGAAATGAACGGACGTTTTATCATCGCGAGTGCGACTCATGCCACGCCAAGATCATCGCGTACTATCCTCAAAATAAACCCCAAGTCGTATGGTGTCCGGACTGCTGGTACAGCGACAAGCTCGATCCACTTGCTTATGGGCGAGATTTTGACTTTTCGCGACCGTTTTTTGAACAATTCAAAGAAATATATCAGCAGGTTCCGACTTTGTCGTTAGATATCGTCAATTGCAAAGACTGCCAATACGTCAGCTATTGCGGCGATGATCATCGTTGCTATCTCGATATTGCCGGGGAGAAAAACGAAGACTGCTACTACTGCAAATTTGTCAAATATTCAAAAAGCTGTGTTGATTGTAGTTTCGTGTACTATTCCGAATTTGCCTATGAGTGCGTAAATTCTCATCGCATAGCAAACTCCACGTTCCTCGATACGTGTTACGACAGCAATGACTGCCACCTTTCATATGATCTTCGGGGTTGTACGGATTGTTTCGGATGTTGGAATCTTCGCAACAAGTCATATCACATTTTTAATCAACCGTACTCAAAAGAAGAATACAAAAAGAAAGTTTCCGAGCTTCGTCGCGGATCATTTGCCACTTTGCAGAAGGCGCAAGAGGAATTTACCCAACATTCGAAGTCCGCGATTCATAAATTCGCCGCGCTGGTCAACTGCCTGAATTGTACGGGTGACGCGATGAAAGATTGCAAGAATGTCACCGACAGCTTCGATGTGACAAACGCGGAGAATAGCCGATGGCTTTTCGATGTGCTCGATGCAAAAGAATGTCGCGATCTGGATTTCTCGCTCTACAAACCGGAATTCAGTTACGAGCTAATCAGTACGCTCAATATGGGGCGTTCCGCATTTTGTAATGCCTCGCACTACAATGTGGAGGTGCTCTATAGTGATAAATGTAATAACTCTGCGAATCTGTTTGGTTGTATTGCTGTGACCAAAAAGAAGTATTGTATATTCAATAAACAGTATTCTGAAAGCGAATATCAAGAACTGCGCACAAAAATCATTGATTATATGAAAACGACCGGTGAGTGGGGTGAATTTTTTCCCATAGGTACCAGCGGATTCGGTTACAATGAAACCGTGGCGCAGGAATATTTTCCGCTGACGAAAGAAGAAGCTGAACGAAAAGAGATTCCATGGTATGACCGTGAAACAGGAACACGCGGCAAGGAAACGATGCGCCCGGAAGCAATTCCTGATGCCATTGCCGATGTTCCCGATTCAATCGCGAAAGAAATCTTAGTATGTACTTGTGGCCGCAACTATCGCATTACGAATTATGAGTTGGTGGTTTATCGCAAACTGAGCGTGCCGATTCCACACCAGTGTCCGGAGTGTCGGCACACGCGAAGAAATCTAATAGCGGGAGAGCGTCGCCTCTGGACCCGGCAATGCATGAAGTGTTCAGTGCCAATCCAGACCAGCTATAGCCCGGAACGACCCGAGATCGTATATTGCGAATCATGTTATCAAAATGAAATCCTGTAATAACTGCCACCAAGATTTCGAAATCTATCCCGAAGACCTGGAGTTTTACAATCGGTTTAAGGTTCCGGAGCCGACCTGGTGCCCGGAGTGCCGGTTGATTCGGCGGATGACGTTTCGCAATGAGCGGACCCTGTACAAGCGGCCGTGTGATTTGTGCCATGCCGATAAAATTTTTATGTATCCGGCCGATGCGCCGTTTCCTGTATATTGCTGGCAGTGCTGGTGGGGAGATAGCTGGGACGCGAAGGCGTATGCCAGAGACTATGATTTTAGTAAGCCGTTTTTTGAGCAATTTCTCGCCTTGCGCGATGCGGTCCCACGTGCCGGAAGCGTGAAGCAGGGGAATATCGTAGACTCTGAATATACCAACCGTGTTACTGACCCCCGCAACTGCTACTTAGCATTCAGCTCCACGCGCCTCGAAAACTGTCGCTATGGCGTCTGGTACAACGACACTAAGGACAGTATGGACTGCTATAGTGCCGTCAAATCCGAGCGGTGCTATGAATGCATCGATGTCTACCAGTGCTACAATCTCGCGTTTTCCCAAGAATCCTACACGTGCCGGAATTCGGCATTCCTCTACAACTGCCGCGACTGCGAGAGCTGCTTTGGTTGCGTTAATCTGCGCAACAAGAGCTACTGTATTTTTAACGAGCAATTTTCCAAAGAAGACTATCAGAAAAAGATCGCAAGCTACGATCTTCGCAACGACGTCGTGCTTGAGGGCGTCATGAGCAAGTTTGAGAATTTAAAAAAACAACACATCGTGCCAGCGCTCGTCACCCGCCAGAGCACCAATGTTACCGGCAACTGGATCGAGAGCTCGAAAAATATCTGGCGTTCCTTTGAGTGCGCCAATATCGAGGATGGACGGTATTGCTTCAATATTTTTTCTGGCAAGGATCTCATGGATTTCGGTCCATGGAGTAATAACTCCGAGCGTATCTATGAATGCATCAATCTTGGGCTTCAGTGCGGGGACGTAAAGTTTGCCAACGAGTGTTGGATCCAGCTGCGTGACTCCGAGTACTGCATGAACTGCCACAGCTCGCATAATCTTTTCGGCTGCGACGGGCTTCGCAAAGCGGAATATTGTATCCTCAATAAGCAATACTCAAAGGAAGAGTACGAGACGCTAGTTGAGAAGATCAAAGCTCAAATGAAAGCGGCAGGCGAATACGGTGAATTTTTCCCGATGAGCGTGAGTCCGCATGCGTATAATGAGACGATCGCGCAGGAATTTTTCCCATTGACCAAAGAGCAAGCGCTCGCCAAAGGCTATCGCTGGCGGGATCCGGAAACCAAGGAGTATAAAATCGGCGGTGACATCATTGCCTGTGAGCACGCCGGGAAATGTACCCAATCCTGTACGACCGCGTTTCGGATCACCAGCGAAGACAAACAATTCTATGAACAATTCGCGCTACTCGTTCCGAAGCTCTGCCCCAACTGTCGCCACTTTGAGCGCCTCGCAAAGCGCAATCCGCTGAAGCTGTGGGCTCGGCAATGCGCGAAATGTTCTAAAGCCATTGAGACATCATACTCTCCCGACCGGCCAGAGACTGTATACTGCATTGACTGTTACCAGAGCGAGATCGTATGATTTTAGTATGAATGATCGTGAACAAATGCCAGTGCCGCCTCGAAGCCGGCTTGGATTTGAGATCCCGAGCTCGCTTGGAGAAATCGCGGAGCGCTATCACTACGCGCCGCTTGAGGAAGAAAAGCGACGTGATCTTGGGATTCAGTGGGAATCAATTGACATGGCAAAAGTTTTGGAAGCCATGGCACGCTATGATGAGCTTCCCCTTGGTATTGGGCAGTTTTTTCTTGTATCGGTTCCTAATCGCCATGGCAAAGAAATCTCTCTGACATTGCGCAAAGAGCATGCGATGATCGACGGTGCCGCGGATCTCCTAAGTATCAGACTTACCGTGATCGAGGATCCTATGGAGCAGTTTCATGAGTCGGCGGCCGAGTTGAGCTTTACTCGTTTTGAGCGAACGAGTTTTGAAGAATGGGAGATGCGGCATCGTCTCGTAGCGGCGCGTTATCGCCAACAAGGTATTGCCGACCACTTGCTTCGCGTCGCTGAGCGAGCATTTCAACACCGCAGCGCAGCGACCCATCGCGCGCAGATCATTGAGGCTGAAGTTGGGCAAGGTGATGTGTTATGGTGGCTGGTGCGTCGAGGGTATATTCCTGCCAATGAAATCAATCAGCAACGGATTAGAAAGTTTTTTTCAGGTTCTGATGAATTGGTCATCCTAAATCAACCCGGCGGGGCGCGCCGTTGGTATATCTTTGAAAAATCAAAAGCTTTTGATCATTCGGGGAAACTGCGAAGTGACCTCTGGGACGGGAGTCAGTATCAAGAAATTTCTTATCGGATTCGAGTTACGCGGACTTTCTAAACTTTACACTTTGAGATTTACACTTTACACTTGAAACATGGCTAAATTTAAAAAAGACAAGGACGACGAAAAACCAGTCAAGACACAAGGGGACGGATCGAGCAAGTCGGTGGAGTCGGCGATCAAGGAAATCCAGGAAAAATACGGCGAGGGGTCTATCATGAAGCTTGGCGAAGGGCGCCGGGTGGACGTGGATGTCATCCCCACCGGATCGATCTCTATAGATTTAGCTTTGGGAGTTGGGGGAGTACCGAGAGGACGGGTCACTGAAATCTATGGCCCGGAATCAAGCGGCAAGACCACGCTGTGTCTCCATCTCGTTTCCGAAATGCAAAAGAAAGGCGGCGTGTGTGCCTATGTGGATGCCGAGCACGCACTTGATCCCGAATACGCCAAAAAAATCGGCGTCAAAATCAACGACCTTTTGATTTCTCAGCCTGACACCGGCGAGCAAGCCCTGGAAATCGTCGAGACCCTCGTGCGATCCGGCGGTATCGCCCTGGTTGTCGTGGACTCCGTCGCCGCCCTCACGCCCCGTGCCGAGATCGAAGGCGAGATGGACCAACAGCATATGGGACTCCAGGCTCGTCTCATGAGCCATGCTCTACGTAAGCTTACGGGCATCATTTCAAAAACTAATACCACCGTCATCTTCATCAACCAGATCCGCCAAAAGATTGGCATCATGTTTGGCAACCCTGAAACCACGACCGGGGGATTGGCACTTAAGTTTTATGCGTCGGTGCGCATCGAGATCCGCCGCTCGGCACAGATCCAATCCGGCGAAAAGATCGTCGGCAATCGTGTGAAGGTCAAGATCGTCAAAAACAAAGTCGCCCCGCCATTCCGCACCGCGGAGTTTGACATCATGTACAACGAAGGCATTTCGCGTGTCGGCGATCTGGTCAATACCGGTGTGGCACTCGAAGTCGTGAACAAGTCCGGCGCGTGGTACAACTACGGTGACGTAAAGCTCGGCCAAGGCGTAGAGGGTGCGAAGCAATTCCTCAAAGACAATCCCAAAGTCGAGCAAGCCATCGCCGCCGGCATCAAAAAAGCCGCCGCGGAACGGGAGATATAAAATATGCGCGTCAGCATTGTTTTGCCGGCACTCAACGAGGCAGAGAATCTTTCTGCGCTGATTGACGATGTCCGGCGTGTCATGGGGCGCCTGAAGTGGGAGTACGAAGTCATCATCGTTGACGATGGCAGTACGGATGCGACGCCGGACCTCCTCAAAAACTACATCGGCCCGAGCATTCGGGTCATCCAGCATCCGCGCAATCGGGGGTATGGCGCCGCGCTCCGCAGCGGCTTTGCCGCCGCGCACATGGACTGGGTGTTCTTGACCGATGCCGATCGGCAATTCCGTATTGATGACATTGAAAAACTTGCCGCGCACGCCGCCGCGTCTGACTTTATCATTGGCTATCGGGTGGATCGAAAAGACCACGGGCTGCGCAAATTCAATACGTGGCTGTTTCATAAAATCCTGCGTGTGCTGTTTGGCGTGAGCGCGAGAGACGTGGATTGCGCGTTCAAGCTCATGAAGCGCGATATCTTGCAAAGAGTTCCGTTGCGATCCGATGGCGCGTTTATCAGTACGGAGATTTTTATCAATATGCGCCAGCAGGGGCATCATGCCGTGGAAGTTCCCATTCCCCACTACCCGCGGCTCCATGGTACGCCAAGCGGCGCTCGCCTCGGGGTCATCGCGCGCGCCATAAAGGAAGTGCTGCTGCAGTATGTGCGAACCAACCATGCGTTGCAGAAATACGCTCCTCCGCTGCTTATTTTTCTTGCTTCCCGTGTTGCCATTGTTATGATTGTCGCCTTGCTGAATCTGCAAGGGTTTGGCGACGCGCATTTTGGACAGTGGGACGCGCGCCTCTATCTCATCATCGCGGAGCAAGGATATATTTTTGGCGGCGAGCACTCCCCGCTCATCGCTTTTTTCCCGCTCTACCCATTGATGATTCGAATTGTCGCGGTGGCGCTTGAGATCAGCGTTATGGGGGCGGGCCTGGCACTGTCGCTTTTTTTTGGAGCCGCCGCGGCACTGGTTCTCTACGAACTCATGCATCGCTGGAAAGGCAGGGAAGTAGCGATGACCGGCATCATGGTATTTTCTTTGTTTCCGACCTCGATATTTTTGACCGCTCCGTATACGGAAAGCTTGTTCCTGCTCCTGGCGCTCCTGACGTTTTTCTTTCTTCAGCAGAAGCAGTTTTCCCGGGCGTCCCTGGCAATCGCGCTGGCGCTAGTGACCCGCGTTACCGGGTTTCTTCTGCTTCCGGTGCTTTGGTACGCATGGTACCGAGAAAAAAAGAATCTTGTGTGGCTCGGTGTCCATACCGCGCTGATACTCATTCCGTTTGGAGTTTTTTTGCTGTATCAAAAAATATTCTATGGTACGCCCTTTGCGTTCCTCAATATCCAAAAAGATCACTGGCATCATGAAGCAACCTGGCCCTGGATCGGATTGCAAAAGTTCATGGGCTCCGTGCTCCATGATGATGCGTTGGCCGGCATGTGGCGCGCGGACTTCGCGTTGTTGGCAGTCATCGTGGCAGTTTTGATTGCCGGCTACAAAATCGTGCCGCGGCGCATGTTGTATTTTGGCTGGGCAGTCGTGCTGCTTACCCTCAGCCAGACCTATATCCTTGGCATGAGCCGCTACCTCATGATGGTGATCCCGTTTTATTTTTTCGGCGGCTACGTATTGACCAGGTATCCCCTCTGGCGCTATCCCGCGTATATCATCCTCGGATCGATGATGATTTTTAATACGATCCTCTTTACTCTTTCAAAGCATATTTTTTAAAGATATAATAAAGGCATGAAAAAAATCCTTCCGATCATCATTCTCGGGCTGCTCGTGGTAGGAGCGATGGCATACAAGCTTCCGAAGCCTGCGGAACCGCGCGAGACAACGACACCTGCCGGTCCGCGCACGTATCGTAATCCGGAACTTGGCATTGCATTTCAATATCCCGAATCATGGGGGACTGCAATCGCGACGCTCGATGACTATACCACTACGAAAGACGAAAACATCGAAGAATTTCAAGGGCGGGCAATTAGTGTCAGGTTTGCGCTCAATAAGACTGTTTGGGTAAAGGCCGCTTCGTCCGACTACTGGATGTACGCGGACATCAGCTACAAGGGCGGGGAGGATCTCACGAGCCTCTGCAAGAGCCCCGACGTCAAAGACGGCGCGTACTGCAAGCTGTACACGGCGGGATCCCGGCTCATGTACTATGAAGTTGCGGCGGCTCCGTTGCCCGAAGGCGATGGCTCACGCATCTTGCAGCAAAACGCGATTTTGAATCTCAACCATCCGATCTACAAAGGCTTGCAGTTTTTCCAGTATCTTCCCGATGTCGAAATCCCCGCTGATGCCGATGGCTTCCTCACGTCCATCCAGCGCGGCTCCGCACCTCAAGGCATCATGGAAAAAGTTCTCGACTTCGAGCAGATGATAAAGAGCTTGGAGATCTAATAAAAATCATAAACGCCATGCAACAACTCCTCGCTCATCTTGGCGAGTCGGCCACACCACTTCTTTCACAATCCCAGTTACCTGTCGTGGGGAACTGGCTCAGTGCATCGCTTATCGTATTGGGGATGATTCTTTTTGTGACCGTGCTCTACTTTATTCTTGATCGTACGATTCGCCGGCGGCATGGCCGCGGCATGTCCGACTATGCGCAGCTTTTCCTTTCTCGGATCATGGTCGGTGTCATTTTTGGCGCTGCGGCCGCAGGCGGATGGGATATCTGGTGGCATCGAGCGGTGGGGCGTGATGATTTTTTCATTCCTCCGCACTTGTTTCTCTATAGCTTTGTTCTGCTTGCGATTTTTTTGGCAGAGTATGGCTGGTATCATACCCGCAACAACCGATGGAAACATCTAGCCAATGTCCTCATGATCATCCCCATCATTGCGCCGTTCGATAATCTCTGGCACGTATGGTTTGGCGTCGAAGATCTTTCGCATCCGATCAATCTCGTGTGGGCTCCGCCGCACATGCTGCTGAGCCTGGTAACCATTACCGCGCTCGTCCTGCTTTTTCCGATGCTTCAAAAAGCGAAAGTTGGAACCGTGCGGAGTTTCTTTGGTCATCTCATTTTTGCGCTCATCTTTGGCTTGGTATCTTTTTTTGTCGTGCCATTCCATCCGACCGAGGGCTGGGGACAGGTGATTGGATTTTGGGGCGCAGGAGTGATGACCATTGTTTACGTCGGCATGATGATGGCCGCGCAACGCCATGTGCGAAGCGGCATCGACGCGACGATGGTAACCGTATTCGCGCTGATCATGCTATTTATCAGTTACGGCACCGAAACCGCGCCAGGCGTGATCCTCATGCCCCATGACCGACTTCCGATGTGGCTCCTGATTTTTTCATATCTTCTGGCCGCGGTGATTCTTGATCTCACCAAAGACCGCTTGCCTGACTGGTTTCGTGGTGGACTTGCCGGCGCGGTGTGGGCGTACGTACTCTTTGGCTTTGCCCGATTTTTCTTTGAGCCAGCATTTTCCTACCCTTCAATCCAAGGCCTCATCGCGGTAGGTGCAAGCTTCATCGGTGGAAGTCTGGTGGCTAGCCTCATGTCCGTCTCATCACGTAAGGTTCTACAAGCAGTAAGAGCGAATATATGAAAACACTCGAAGAACACAAAAAATACGTCGAGAGTATTGCTGCGCAGATGCGGACTATAGCTCAAGATCCGGTAGGTAAGAAAATAAATTTTGTCCATGGAGGGACGCACTCAACACGAACCGAAGAAAGTCAGGATTTTGCGTTTGTGGATATCTCTAATCTTAATGATGTCATCGAAGTGAATGCGAAAGAAAATTATGCTTTAGTTGAACCCAATGTTTCACTCGATAAGCTCCTTCGCGCGACGTTGGAGCACGATCTTATTCCTCAAGTCATCGCAGAATTTCCAGGAATCACGGTGGGGGGGGCGGTAAATGGAGCATCGCTCGAAAGCTCCTCATATCGATACGGGCAATTTAATGATACTGCCGAGGAATACGAAATCGTTCTTGCGAACGGAGAGATCGTTCGGGCATCTCAAAAAGAGAATACTGATCTTTTCTATGGAATCTCCGGATCGTATGGGACACTGGGATTGTTAACACTCATCAAGTTGCGACTTCGACAGGCAAAACCTTATGTGCGTCTTTGCTATGAACCGCTCACTTCCATGGAGGATTGCCTTCGGGTAATGAAAGAACGGTGCGCAGATCCGGCGATTGATTATGTAGAAGCTGTGGTGACTGACGCAACGCATGGTGTCGTTATTACGGGAACTTTGACAGGAGAAGAAGGGGATTTGACAGTTCGAGAATACGCCCATGCCAACGATGAATGGTTTTATCTGGAAGTTGAAAAAGTTGCACACAAAGATGCAATGCGGTATGAGCTTGTTCCGATTCGTGATTATCTATTTCGATATAACCGTGGAGCGTTTTGGATGGGAGAATATTTCTTTTCTTTTATGCATCTTCCCCACCATCGATTATTGAGATTTGTCTTGAATCCTTGGATGAACACCAAAAAACTTTATGATGCCCTGCGAGCTACCAATACATCGCAGGAATATTTTGTCCAAGACTTTTTTGTTCCCTTTGATCATACGAATGAATTCATTAAATATTCTGATGAAAAACTGGGCATATATCCTCTTTGGCTTTGTCCCATGAAACCAACTAAAACGGCCCAGAAATTGTCGCCACAATGTATAGACACGGATTTCCTAGTCGATGTGGGGGTTTGGGGACAATCTCAAAAATATTTGAACGATGCAATCGGCTTAGATAGTATTTTTGAGACGTTCGCTCAAACGATTGGCGCTCGAAAAATGCTATATGCACGCGCGTACTATCCAGAAAAAGAATTTTGGAAAATCTACGACTATGATTGGTATAAAGAATTACGTAAAAAATATCATGCCGACTCGGCCTTTCCCGAAATTTGGGAAAAAGTGCACGTTTCAGGACGAAAAATGGAACACCATATTTTAAAAGGCGCCCTCGAACTTATTCTCCAAACTATCGAAGGAAAGAATTTGAACTCATAAATAAAAAAACCGCCCGCGGGCGGTTTTTTTATTTCTTTCTCGTCTGGCCGCGAGTATACGGCATCAGTGCCATGAAGCGGGCGAGTTTGACGGCGTTGGCGACCATGCGCTGGTGCTTGCTGCAGAGCTCTGTGCGGGGCGAGCTGGAAATCTTGAATTGTCCCGACACGAACTTGCGCAGGACATCGGTCTGCTTGTAGTCAACGTAATTTACTTTTTCTTGGCAGGCGGGACAGGGCATAGGTAGGTAGATTAGAACGGAATGTCTTTTAGGTCAATCTCTGCTTCTTCGACGTCGCTGGCCGGCTCTTTGCCGATCGGGCTGGCAAGGGGAGCGTTTTCTTCGATGACGGGGATTTGCTCTTCGGCAAGATCGGCAGGTGACGCCTTGGCTGGAGCCATGGCGGGCGATGTCGGTTCTGCCGCGAATCCTCCACCGGCTTTTGGTCCCAGCTGCATATTCTCGGCGACAATCTCGGTGCGGTAGCGCTTCACGCCATCGTTGCCTTGCCATGAGCGGGTTTGGAGGCGCCCTTCAAAAAATGCCATTTGCCCTTTCTTGAGATACTTGCCCGCGACATCCGCGAGCCCTCCCCAGCACACGATCGTATGAAACTCAACTTGCTCTTGCTTTGCTCCCGTCTGGCGGTCGTTCCATACTCGATTGGTCGCGATGCGCAGGGTTGCCACTTGTTGGCCGCTGGGCGTCGTGCGCGCCTCGGGATCTGCCGCCAACCTGCCGATCAAAAATACTTTGTTTAAGTTCATTATATTTTTCCAAGAACGCCTTCGAGCTCTTTCTCGATCTCTTTTTCCTCGGTCTTTTCTTTTTTCACTTCGGGAGCGGTTTTATGAGTCGGGGCGACTTGGACTCTCGATCGGCGATTGCGTTGGTCTCCCAGAGCGCGGATCTCTTTGTTCTTCACCGGCTTGGCGACCAGGAGGAAGCGCAATACGCCTTCTTCGAGCTTCAGCTGGGCATTGACCGCGGTGATCGCTTCAGTCGGTGCCTCAAAATCAATGACGCCAAAGTGCGCATAATACTTGTGAGTGATGGGATAGGAGAGATGGATTTTCTTGGGCTCGCGATTCGTGATAATAGAGGAGCCTCCAAGCTTGGTGAGGAGCGATGCGATGTCCTGCGCGCGCAGCTGTACCGCCGCTTCGTCGAGGTCGGGGGTAAGATGATAGGCGAGCTCATAGGCTCGTGATATTGCTTCTTGTTCTTCCATGATCGCCCCAGTGTATCATACCCTTGCGCTTTTTCAAGTGGTTTGCTATACCGAGACCATGGACTTTACGAAATTGAAAGAAATTGCGAAGCGCCTCGGGGGCATTTTAATTATGCAGGGCAACGAGCCGGAACTCGTCATTCTTTCCTATGAAAAGTTTTCCGCGTTGGAAACGCCTATCTCGCCGGCTGGCGGGCCCCCGGCCCACGAGCATCCCACCCATACGGATTTGATCGCAAGCCAAAATTCCAAGCGCGAAGAAGAACTGATGGATACCTTGAATAAAGAAATTCTCGCCCTCAAAGAGGAGATCCGCCAGAAAGAAACCGCCGAGCTTGCATAAGTTTTTTTTTCTGATATACTGGCAATACAAATAGTTTAACCTATCAGCCTAAGGTATTTAGGCTGTGTCTTACGTCATGGCAGGAAAATTTGAACGCACGAAGCCGCATCTGAATGTAGGTACCATCGGACATGTCGACCATGGAAAGACGTCGCTCACCGCGGCGATTTTGCATACCCTCAACCTCTTGGGCGATGGCTACAAGGCGCGCGCCGAGAAGATCGACGACATCGACAATGCTCCCGAAGAGCGGGCTCGCGGCATCACCATCGCACTCCACCATTCCGAGTACGAAACTCCCAATCGCCACTACGCGCACATCGATGCTCCCGGACACGCGGACTATATTAAGAACATGATTACCGGTGCCGCCCAGATGGATGGTGCCGTGTTGGTGGTTTCCGCTCCGGACGGCCCGATGCCTCAGACCCGTGAGCACATCCTGCTTGCCCGTCAGGTGGGCGGTCCCGCCATTATCGTGTTCATGAACAAGATGGACATGGTGGAGGATGCCGAGCTTGCTGACTTGGTAGAAGCTGAAATCCGCGAACTCCTCAATAAGTACCAGTATCCCGGCGACAAGACCAAGATCATTCGCGGTTCTGCCGTGAAAGCCCTTGCCGCAACCTCAAAGGACGATGAAGCGCTCAAGCCGATCAGAGAACTCGCCGAAGCTCTTGATAGTGAAATTCCCGATCCGGTTCGCGAGACCGACAAGCCAT
>JBBTUB010000013.1:0-73518 GCA_038064015.1 Patescibacteria group bacterium | reverse complement strand
ATGAAACGGCGAGAGAAAGTCCTTGAAAATAATGAGTGGGACCAACGCGCTTGCGTAGACGCCCCATCGAAGTATTTTTGCGAGCATGTCGTTTATAGTGTAGGCTATTTTCTTCCAAATCTCAACTTCCAAGGAACCCATACGGATTCCCAGATAATCTTCCAAGACATTTTCGATTTTCCTTCACGCCGCTCTGCGTAAACGATCGGCAATTCCGCGATGCGAAAATTCTTGATTCGGTATTTCACCTCAACCAAAAATGCGTAGCCCTCGGCGAGAGGCGGATACACGAGAAGGCCCTCAATCACGCCTCGGCGATATCCCATATATCCTGTCGTATTGTCTTGTATCCGAGTGCCTAAAACGGCCCGGACGTACCAGTTCGCAACACGACTTAACATTCTACGATGCAGGCTCCAATTCTGAATCTCTCCACCGCGTATATACCGTGATCCGATGGCAACATCGGATGTTGACAGCTGACTGATCAAAGCAGGAAGTATCGCAGGATCGTGTGAAAAATCGGCATCCATGGTGATAATGCGTTTAAATTCATGCTTCAGTGCCCAACGAAATCCGTCCAGTACCGCTTTTCCATAGCCACGATCAGTAATTCGATCAAGCACGGTGACTCGTTCTCGGGCGAGTTCCTTGGTACCATCTTGTGAATGATCATCGGCAATCAATATTTCCGCATCAGGAACATGCCGAAAAATTTCAGGGATCAATGCGATGAGATTGTCACGCTCGTTGAGCGTGGGAATAATGATTAGCGATTTCATATACGCAAAGAACGCTGGCAAGCAGGAATGGCATCCAGGCAAACACCGAGGGATGCCAAAATGCTTTTCCAAAGTAGCTATAGTTTGCAGCAAACACCCATGCACTGTCAAACAACACAATGACCCATAGCAGCGGGCGCTTGCGAAGGATCGGAGTCGCTGCTAACCCAAAAAGTACCGCCATGGGCAAAAGATACTTGGGAAACGCATAGGTAATAGGACCGACCATGAGGATATTGAGCAACAACGCCGCGATAACACGCCGAGACCACGTTTCGCGCCGAGTTTGCCAGAGCGACCATGCTCCGATTATGATCAGGGCGGGCGCGGTCATGATCTTGCGCGAAGAAACGAAGAGGTTCGCTCCTACGCGCGCCCAAGTTCTCCAGTCCAGCGTGAAACTTTTCTCCAGCGCCGGCACGTTGCCGGGATCAAAGACGCCCGCGTACGCGCCCGTGGCTGCTAGCGTCACCACATGTCCCGTTTGCGCATAGTTGAGCACCATATAGGCGATGCCTACGCAAGCACCAAGCACCAAGCACCAAATCTCAAACTTTTTCATGCTTCTTCGTAAAAACAACGGCGCGAGAACAAGCGCAAAAGGCTTCACGATTGCTCCGGCGCCCCATGCGAGACCGGCCCAAGGTTTTTTACGCTTCGCCGCATAGATGACCAGCAACACAAAGAACATCAGCGCCGCCTCTTGGAATCCCCGCATCATGGTCATGTACGGATACGGCGTAAGAAGAAACAGAATGACCGCCGGCCACTTTCCTATTCCATACGCAAGCGGAATGGAAAGGATGCAAAAGATCATCGACGTGATGATGATTGAAATCGGTGAATTGGTCAGCCAATAGATGGGAACCGCGAAAAAAGACAAACCCTGAAAACCGTAGAATGACGCGAAATCGAGTTTTCCGCGCGCCAAGGACTCCGTAAATCCTTCATACTGAAATCCATCGTCCATCATGACCGGTTGGGCGAGGAGCAGAAAAAAAGCCATGAATGCTACCACCGCGCACAATATCAGCGTTGCTTTTCGGTCCATAGTAGGCTAATCTTAGCGCATGAAAGGAAAAAAGAAAGTAGCGCTGGTCACTGGCATCACCGGACAAGATGGATCATATCTTGCGGAGTTGCTCTTGGAAAAAGGCTATGAGGTGCACGGGCTCGTACGACGGATCGCCTATGAAAACGAAAAAAACCGATACTCCCGGATGCCGGAACTACTTCAGAAAGTCAGTATCCATTTCGGCGACATCATGGACTATTCAGGTATGTCTCGCCTGTTGGCAAACGTACAGCCGAATGAAATCTATCATCTAGCCGCTCAAAGCTTTGTCCAGACATCGTTCAACGACGAGTTCAACACCATGCACACCAATACGGAAGGTACGCATGTGTTGTTGCGCGCCATTGTTGACCTGGGACTTTCATCAAAGTTTTATTTTGCCGCCACCAGTGAAATGTTCGGGCAGGTTCTAGAAACTCCACAAAACGAAAACACGCCTTTCAATCCCGTCTCGCCATACGCTATTTCCAAGCTTGCTTCCTATTACTTGACCCGGATGTACCGCACCGCCTACGGGGTGTTTGCGTGTAACGGTATCTTGTTCAATCATGAATCCCCTCGGCGCGGATTGGAATTTGTCACTCGAAAAATCACTCATACGGCGGCTTTAATCAAGCTCGGAAAAGCCAAAAAACTTGAGCTCGGCAATCCTGACGCCAAACGCGACTGGGGATTTGCCGGCGACTATGTTGAGGCGATGTGGCTGATGCTCCAACAGAAAAAACCGGATGACTACGTCGTAGCAACCGGAAAAACTCATAGTGTGCGGGAATTTGTTGATCTTGCTTTCGCCCATCTGGATTTGGATCCAAAAAAATATGTCCTCTACAATACAAAAAAAGATATGCGCCCTGCGGAAGTTCCCGTCTTGTTGGGTGATTTTTCAAAAGCCCGCAAAGTTCTCGGCTGGAAACCGAGGGTCTCGTTTTCCGAACTTGTTGAGATGATGGTGGAAGCAGATCTTAAAAAAGTGTCCGAGTGATTCTTCTTGCCTTTATCGTCATCTTACGCTAGTATTTTGAAATGAAAAGTGACTGGAAACACATGATGCGGGCACCCTGGTACTCCTCGTACGAAGATCATAATTTCGGTGAATTATTTTATGCGTTGATGCGCATCTATCAGCCGAAAAAGGTCGTCGAGTTGGGCACCAAAGCCGGGTACAGCGCCTATCACATGGCACGCGGTCTACAGTCCAACGGTGTGGGAACGCTTGATTGTTACGACCTCTGGGAACACTATAAATTTACGTCGGTTCGTAAATCAATTGCTGAAAAAAATCTCAAAAAATTTAAAGATATCGTGAAGCTCACCATAGGTGACGTGATGAGCGTAGCAAAAAAATATAAAGAAGTCGATATATTGCATATTGATTTAGGCAATCACGCCGAGATGATGGATGCCCTCATCCCTTCCTGGATAAAAAAAGTACGTCAGTTGATTATTATCGAAGGTGGTTCGCTCGAGCGCGACAAGGTGGCGTGGGCTTTGAAATACAAAAAAAAGCCTCTTGCGCCATGGCTGAAACGGCTTCAAAAGAAAAATAAAAACATGCAGTATATTACGGTCAACGCATTTCCCTCACTCACCTTAATCAGCAACCTATGAACAAACCTAACCATGATGTTCAGCCGGGTCCGCTGAACCATTGCCAGATAACCGGCTCCAAGAATCTTTTTGAAGCCATTGATCTTGGCCATCAGCCGCCGTGTAGTGCTTTGCTGACAGATACGACCTTACACCACCCGGAAACGCATTATCCGCTACGGCTTATGATCTGCCCTGAATCCGGCTTGGGACAGCTTGACTACACCGTTGAGGGCAAGATTCTCTTCCCGATTGATTATCCGTACCGACCAGGAATATCAGCACCGTTGCGAACACATCTTGATCTGCTCGCGCAACAAATCGTATCTTCTCTTCATCTACCTACTAAATCCCTGTGCGTTGATGTAGGATCAAATGACGGCACACTGTTGACGTTCTTCAGAGACCGCGGAATGCGAACACTCGGCGTCGAGCCGACCAACATGGCTAAGTTCGCCAAAAAAGAAAATAAGATCACCACGATTCAGGAATTTTTCTCTGACAAATCGGCCAATACCATCGTACGGGAATATGGAAAAGCAAAAGTGATTACCATGACCAACGTGTTCGCCCATATGGCAACGCTCGGGGAAGTCATGCGGGGCGTCAGCGCGCTCTTGGATAAGGATGGCGCGGTGGTTACTGAAAGCCAATATCTCCTCGATGTGCTGGAGGGAAACCAGTTTGATGAAATATATCACGATCATATCCGCGTCTATAGCTTAACCTCGCTGGTCAAGCTATTTCCGTACTACGGCATGGAGGTCTTTAAGGCACAGAGGATTCCCTCGCGCGAAGGCAGCATCAGAGTGTACGCGGGATGGAAAGGCAAGCATACTATCAGCCCGACCATTCATAGTATCTTGAGGCAGGAACAAAAGGCAGAGCTGTTTAGACCGAAAACATGGGAAAAATTTACCGCGCGAGTTAATAAAAACCGTGAACAGTTTCTTGACCTGGCTTATATGGCAAAAAAGGGAGGTCTTCGTCTTGTCGCGGATTCATGCCCCACGCGTGGTGTCGTGCTGGTTAATTACTTCGGCCTGGACAAAACCCTCCTCCCTTACATCGCGCAGCTTCCTGGAACAGAAAAAGTCGGCAAATACATGCCGGGAACTCACACGCCGATTGTCAGCAACGAAATTTTATTAAAAGAAAAACCGGATTACGTGCTTATCTTGGCATGGCACTATAGCGACTACATCATAAAAAATTGGCGTGCCAAAGGCCTGAAGTCCAAGTTTGTCATTCCTCTTCCGAAGTTTCAGATCATCAAGTAAAATTCGCTTATCTTGGCACAGATGTGGCGAACATCGGCTTTTGTAATTTTTGGATTTATCGGCAGACAGAGATACCGCGACGCAACCCAGTTCATATTGGGCAGGTTCAGTTTGTTGCCGCCAAAGATTTTATAGATATCGTTGCGCACGTGGACCAAATTCGTTTCAACGCCATGACTAACCAAAAATTCCGCCAACTGATCGCGTTGCTCGGCCAAAACACAAAAAAGCCAATTCGAGCCTTTATTAGGTAATCTTACTTGATTTAAGGTAGCTAATTGCATTCGATATTCGTTTGCAAGTTGCGCTCGGTACTGCAAAACTTTATCCAAATCAGGCAATGCCGCCAGACCAAAACAGGCGTCAATATCAGTGGGTTGAAATTTATATCCTGCCTCTTCAATATTGAAAGTCATCTCGCGTTTTTTCCAGTTATTGCGGTTCCTTTTTTCTCGATCGATGCCAAACCAACGCAATTTTTTCGCACGATCATATTCCGCTTTACTGCGAACCACTAACATACCGCCATCAGCTGTAGTTATAGCCTTGATGGCCTGAAACGAATAGATCAGATAATCTCCGTACTTCCCGCTTTGCGGATCCATATCTTGAGCAAGATCGACGATGATCGGGATGTTGCGTTCTTTGGCAATTTCAAAAACTTTTTTATTGACCGCTACGCCACCAAGATGCACGGCAACAATCGCCTTGGTCTTTGGCGTAATGTTACGCTGAAGATCGTCGGGATCAAGATTAAGTGTTCCCCGTTCAATATCCACGAAAACTATTTTTGCTCCACGCCGCACCAAACCCACCTGTCCCGCGGGAGCATCGAGCACGGGCACGATCACTTCATCACCAGACTTGATCCCAATAAGGTGATACGCAAGTTCTAACGCTGAAGTACCGGAATTTAAAAATACGGAATACTGATAACCAAATTTTTTATTAAACTCTTCTTCGAATTTATTTACCTTGGGTCCTTGACCCAAGTATCGTCCGCTCAACGTCTCGCGCAATTCCTTAAGAATAGCCTGTCTGGGAATATACGGATAAAAAAGCGGATAGTGCTTCATCGAGTTTTCTCTTTTAGGATACGATTCGCATAAGCATTCTCAACGGCAAGATTGACTTCACGGCGTTCGTTGGCTTTGTTCATGGAGTAGTGCTTGAAGTGCTCCACGGAAACATCGGGTCGCAGGTATACAAAAAAACCTTTATGTATGAGTCGCAATGACCACTCCGTATCCTGGCCGTAGAAGAGGAAATCTTCGTCAAAATATCCGATTTTCTCAAAAATCTTCCTATCATAGAGCACGCATTGGGCGGCGAATTCACCTTTTAATTTTCGCGGTGGAGCATCTTCGGCGACTCCGAGCTGTTCCTTGCTGGAGGTACGGGAAACCTTCGGTACCACGACGTAACATTCGGGATCATCAAATTGCTCCATGAGTCGTGAGAGCCAGCAGGGTTCAAGCCGAGGAACAAACGCATCAGGATCCATGAACATGACATAGTCGCAGGTGGATTCGCGTATAAGTTTATTCCAAATTTTTGACATATTTTTGGTACCCCCGCGATTATCGTAAAACGTCATCTTGAACGGCCATTGCGTATTCTTAATCAAATGGGACGCGCAAACCGCCTCCACCTCCGGCTCTTTGTACTTAATAACAATAATTTCAACCATCTTCCGCTCGTGCTCGGTTGGAACCGGTTTTTTTACTTCTCGAATAACATCTTCTTCGGTATCGATCAAAAACGGCTTTTCGCTGATCGTATTTTCAGGAAAAAGCCACGGCACCATGCGCCGTAGTTTTCCGGGTATCCGAGGAATTTTCTTTCGGAGGTAGAATTCCAAGCGTTCTTTAGTGTTCATGGTTTCTTAAGCTTGGCCAGTATAGCAAGAAAAGAGCGAGAATCCAAGGTTACCAGCCAGGCGCCAAAGATCGTAAGGATCATGCCCAGAAAAAGAGCAAGCGTCATGCGCTCGCCCAAGAGAAGCGATGCCCACAAAAATGTCATGGCCGGCTGAAGCATAAGCATCATGGATGCTACGGTAGGCGATGCCTTTTGAACTATGAACTGGTGGAGTACATAAAACAAAGCGGTTCCCAAAATTCCCACCACGAAAAGCCAGGCAATCGCTTCAAATGACACCTGATCCCACCAGTGCGGATACCGCCAAAAATCCGAAATGGCAAGCACGGCCGAGACCAAAGTGGTCATCCATGAAAATATAAAAATAATATCTTGGGGAGCGATATGGTTCAGGTATTGTTTTGAAAACACCGAATAGAGGGCAAAAGAAATTATGGCGCCGCCAATGAGGATGGGGCCGAAAATGGATACTGTTGTCCCAGTACCGCCAGGTACCATGGCGATCAATACACCCGTGAGGCCGATGAGAATTCCACATGCCACCCTACCGGTTATGCGCTGATGCAAGAGTCGCCAGGAAAACAAGGCGATGATAATCGGCGCAGCAGTATACATGATTTGGGACGTGGTCGCACCGGTCCATCGGATACCGAATGCAAATAGCACGATATTGCCGGTCAAAAATAAAGGAATAGTATACGCCGCCCGCGGATACGTTGCCGGGCGGTCAGAGCGACTTCGAAAATTCCATACCAGCAGCACAAGCGTTGCGAGGAAAAACCGCAATGCGGTAAAACTGAATGGTGGAATTTCGCGCAAGGCGATTTTGCTAAAAACACCAATTCCTCCACCGATCAACGCAAGAAGCAGGAGGAGTATGAATACCCGTTTCATATCCGGGTTTTTAAAAAATCTTTCTCCTCCGCAATCATGGGATTCGGCAGCTCGCGAAATATTTTTATCTCGGAAGAATCCTCATTTACTTTCAATTCCCCTCCGGTAATCGTCGATGAAAATACCAGAGCGATCGTGGTGCCGAATCCCACTTCTTTTACTTCGCTCGGGTATTCGATATATCCCATAAGATCGCCCACGGCAATATCCACGCCTGCCTCGTTGCGCGCAAAACGCCGGACGGCGTCCTGAACCCTTTCTCCATACAACACCGTACCACCCGGCAAATGCCATTGACCATGCCAAGATGGCAGTTGTCTCAATATAAAGACAACACCCTCTTCAGTTTTTATCACAACCGCCACGCACAGCCTAGGAACCTTGGAATATATCTCTTGATACTCTTGCGATGTAAATGGTTTGTTGTTCATGTAGGTCAATTCTAGCATAGTGGCTACTCCTATGCTATGATGAAATACTTAATTATGCTTCCCAAGTATTCTCGCTATTTTGCCGTCATTTTCGTGTTCATTGGTAGCGTTTTAAGTTATACCAGTTCGTGGAATAATTCTCTGATCATCGATGAAATATCGCACATTGGCGCTGGCTATTCCTATCTCGTAAAGGGAGATATGCGGATCAATGCTGAACACCCGCCACTGGTAAAAGATCTGGCAGCCATCCCGCTGCTTTTCGTAAAACTTAATCAAGATGCCTTCCAGTCGCCACGCTGGACTACTAATATCAACGACCAGTGGAAATTCGGGCGCCAACTGATCTACCAGTCGGGAAATGATGCGGATCTCATCGGACGTCTTGCCCACCTACCAATGCTGTTATTTTTTGCGCTTTCGGCATGGATACTCTGGAAGTGGGCGAAAAAACTGTATGGCGATCGCGTTGCGCTCTTTGCGGTGTTTCTCTTTTCCTTTTCGCCCACCATCCTCGCTAATGCGCATTTTGCAACGACCGACATGGCGGCGCTGTTTGGCGTGCTCTCGGCGGCTTATTTTTTTGTGCAATACCTCCAGCAACCTATGAGGCGTAATTTCTGGTTCGCAAGTATTTTTTTTGGCATCGCGTTGTTATGCAAGTTTTCAACCGCCATGCTGGTACCTCTGTTTCTGCTTACTGCGCTGATCTGGAACTACAAAAAGATAGCCTCAACCATTCTCCTGATGGTGGTTGGTTTTGTCGTAGTGGTCTGGCCGCTATATTATCTGCATGTCCGCAACTATCCACCAGAGCGGCAGCGTGCTGATACTTTCGACCAATTACAGTCATCTAACCACTTCGCGTACGCGAAACCAATTATTTGGCTTTCCGACAAACCGATTCTCCGCGCGGCCGGACAGTATGGCCTGGGTCTGTTCAAGGTCAGTCAGCGCTGGAAGGGAGGCACCAACGTATTCTTCCTTGGCAAAGTGAGTCAGGGTGCCGGGCCAGCCTATTTCCCTTTCGTTTACCTTGTCAAAGAACCCCTCGCGTGGTGGGGGTTGGTAATAATCGCGATTATTACCACGATCAAAAATACAACATCAAAATTTAAAATCATTGAGTCGCTTCGCAATCACCCTGATATCACGATCATGCTCTTGTGGCTTGCGATATACTGGGCCACAAGCCTCAAGGGCGCGCTCAATGTGGGTATCCGGCATCTTTTGCCGATCTACCCGTTTATGATAATCCTCATATCCGGACAAATTATAAAAATAACTAAACTAAAACTGGTCGTGTACGCGTTGCTGGTTTGGTATGTTTTGGAAAATATTTTTGTTTTTCCCCACTACCTTACCTACTTCAACCAACTTGTTGGAGGATCATCGGGAGGGCATCGGTACGTTGTAGACTCCAACCTGGATTGGGGACAGGATCTTAAGCGGTTGGGAGCGTGGGTCAGAGAAAACAACATCCGTAGGATCGAATTCGACTATTTTGGATGGGCAGATCCCTCCTACTATCTCGGCGAGCGGTTTGTGAGTCTTGGTGCAAAAACATACCAGAACGAAGAGGATTTTCTCGCCAACAATACCAGCGACGGCTGGATCGCGGTTTCCGCGACAACCCTCATGAATAAATCTAATTCCAAATACGCATGGCTGTACTCACACGCACCTACGGCAGTAGTGGGAAGATCAATTTTTCTGTATCATCTTAAGTAACTATGGCACTACAAAAAGAAAAACTCTGGCGGGCGGGACGAGTGCTTCGTATAGCATTGCGCGGCTACTACGGGAAACTTGCGCTCACGATATGTTTGGGGTTGCTGGCCGGCTTTTCGGGCAGTATCGGTGTTGGTACTGCGATACCGCTCTTCGCACTCCTCACCGATCAACCGATCAAAGAAGCCAATGTTATCACCGATACAATTCAGGGGCTGTTTCGTTTCTTCCATATTCCCTTCGGTCCCGCGTATCTTCTGGGGTTCATCGTCTTACTTTTTTTCTGCAAGGCAGGTGTTCAATTCTCCGCCAAATACTTGAGCGATCGTACGACTGCAGATTTTGAAGAAAAACTCTGCAACGACCTGTACCGCCGTACGTTGGCGACACGCTGGAGCTTTCTTATGGGACAAAAGGTGGGCTATTTGGAACGCATGTTACTGTTTGACGTCCGACAAAGTGCCAATATTATTTCGCAAATCAATACGAGCGCGCTCTTGGCGACGAGCATTTTGACCTATGCGTTGGTTGCATTCAATATCTCCGCAGGTATCACACTTATTACCCTCGGCCTCGGTATCGTACTGTTTTGGACGATAAAACCCATCTTGCATCGAACGCGCAAAATTGCGACTTCCATTGGTCAGACCTACCGCGACGCAAGCCATTACATTTCCGAGCATATCATCGGAGCAAAGGTGGCAAAAGCTTTTGGGATTGAATCGGCGCTCTCAGAACAAGCACGTATGTACTTTCATAAAATGCGCAACGCGCATACCCGAGCGGCTTTGTACAACTATTTCTCAGGAAGCATTACTGAACCGGTTGGTATTCTATTCATAGCAATACTGTTTTTCGTGACCTACAAGCAGCCATCGTTTGACATCGCTGCGTTTGCCATCGTCGTGTATTTGATCCAAAAAATGTTTTCTTTCTTTCAGTCGCTTCAAGGCCAAGCACAATCCATGTCAGGGCTTATCCCTTATTTTGAAACGACACTCCGCTACCGAAACGAAATTGTGAGCAACCGGGAGGATGAAGGAGGAAAACAGTCATTCCATTTTGCACACGAACTTTCGTTCAAAGACGTCACCTTCGCCTATCGGGACCGCGAATCAGTGCTTCGCAATATTAATATAGCTATCCCCCGAGGAGCTGTCGTCGCTGTTACGGGTCCCTCAGGCATGGGAAAATCCACTTTTGCGGACCTGACCCTGCGCCTTTTGGAGCCGACCGATGGATTGATTGCCTTAGATGGAATCCCCGCACGTGACATTAGCCTTGCGGAATGGCGAAAGAATATCGCATATGTTCCTCAAGAAGTATTTCTGATCAATGGAACCATCTCCGAAAATATACGTTATTTCAACGAAACGCTTTCGCTGCAGGAAATAGAAACGGCCGCAAAAATGGCGAACATCTACGACACGATTATGGCATTGCCGGAAAAATTTGAAACGCAAGTCGGCGAACGCGGATTGCAGCTCTCGGGCGGACAACGTCAGCGTATAGCGCTTGCGCGCGCACTTGTCCGGAAGCCACAGATGTTGGTTCTCGATGAACCAACCAGCGCACTGGACAAGGAATCGGAAGGACTCATTATCGAAGCATTGCAAAAGCACCGTGGCACGATAACCATCATTACTATTGGGCACGGAACGGGCTTAACCGATATCTCAGATTTTGAACTCACCATCGACCATGGAAAGGTAAACACAGAAAAACGCATATGATCAAGCTTATAGAATCGTCATTTTATCGCGAGCAAGAAACCAAGGAGGCCTTGATCCGCTTTATTCGTTCAGCCAAGCGATTCAGCTGTGGCGACGTTGTCGAATCGTTTGAACGGCAATTCGCAAAATATCAGGGAAGGAGAGATTCTATTTTTTTTCATAGCGGCAGCAGTGCTAATCTTGGACTGATTCAGGCACTTATGAACATGGGCAAGCTGAAACGCGGAGATAGCGTTGGATTCTCCGCAGTCACATGGGCAACCAATGTCATGCCGCTTATGCAGCTAGGCCTAAAACCGGTGCCTATTGACGTCGAGCTTAACACACTGAACGTGTCGAGTGCGCAACTAAAAAAAGTTCTCGTGAAGCATTCACTCCAAGCGATTTTTCTGACAAATCTACTGGGCTTTTGCGATGACCTAGACAAGATCGAACAACTCTGCAAAAAGCATAAGATTCTGCTCATCGAAGATAACTGTGAGGGACTTGGCACCGTGTATCGGGGCAAACGTCTAGGAAATTACAGCTACGCAAGCACGTTCTCTTTTTTTGTAGGACATCACCTCTCAACGATTGAGGGCGGTGCAATATGCACAGATGATCCAAAGTTTTCCTCCATGCTACGCATGGTGCGAGCACATGGATGGGATCGTAGTATCCCAAGTAAAGAACAGGTTGCCTTGCGAAAACAACATCGTGTCAATCATTTTTACAGTCGATTCACCTTTTATGAGTTAGGTTACAATCTCCGCCCGACGGAGATTCAAGGATTTCTGGGAAACCTACAACTGAAGTATTTCCCAGAAATAGCAAAGAAACGCAACAAAAACTTTTTACAGATGGCGAAGGTATTGTATGCGAATACCGAGAAGTATATTCCACTCCGCTACGATCACATCGATTTTATTTCCGCATTTTCAGTACCTTTGGTGTGCCGATCAAAGAAAATATTGGAAAAATTAATCAAGCAGGCAAAGGGCAAGGTAGAAATCCGCCCTATTGTTGGGGGTGATATCACCGAACAGCCATTCTATAGAAAACATGGCGAAGTACCCGTCGAACTTCCCAATGCGCAGATCGTACATCGGCAAGGTCTCTATCTGAGCTGTGATCCCGAACTTTCGCAAAAAGATATAAAAACAATTCTTGATGTATTTGCTAAATAAGAAAATTCTTGTGACTGGAGGCGGGGGATTTCTTGGAAAAAATATTGTTCAAAAACTCCTGGAAAACGGGGTGCCGGAACAAAATATTTTTGCGCCTCGCTCAACCGAGCTGAATTTGATTCACTTGGAAGATTGCCAAAAAGCCGTTGTTGGGCAAGACGTAATCATCCATGCGGCTGGGATCACGGGAGGTATTACCATGAATCGTGAAAAAGGCGGAGAAATTTTTTACCACAATACTATGATGAGCACGCAAATCATGGAAGCGGCTCGGCTGGAAGGCGTGGAAAAATTTGTCGGTATCGGCACGGTCTGCGAATATCCAAAATTTTCTCCCATCCCCTTTCGCGAAGAAAATCTTTGGAACGGATACCCCGAAGAAACCAACGGTCCCTACGGTATCTCCAAGAAGATGATGCTCGTGCAAGGCCAAGCATATCGTTCACAGTACGGTATGAACGTAATTCACCTGCTTCAGGTAAATCTGTACGGACCCGGCGACCATTTTGATTCGTATCGGTCGCATGTCATTCCGGCGCTAATTTTAAAAATCGACAACGCCAAAAAAGAACACCAATCATTTATAGAGGTATGGGGAACTGGCAAAGCGAGCCGGGAATTTTTGTATGTCGAAGATGCAGCCGAGGGTATCGTGCTCGCGACAGAACGATACAATAAACCAGAACCGGTCAATCTTGGTTCGGGTATGGAAATTACAATAAGAGCACTGGCGGAATTGATATGCGACATCATGGACTACCGAGGCGAATTGAGATGGGATACCACGAAGCCCGATGGTCAGCCACGCCGGGCGCTTGACGTGAGCAAAGCCATGTCAGAATTCGGGTTTACTGCAAGCACATCATTTCGCGATGGACTAACAAAAACAATTCAATGGTATGATACTCAACATTAAAAAACTCACAAGTGGCGCACATCTCCTGAAAGCGGTATCCAGAAGGTATCGAAGATTTGTCAGTGCGTTCACAAACGCACTGCTGTTTTTCTCTCTCCTTCCATCCTATCGGTCAATCGCCCGGGGAAAACAATGGCAGTACGCCCGTTATCTTGAGCTCAGTAACAAATTCGAGACACAATATCGTTTGGCACAGAACCAGAACGAAACGAAATATATCGTACCACAATGGCAAGGTCACCTCGAGCGCCTCGAAAAGGAGATGCTTCCATGTCCCCCGTTTAACTTTCTCACTAACCCCTCCATCGCATTCACTATGGTTCCCAACGTACGAGGCCGTTGGCCTGCTACACAGTTATCTTTCCTTGAAAAAAAGTTGCCGCCCGAAACGCTTCGAATGTTACTGGGGGAAGAGTATATGGGCAAACCGAGACTCATGTATCGCGATTACAAAACATCTCACAACGCTATTCACACGCTGTACCATCTGGAAATGTTTCGCCAAACCACCAACGTTGACCCCTCATCACTCAACCATATCGTGGAGTGGGGCGGTGGCTACGGAACCATGGCTCACATGTATGCCAAACTAAATCCCCGCAGTACGTATGTTTTAATTGATACAACTTTCATGGCTTGCCTTCAATGGCTTTACTTGGCCACGGTACTCAAAGACAGCAATCGCGTCCATCTTATTACCGGGCCAGGGCAGGAAATTGCTGAAGGTTGTATTTCTATTATTCCCGTTGGTTTTTTGAAAGATTACACGTTGACCGCTGATCTATTTATTTCTACCTGGGCGTTAAGTGAAAGCTCGACGGCCGCGCTTGATTTGGTCATTGAAAAAAAATGGTTTAATGCCAAACACTTTCTCTTTGCTTCTCAAGTTGCTGAAGAAGGATTTCCGGGAGCAATAAAACTCCTAAAAAATCTGGAGGGTGCGGGAACAAAAATCGAATCTATCGAATATATTCCCCGCAATCGCAATTTTTACATCTTCAAATAACGCTTTATCTTCTTGCGAAACTGGTCTTTGAGCGATCGCCACTTTCGAGCGTAGTCTATGCCGCGTTTCTTAAAATCAACAGGCATCCGCTCTTTACGACAAAGCATCATGCCTTCCCAAGTCCATTTGCCCCGGACAATGGCCGTACGCTCCGGATGGTGCAGCGCCGGAGTATCAACCGCAAGAAACGGCATCAGAAAAGAACGTGAGCGTTCGGTGCCTTCGATTTCCATCTGCCAAGGGTTTTCTCCGGATTTCAGAAGGTCTAGAAAAACTTTCTTATCCCACAACCCCGCAAGTAACGAAACATATCGTTCATTGGGCATGGCCCGTGGGGTGAGGTAGTAGCATGCCGCATGGCGAATTTTCATATCCTCAAAGAGTTTCAGCACATAGTCGGTGTCCGTTGGATGTTCCAAAAAGAGATCATCTAATAGCCAGAGTATATAGGGTTCAGAAATTTGTTGCAGGGCTTTTTTTGTAGTGTCCGCCCAGCTGATATCTTTTCCTACAGAAATAGTAGTAACGCGATCATCCAGATATTTTTTTTCATTGCTAATTAAATAGACTGGAAAAGGGCAGTCCGGCCAATAGCGAAAAAACAGTGTAAAAAATGGCTTCCACAAGTCTTCATTGCCATCAAACGATGACACGACAACGGCGCATTGATCTTTTTTATTGTTTGAAGAATTGGTATCCACGAATATATTTTCTCTTAAATTGTAACGTAACATCTAGCATCTTGGCAACCCAATTCTGAAGCACAATCCATATTCTATTGAAGAATGCACTTCGAAATTCAATGAAAGGAAAATACATGATATGCCCCATATTCGGATCAATCGTGGCATAATCTTTTTCCTTGTCAATGTCTTTGTACATACGTATTTTTCTATCAACCTCTTCGCGATAGACATACCCATAGTGCTTGATGCGATAGGGCGAGATGTGCACGGGTCCCGAAATACCCTGAATCGATCCGTAGTGCACTTTGATGTCTTGATAAAAAATCCCGGGAAGATTCCGAAACATTTGGCGCTGGGGCCGGAGCGTATAAAACAGCCAGTTGCGATCAATGCGAAACTTCTTTCTGCTCAGCCAAAAATTGTACATGCGAAAACTTATGATATTATATCGACCCCTCATGTATACCTCGATAATGTCTCGGGTAAGATGCGTTTCAAAAATTTCGTCGCTATCAATAAGCATGATCCAGTTGGGGTTTCGCTTCTTTGCTTCCTCCAACAGCAGGCGTACATCACGGCCCCCATGGTATCCTTCGGTGTGCAACAATTGTATGATCTTGGGAAATTTTTTATATACCTCAAGAGTTCCGTCCGTTGATCCATTATCAAGAATGATGATTTCGTCAACGAGATCGCTTAGCCGTGACAAACACTGGTCAATCGTTAACAGCGCATTTTTGACGCGTAATATTGCTATAAGTTTCATACGATTACAGCAGCGGATAGATGAAAGGAGCAATGACGCTCCCCTGAGCGGCAACCAGAAGGATTCCAATGAGAGCGAGAACGATAACAATGGGCAAAAGCCAGTATTTTTTCCTAGCGCCGAGAAACTTGAGAAATGAAACAAGTGTACTAAATTTGTTTTCCATATTCAGAAAGGGTCGTTTGGTGTTCCATTTGTCGTATGTGGAATCCAATAACTTTCTTTTTTTTTACTAAAATCTCTATCCAGCACATCTCTGCCAAACACCCTCGAAATAAGACCAATTGGCAGTATAGCAAGATAATAGAGAATGACAAGGATGACTCGAAACATAAAAAATCCCATGATCACCGCAAATGACATCCATGCGACGTATGGGTACCGGAGAAGTTTGGGAGCTAACATACCTAAAATTAAAAGGAAGATCCCAACGGTTAGCAACAATGGAAAATACTGTTTTAAAATAAAACTCAGAACTACAAATATTGGCCCTATGATCAACCCAAATTTCACCAACTCTTTCCTGGTTGTCGTAATACTATGGATTTCGGAGGTAATTTCTTTAACGAAGTTCATTGTAAATCGTCTTTGCTATAACGGCATAACCGCCCGCGTTATAGTGTCCGTCAGTCCCAAGGGAGACTATTGGAATATCCTGCTCAAGGGCGGCAACCAAGTTGCCGGTGGTATCTATACACGTAGTTTTAATGCTATCACAGAATTTAAGAAAAGCATCTCGAAGTCGACTTTCAGCGGCATAAAATCTTTTAAGCTCTTCTTGGTCGCTAATATGGGAATAAACAAATTCCTTCGTAGGAATATACACAAAAACCAATTTTGTTTTTCCCTCGGCACGATCACGAATCGACGTAAATAGTTCTTTGGTCAATCGAAATCCTTCCTGCGCATTTGGATTATCTAAATCAATCGTGTCGATGCGCAGTTGAGGAGCTAAGATGGTTGAAATGTTGCCGCGCTCAAACGCCACTCCGGCTTCAAGATGACTTTGCGCCCATTGGAATGCCGACTGGTCACGCTCCTCAAGCGTCTGCGCCAGACCAAGGCGTTCTCGAAGAATTCTGGTACTCTTGCCTAAAAAAACATACAACTTGCTGTTGCCGTAAATCCAGTTTCGGAATTTGAGAAATATCAACTTGAATGATTTATTTTCAGCGCCGTACTGCAAAATCAAATTGGCATCAGGATTAGTGACTGAGCTCCTTTGCCATTGAGGCATAAAATTTTCTCGCCTCAACTCTTTCCAATACTCACCAAAATAAATATCATTGGCAGCATCTCGCAAATCGTTGCCGGGAAATGTTGCTACGATGACAAGATCAGGATGAAATTCAAGAGCTTTATCGAAAAGATAGGAGTATTGTGGAGGACCATAGCCTCCGAACGCCATTTGATAAACAATTTTACTGCTGAGTTGCGAAAGAACATGAGGCCACGATTCTTCCATTTTCGCATTATCTCCGTAGGTTTGACTATCTCCAATTGCAACGATCGAAGCCACACTATAAATGCTAGAATTTCGAAATCCATTTTTATCGTGCCCGAATGCTGTACTCCCGCGACGCTCGAGAATCGGATCAGAAATAAATTTTTCGAGCACCAAAAAGTTGCGCGCTAAAACTTCGCCCATAACAAGTGCGGCAACAATTCCACAGAAGACGACTGCTAGGTTGAGTAGCTTACGGTGCATCAGAACAGCGGATAAATCAAAGGCGCCACGACACTTCCTTGTGCTACCACAAAGAGAATTGAGAGAACCAGGAGCATAACCACAATTGGAATGAGCCAGTATTTTCTTCTGACACCGAGGAATTTAACAAACGCGAGAATTATATGAAATTTGCCGTTCATAGCTATTTTATAGTATCACGCTTTCCAAAGGTAATCCAATAGCCGCCATTCGGGTCATCTTCAGACATCCATGAAAGCTGGGCAGTGAATCGCTTTAAAACTCCAGGATACGGTTCCTGCTGGAAAACTCCCATAAGATCCAGATTCTGTTTCTCACCTGTCGAAGGAACTGTTTGGAGAAAGCGTATATTGTTTTTCTTAAACCATCGAAGAATCTCCGCAATACTGTGGGTTGATTCATGAGGATGGTAGTATTGGTCATTGGTCCAACCACGCACGCGTTCCTTGTCATCGAGATCATGAATCTGGATTTTGATGAACTTTTCTTTCATACGCTCATCATTCCTGAAAACATAGTGCAAAAGAAATTTGCGAATCTTCAGAGGGATTCTCCCATAGGTATTATACAGACCAACAGCGATGTAACCATCCGGTTTTAATAGCCGCAGAAGATTCGCAAACCCCAAATATGGATCAGCTGTATGGTGTAATACTCCAACACAAATGATGTAATCAAATTTCACACCAATATCATCAATCTGTCGCTGGTCCAGCAAATCGACTTTTTTTAACGTAAGTGAATCAAGTTTCAGCTGCTCTTTGAGAGCCCGAGCTTTGTTGAGTGAGCTGTCTGAAAAATCAATGCCATATACGCAGCTCCTACGCAATGACAAAAACGTAGACAGTTGGCCTGTGCCGGTTCCTGCATCAAGAATCGAGGCTTGCACTGGGATGCTGCGGTCAAGGACTTTGGCAAATGAGTACGCTCGTGCCGTGAGTGCTTCGCGCGTAGGAAATCGCTCCAGTTCATAGTCCGGAAAAGGTGTCCGATTATAAAACTCCCGGACTCGTTCCTTAATCAAGTTCATATTTCTTGCGCCAGTCTTCTGTTTCCTTAAGTATCTGCTGATCTTTTTTGTCTATAATATAGTTTTCCAGTATCAGGTAATCAATATCTGTCCTCATGAAACACACATAGGCGTCCTCGGGCGAACAAACGATCGGCTCTCCACGAACATTGAACGATGTATTAACAATCACAGGACAGCCCGTTTTTTTATAAAATGCATCCATGACATCGTAATATCGAGGATTCGTTTCCCGATGTACGGTCTGTAACCGCGCAGAATAATCAATATGAGTAACGGCGGGAATTTCTGATCGAATAACATTCAACTTCTCAATCCCCCAAAGTTTTTTCTCGTCATCGGTCATGTGCCGACGCTTGTGTTCATTAACGTACGCGGTAAGGAGCATGTAGGGTGAGGGAGTTTCAATATTAAAATATTCTGAAGCTTTATCAGCAAGCACCGATGGCGCAAAGGGCCGGAATCCTTCCCTAAACTTAATCTTCAAATTCATTTGTGCTTGCATCTTGGGCGAACGCGCATCGCCGATGATGGAGCGCGCACCAAGCGCACGCGGACCAAATTCCATTCGTCCACCAAACCAACCGATAATCTTTTCTTGCACAAGCAAGTCCGCAACCTTATCAAACAAATGTCGATCGTCAAGTCTCTGATATGGGATGTGTTGGCTCTCCAAAAATTCCTCAATTTCTTTATTGGAATATGCGGGACCCAAATACGATCCGCGCTGAAAATCGGTACTATTGTCAGCTATGCGCAAATTTCCCCCATATTGGTACCAAGCAAAAAGCGCCGCGCCCAGCGCCCCACCGGCATCTCCCGCTGCCGGTTGAATCCAGATATCTTCAAACGGACCCTCTCGAAGGATTCTTCCGTTGGCAACACAGTTGAGCGCCACTCCTCCCGCAAGCACCAGGTACTTTTGGCCGGTCACTTTGTGCACATGCCGTGCCATGCGCAACATCACTTCCTCGGTAACATCCTGGAGCGACCGAGCAAGGTCCATCTCCTTTTGGGTCAGTTTCGATTCCGGTTTCCGCGGAAGCCCGCCAAACAGCTTGTGAAATTTTTCGCTCGTCATAGTCAACCCCGTGTGGTAGTTGAAGTAGTCCATATTCATCTTAAACGATCCGTCCTCTTTGAGATCAATGAGGTTTTTGTAAATAAGGTCCGTATACCGTGGCTCGCCATAGGGTGCCAATCCCATGACTTTATACTCCCCGGAATTTACCTTGAACCCCGTGTAGTAAGTAAACGCCGAATACAAAAGTCCCAACGAGTGGGGAAAATGAATTTCAGCAAGTTGCTTCATGACACTCCCTTTCCCGATGCCATACGAGGCAGTCGCCCATTCCCCAACCCCATCCACAGTGAGAAATGCCGCTTCCTGAAAAGGCGACGGGAAAAACGCCGAAGCCGCGTGCGACTGATGGTGTTCGGTAAAAATAATCTTACCCGAATAGCCAAGCTCCTTTTTGATCACCTGCGGAATCCAAAGTTTTTCTTTCACCCATACAGGCATGGCAAGTAAAAATGACCTTATACCACTAGGGACAACGGCTAGATAAGTTTCAAGCAAGCGCTCAAACTTAAGAAATGGCTTGTCATAAAAGGCAATAATATCAACATCTTTCAAAACAATATCAGCCTCTTTGAGACAATATTCAATAGCCTTGTGTGGAAATCGCTCGTCTTGTTTTTTGCGAGTAAACCGTTCCTCCTGGGCGGCGGCGACGATCTCACCGTCCCTGACGAGACACGCGGCGCTATCGTGATAAAAGCAGGAAATTCCTAAGATATTCATAATAGCTTTGGGCAATCAGGCGATAGCCGTCCCCAATGGGATGGCCATCAATTTCACCTGGATATATCTTAACGTTTTTTTTCAATCCGTCCACTAGCAACGGCAGGGTATCAACGCAATGAATGTCGTTGTTGGTACAGAAGGCGAAAAATTCTCTCCGAAGACGTTCTTCATGCCGCATAAAATTTCGCAGTGAATCTGACATGTCCTGCCCGGTTTCGACCATAAACGTGCCGTAGACCATCTCTTTTGTCGGGATCATGCCGATGACAAGTATCACATGTTGGTTGCTGAGCTTAGATGCCATCTCAAGAAACGCCGTCTGAGCGATGCGCCATCCTTCAGCAATATTTGGATCCTCCAAATTGATGGCACCAAGCCGCGACGGCGGACTGATTACCGTGTCAATTGGTTCGACCGGGTAGAAAAACCCGAGCTCCGGACGTTCCGTCAGCAATTGATTGGTTTTTTCCACACGCTCTTCATACGAGTTGGCAAGATTTAGTTTTTCCCGAATGGCACGCGTACTTCGTCCAATGAATGTGTAGAGCTGGCTTTTAGATCGGATCCATCGCCTGACCTGGAACAGCTTGAAGCTGAAACTTCCTGGATTGACGCCTTGCTGGAGCTGTGTGCGCACGCTGGGGCTAGATGTTGAACTATTGGCAACTTTAAAATCTGGATCGCGGAAACGCGACCAATATTCGTTGAAATGGGCGAGACCAAACGATTCTGGCAAATCATTCCCGGCGTAAAATCCAACAAGTACTGCTTTTGGTTTGAACTCCAGCGCTTGATCGACAAGATAGAGATAGTGGACGGGCCCGTATCCTCCTACTGCCATCTGGTATACCCTGGCACCGCTCATTCGCTGAAGGGTTTGTGGCCAGGCATCTTGGACAGGCGCATTGTTGCCCTCGGTTTGTGAATCGCCGATGGCAACAATGTCTGCGATCTCTGGAATTGATTCATTGCGAAAACCATTGTCATCCCATCTCTCAAGTTCGGGATTCATGCGGTAACCAAGGATGGGATCACTTATGGATTGCTCGGTCGGAACAATACTCCGCACCAAAAATTCACCGAGAAAAAACGCAAAAAAAATACTAACGCAAAAAAGTATGAGATTTGCAATGGATGGTTTTTTCATCTAGCATCATGATATCATATTCCCATTGCTGATCAAACAAAATGCAAACATTCAAAAAGCTGCTGAAAAAACTGCTGGGGGAAGATTTTTACCAACGACACAAGAGAAATGCTATCATCCGAGTTCTTGCGGGCATAGTAGCTACAATTGAGGGAGGCAATTTAAAATTTTTGGCCCATTTTTTTAATACCGATAAAAGCAATAGTCACAACTATACGCCAATCTACGAACAACACTTTAGGAATCTGCGGTTTCGCAGGCTCAAGATACTCGAAATAGGAATTGGAGGACATCGTAATCTCGCGACGGGAGGCGCATCGTTGCGCATGTGGAAGTATTTTTTTCCATATAGCATGATCTACGGAATTGACAAGTACGAAAAACAGTCTGTGGAGGAGCGACGCATAAAGATCTTCACTGGCGACCAAGGTAACCCGGAATTCCTACGCCAAGTATACCATAGTACAGGAACGCTCAATGTCGTCATTGATGATGGGAGTCACAAGTGTTCTGATGTAATTACATCGTTCAAGACTCTGTTTCCGATTCTCGTATCCGGGGGCGTGTATGTCGTTGAGGATACCCACACTTCATATATTCCAAAATTCGGAGGTGATCCGCACAATCTCAATAGCCAAACAACAAGCATGGGATTTTTCAAGAGCCTCGCTGACAGCTTGCATTTTGAAGATCGCATTGCATCTCTTCACTTTTATCACAACATGGTCTTCATCTATAAAAAATAGGTATACATGTAGTGAAGGAGGTATCGATATCGCTGATGGGTTCTCCACGCTTTGAGAAAGTAGCTCCTTGCACGCTGACGATACCCTCCGTCTCGATTCCACAGCCCTAACTGAAAGTAATGCGCCGCGAGGAACTGCGGACGAGACACAAATTCTGCCGTGTGCTTTTCCAAGATCATCTCTCTGCCCTGTATCCTTCGGCGTAAGCTGGTCCCAACACGCTCACGTCCTCCCCGCATGTTCACGATGGTAAGCGGTTTATTGATACCAAGTCCTCTATATTTTTTTGTAACACGGACCATGAGGTCAGCTTCTTGGTGACTAGGAAATCGTTCATCAAACATTCCAACATCATTAAACACCTCGCATTTGATGATAAGGGTAACGTTCAAAAAAGTTTTAAACCGTGCCAGCACGTATTCAAAATAATTTTGTATTCCTTCGGGAACTTTGGTGTCAAACGTGCGGTCATCGGTTACATTGCGGACAGCAGAAAAACTAAAACCAACATCTGCTGGGGTGCCTGTAAACATGCTCATCTGATCTTCCAGTTTTTCGGGTATCCACTCGTCGTCATCATCAAGAAACGCAATAAATTTTCCTTGCGCTTGTTTGATTCCCTTATTGCGCGCCCAGCCGCCTCCTTTGCCTTCGGTATCTTCGATCACGATCAATTCGAAATCGCGATAGGTTTGATTTTGGACGGAAGTGATTGCTTTTTTTAGTAACTCCGGGCGGTTACGCGTGGGAATAATTACCGAAACAGTTTTTGGAATTTGTGCCATTTGCGTATAAGATACGGAATATCCTCATGGGGAACCCATTTGAAGTATGGATTGTTGCGTGAGTCACCGTCAATGTAGTTAAATTTAAGTCCAGTTTTCCAAGCAACATAGTTAAAGCTCATTTGGTCTCGTTTACTGAACTTTAATAACTCCGACCACCAAAGCTCCATCGCTTTAATTACATCTGGCGCGTTATGGCGACGCAATAAGATCATGTTGACAGACACTCCTTGGTTGTCAATAAATCCCTCGGAAAGGTAGGCGTGAAGCTGCGAAGCGATTAGCTTGGGGTCATCTTCAAACTTTCCGGCTCGGGTGCGCTGAATCAGATGTATGGATTCTTCGCGCACACTTGCAACGGGATCCATGCTCGTGTGGGCATGGTTATAGACAGCCATGTTGGAAGATTCAAGATATGTGTCACATAATTGATGCACATTTCCTGTAACAATAAGATTGCCGTCAATATAGACACTCTCTTCATATTCTGGAAAATACTTATGAGCCAATATTTTGACGTGTCGCGATGCAAGCCTTGGATCAGGATGTGGCGGTGGTATCGTGCGCACATCCCACGTTCGAGATCTTAGTTCGTTGTTGGTAAAACACACAAAGTCGCATCCAGATGGAACATATTCCGGTTCCCGAAGTTGCTCGTGATTTCCAAAAATTGCTGTGTAAATTACTGTTTTCTGCATAGAAAAATCATTTGATACGCAAAAAACCCAGGAAAAAGAACACCTAACCAATTCAGTCCCCTCTGATACAGATTTGGATAGAAGTGAGTTTCTCTTTCTATTTTGAATCGATTTTCTTGAAGCTTTTTGCGCGCAGTTGTAATCGTAAAAAAACGAATGTGCCCAAAGTCAAGCAATCCTTTTTCTTCATATTGGAATTTGCCTAAGAGCATCTTAAGGCGATTCTTCCAAAAAAGAAAATTAGGAGTAGTTATGATGAGACTCCCGTTTGCGTGAAGAAGGCCATGTAGTTGCTGTAAAAAATGGTTCGTATCAAAAAGATGTTCAATCACTTCCGATGCGATAACCATGTCAAATCTCATATTACAAAGATCTTTTGGCCATGGTTGATCAACGTCAAATGCAAAACTTTTTACCAAAAATGGTTTAGCTTCTTTTAACGCTTCTTCTGAAATATCTATACCGGTTACTAAATGACCGAGGTTTTTGAGCTCTTGAGCAAGCTCACCTTGCCCACATCCAATTTCTAGAATATTGCTACTAACTTCTGGAATCAAACTTAAGACTAGCTTTTTGCGCATTTCACTCATCCGATACAGCGATCGTTTGGTGTTATAATACGATCCTATATGAGTTGCTCTTTCCATGTTTTGGGAGTATCGGGATGATCTAGGTCCATCTCATCAAGGTAGGTAAATTTTTGAGGACCAAGTTGCTTTGCCCATGCGACCATACTTTTCATACCTTCTCGGATATCTATGGTTGCCTTAAATTTTAATATTTTTTTAGCCTGCGTATGGTCACTGTAGGCATACTTCACTTCTTGGGGACGATCGGGAACATGGATAGGTTTGAGGGATGTGGGAACAGGTTTACCCTCAAAAAATTCTTCCAAAACAACATCGCTAAGTTCTTTGAGCGAAACCGGTGTATCGGAACCGAGATTAAAAATCTTACCATCCGCCTTGGGACTGAACGCCGCGGTGATCATCGGCTCGATGACATCGTCAATATATGAAAACGCGCGTTCCTGTATCCCGTCACCGTAGATGTAAAATGGTTTGCCCTGCATAAGACGATTAATAAAAATCCCAATGACATTGCGATAGGGATCGCCGAGATTTTGGCGGGGACCATATACATTGTGCGGACGAATAATCACGTACGAAAATCCAAAGACCTTGGACATGATTTGCGTCTGTTGCTCAATCGCGGCTTTGGAGATGCCGTAGATATCTTCGGGTTGGGGTATCATAGACTCTTTAAACGGCACTTGCTGTTTGCCGTACACGCTCATGGAGCTCGTCAAAATCATACGCTGTAGCCCATATTTGATAGCGGGAACGAGAAGATTTATGTACGCGTTGATGTTGCGCTCCACGGCGGAGAATGGCGTAAACTGACTGCGTCCTTCGGTGGCATCAGCGGCGAGGTGGAAAATAATTCCGGGCTGTAGGCGCTTAATATATGTCGCGGTTTTTGCCCTATCCCGAAGATCGAGCTTGGTGAAACGACGTTTGTTGGTGACATTGCGAAGGTACCCCCCTGACAAATCATCCAGGCCATATACCTCATGTCCTGCTTTTTCAAGCGCTTCAAAAACATAACTGCCAATAAAGCCCGCGGAACCAGTGACGAGAATTTTCATGGTGTGAGTATTGTACCTTTTTTCCTAAGAAAATCAATAACTTTCACGGCTCGTCCCGTCCATGTATAATGTTGTGCCCCCTCGCGGGATTGGGCGCTGAGCGTTGCGATGCGCTCGGGGTTAGCGGCGAGAGCATCAAGTTTTTCAGCAAGCTCTTGCGGGTCGGGCGAATCAGCAATCACAATCGCCTTGCCGGCGGCCATATATTCAAACAGCTTGATCGGCGAGGTGGTTTTTGCGTGCTGGGAGCCAGGAAACGGAATCACGGCAATATCAATAGCACGAAGATAGAGAGGAACCATGCTATAGGGTATCGATAATTCAGCTCCGCCTACGATAAGCAGCTCCGTACGGTCACGGTGGCGCATATGCTCATAGGCCTCGCGCAGTGACTCGATCCCTTTACCTGCGCCCGCCACGCTCATCCGTCCCACATAGCTGATGATGATTCTATCCTGCGGCAATCCGAGTTTTTCCCGCGCCTGTTCTTTTGTTTCTGAAATATCAAAAAAAGCTGGATCAACGGCATTCGGCGCAACGAGAATTTTAGTGTCACATACATAATGATCCATGAGTAATGATTTCGTGCCCTCGGAGTTTACGATGACCGCGCGTGTGTGTTTCAAAATAAAAGCTATTAGTTTTTTTGGTTTTTGAGAGCGATAGTCATGAATTTCGGCAACAGGACGAAATCCAAACAAACATAGCACGGCAAGCGTGGCATAATCGCGTGAATACGTAATGTCGCCGCGACGAACATATGTCAATGCAAAAAAGATCGCGGATATGCAAAACGTCAGCGCATTGAGGTAAAACCCTATGCGCTCCGGAAGAAGCCAAATGAGATCAAGTGCAGGAATTCTTTGTATCGAAAAATTCCGCTTGACGGCATAGTACGTAAAGGGATTATCCTTGATCACGCGCACTTTGGTGGGAAGTACCAGCGCTACCAAAACCCCGGCATTGGCAAATGCTTCGCAGGATTTCATGATCTGCAAGCTATGCGCCTTGGGCGACGGCATGCTGGCATTTGTGATATACCAAATTCTCATATAGGATTACCCGTATGCTTCCCCTGTACCGATCGGTACCGCGCGCGTTGAGAATCTTCAAATTCCAAAGCTTCCCGAAAACCGCACTCGGCACGCTTGGGGTACTTACGAGCTTGCGCCGGCAAAAAGATTCAGGCCCCACCATGTTAACGTTTTCCATCTCACCGGATTACGCCCGAGTGTGGCACTGGTTTGCCCAACGATACCTCCCTTCATGGAACAAGGTTATCGTGGACTGCGCCGGGACCCTACAGCCAGAGAGGGTACCGGGCGCCAGCGTGGTGCGATTTGCCAATCTCGCCCATGGAAAAAAAATTGATGTGTTCCTGACAAACTACCTCAATGCCGAGATAGTATTCCTATGCGATGACGACAAGTACATCGTAGCGGATTTAACTGATGCCGTCCACGATGTGGAACGTCCGACTACCGCGGCAATTTCTCTGGCACCGCGAGACTGGTACGCCATTCGCATTGGAGAACATACCTACCGGCCCATGGGATCCTATGCACTCATCCTGAAACGTTCGGCGTTTCTCCAACGCAAACTTTCGTTCAAAAATGTAAAGCGTCCATTTGTTACCCGTGTGGTTCCCCCGAGAACCAAAGAACCCTTTGGGTATGACTGCGCCGACTATGCGAATGAACAGCTCCTCAAGGAGGGTATGGAAATCATCACCGACCGCTACCAGAACCGCGTGACAGGGTTTGACGGCCTGAGCGCACCCCGAATTTTTTTGATGCGATACGGAAAACGATTTGCGCTCGATGCGCTCCGTGCCGCACCACACTTCAAAAAGGGCTCACTGAACGGCGTCATGGCGCGCACGCTCTATGGAGTGGCTCAATTTGAGAAACTCTACCGCACCATATTTCGTGAAGACCCTATGTTTGTTTCCGACCTTACGACTGCCGATCTTCGTGCCATCATTAAAGATCCTGACGTCATTGCCTCGTACGATGCCACCGATCGGGTACTTACAAATCTGCGAGATCACGTAACAAATCTGCTGCAATAATCTTCGGGGTACATCGCGAGAGAAACAGTTGGTGGCCACCGTGTGCAATGCGCGTTCTGAGCTGTTCGTCCCTTCTTAGTTCGAGAATCTTCTCCGCTAAATCCTCCGGATCGGCACGACGACATAGGAGAATGTTTTCTCGATCGGTAAATAACTCTCTGATCGCCGGCGTATCTGATGAAATGACTGGCTTTGCCATGGCAATCGCTTCATAGACTTTATTGGGTATCACGCGAAGTGTTTTGTCTGTATCGCCAAAAATGCCAAGGCATGCGTCGGCCGCCCGAATCAAGTTCGGCAAATCCTCATATGGAACCCACTGACCGTCGCCGATAATTCGAAAAGAGATATCGTGATCGCCACGCAAAATTTCTGCTGCTTTCCGAATATATGGTACCCCTTGCAACGGAATCATTTTACCCCAAAAAAGGATGGAAAATGGTTTCATCTGTTCCGACGAGCACTCGAATGAACTTCGAGCGCGTTATATGGAATGTTTTTACAAAATATTCAATATGCGTGTAGGTATCCAGAAGAACGCGATCCGCAAGCCTGCAGCACAGCCAATCCAGTAACCAATAATACCAACCCTTGATACTGCGGGGCGAAGCCAGTTTGCGGTCAAACACCCAAGAATCATAGCGGGAGTAGAACGCGTCCCACACGAGCGCCTTGCCGCTCAGCAGGCACCACACCCACGCGATGAGAACGGTCCACCGCGAATCTGAGTAGCCAACGATCACCAGATCATGTGGTTTGCGCAGTTCATGAACAATCCGGGCGCCATGATGCTCCAGACCCTTGATGATTACCCGGTTGCGCGAGTACGCGGGGTTAAAATTTCCAAAATAGCAAATTTTCATAGAGTTGTTTTCCCAATATGCGCGGAATCGCGCTGAGCTGTACTGTTTGATATCCGTGCTCTGCGATACGTTGCGCAAAATCGGGGTTGCCTTTGAGCTTCAGAATTGCCTCCGCCAAGCTTTTGGGATCGGCAGCCGAGATAAGGAGAAGATCTTGCTCGGTAAATAACTCTCTGATCGCCGGCGTATCCGCCGTGATCGTCGGTTTTTTCGCAGCGAGATTTTCATATACCTTATTCGGTATCACGCGTGCCGTTTTTGATGTCTTCCCGAAAATCCCCAGACATATGTCAGCATCAGCCATTTTCTCGGCGACTTCCGTCACGGGCACATGCTGAAAAAATTTGACATTGCCGAGATTACAATCCCGTGCCAATTGTATCATTGATTCTTTTGTTTGTCCCCCGCCAAACATCCAAAATTCAATGTCTTCATGCCCACGCAATATGCGGGCCGCCTGAATGATATATTCCACACCCTGAAGAGGTATGAATGATCCATGGAAAAATACAACATACGCATTTGTTTGTCTCGTTTTGTTTCTTGGGTAAAAGATTGCATCTTGCACACCGATCCAGAAGCGCGCAAACTTTTCTTTTTTAACGTGAAATGCTGTGCTTGCGTAGTTAATGTGCGCCTGAGTATCCAATAACACACGATCGGCCAGATGCATGGAAAGCCAGTCAAGAATCCAGTAGTACCATGCCTTCAGGCTGTGCGGTCCGGCCAACTTACGGTCAAAAATATTTGAATCGTACAGTGATAAAAAAGCATCGAAAACAATTGGCTTTCGCGTAGTGAGTTTCGCGAATGGCACCATCATATGTCCCATGAAACCTACCATCATCACATCATACTTGCCCTTGAACGTTTTGTGTTTTCGATAGAGATTAATAAATTTTTTCAGCCCTGGCGATTTGTCTTGGCATTCGAGCACCGTAACTCCGTTTTGGCGCAAACCGCTAATGAGGATACTGTTGCGAGAATACGCGGGATCATACATTCCAAAGTAGAGTACGGTCATTGTATGGTGTTGAGGAGTGCTTCAACGCGCGCGTCCAAGGTGTGGTCGCGCATAACCCGAGCATGCCCGGCGTTGGCAATGCGATCGCGCTGATCAGGGTTGGCGAGGTAGTATTTGATCTTCGTGAGAAGTTCCTCCGTTGAGCGATAGATCTCTATCTCCTTGCCTTCTCCAAAGAGTTTTGTTATGTCTTCTTGGTAATCACAGAGTTCAAATCCGCCAGCGGCAAGAATTTCAAATGTCTTGAGGTTGACAGAACCCTGTGTAGGATACAAATTGCTATTGAGCGATATGGTAGCAATGCGAAATGCTTTGGCAAATTCTCGCGGCGTCAGTGGACCGTGCCAGAAGGAAACCAGCGGTGATGTCTTCCAGTCGTGCCAGCCAAAAATTTTGAGCTTGACCCCCAGCTGGGCGACCGCGGAGAGCATGACCTCACGCTCCGGGTAGCGCGCTCCCACGAAACACACATCGCAAGCATACCGTTTTCGATCTTCATCGGTTATATTAATTTGCTCAAATGTCTCTCCGTTCACGGCTGGCGGAAGGAAATATACCCGACATCGGAGCGTCGAAGGCAAGTCCTGGACAGCCGCGCTGCCAACCACCAGAAAGTATTGAAAATCAGCATAATGTTTTTTTACCCATGGCCAGTACAGCGGATAGTATGGATTCTCCATCCACCAGTTCACCGTCTTGATTCCCCGAGACCGATAGACATCCAGGGTGGATGAACGAATGGTGGTGCCTTTTGTTGTAAGCAAGATGTCCGGGCGAAAGGTAGTGATAAGTTTTAAAAGACGACGATTAAAAATATTTTTATTGATTTTCTTAAGAAATTGAAATTTCCGTATGGTGAAGGTCCAAAGCAACATGCTTTCCCGCCACGGCCGTGGCACCAAGTAGTTCGTTCGCTCATTGATATAGAAAACACGCGCGCCACGACGCTCAAGTGTTCTCTTGATGCCTTGAGTAAATTCAGACGGTGGTGCGATGAAAAGAATGTTCATTGATCGGTACGATATACTGCATACCATCGCCAAGCGCGGCACGGCACTTTTCCATGATAGCATCGGCAAAATTCCAAGCCAAAAGGAGAAGGTAATCGGGACGATGGCGTAGTAAGTGCTCAAAAGGCACGACGGGAATATGGCTCCCCGGTGTATACAGTCCTTGCTTGTAGGGACTGTCGTCAACGACGTATGCGAGCATCGTGCTATTGATCCCCGCATAGTTGAGAAGCGTGTTGCCTTTTGCGGGAGCGCCATAGCCGGCAATGCGCATACCGCGTTTCTTGAGTGACGTAAGCTCTCCCACAAGACGCCGTTTTTGCTGTGCTACCCTCTCTGCAAATGCATGGTATGTTGCTTCCCGGTAGAGTCCCGCCGCTTCTTCGTTTTTGAGAAAATAGTCAACAGAGAGTTGCCGTTTCCGCTGTGTACTCATGGTCGCCCGAATGGATCCGCCATGCGTCGGCACATGCTCAACATCGATGACATGGAACCCGGCGCGACTTACCAGCTCTTCCAGAGAGCGAACCGAATAGTAAGCAACGTGTTCGTGGTATACGGTGTCAAAAAAGCCGGCGGAAAGAAAATCTCCCAGGTATGCTACCTCAACGACAAATACCCCATCTGGGGCCAGGAGTTCATGAATACCCGCGAGCACATCCACGGTCGCATCGGTATGGGCGAACATGTTGTTGGCGGTAATGACACGAGCCTCCCCGAGGCGCCGCTTGATGGCCCCGGCGACAACCTGGGTAAAAAAGTGCGGCAAGGTGGGAATACCTCCGCCGGTAGCCCGCTGTGCTATGCCTGTTGCGGGATCGACGCCGAGAACCTTCGCTCCACGCTCCTTGAGGGGTTTGAGGAGGATACCGTCGTTGCTACCAATATCCACAACAAGATCGCCATTTCTGACATAGCGCTCCATGAGCCAGTCAGCGTAGCGATGGAAGTGCCCCTGGAAAATCGGCGACGTAGAAGAAACGTACACGTAATCCCGGAACAAGAGCTCTGGCGAGACGATATCGCAAAGCTGAAGCAATGTACAAGAGCGACAAAAGAATACCTCCAAGGGAAACGCCCGCTCATGCGCAAAATCCTCCAGCCGGAGGAAGGCATTTGCGGGGGGCTGTGCTCCCAGATTTAATACGCTGACGAGATCAGGTGAGTTGCACGCGCGACAAGTTGTTCTTCGAAACATCATAGGTTGCTCGGTACCATGCCATAAGACGCGCAATGCCACTCTTGAGATTGACCGTCGGCTGATACCCAAGGTGTGTTCGGGATTTTGAAATATCCGGACATCGACGATTTGGCTCATCGGCAGGATAGACTGATGGATATGGTATTTTTTTTGCAGTAACATTATCGCCCATGAGCGAAATGACAAGGTGAGAAAGATCTACTAGGTTGATTTCTGGTCGCTCATTGCCAATATTAAAGACTTCGCTAGTATGCTTTGACAGCAATACTTTGAAAAACCCCGTCATGGCATCGGTTATGTAGCAGTATGTCCGAGTCTGCATTCCGTTGCCATGGATTGGCAATGGATCGCCACGCATAGCACAGGTGATGAATTGGGGTAGGACACGATAATCATCGGGGCGCATACCTGGTCCATAGACATTAAAAGGTCGCACGATGTTGATAGGAACTTTGTATAGCTTGTGATAGGTCATGCAAAGGGTCTCGCCCAGACGCTTTGATTCGTCGTAGCAGGCACGTGGTCCGATGGAAGAAACATGGCCACGGTATGTTTCTGGTGTTGGAATATAATCGGGATGCGGATCGCCGTATACCTCGCTGGAGCTAAACGAGAGCATGCTCGTCGGTTTCTTTTTGCGCGCAAGCTCAAGCATATTCTGTAGGCCTTTGGTCGCTGCCTCAATCGTTTCCAAAGGATGCGCCATATAGAAAACAGGTGAAGCGATACCCGCCGCATGGATGATGTAGTCAACCGAACCTTTGGGAATAAAGGGAGTGCGCACATCGTGCTGGACGAGTGAAATATGCTTCCCGAATGTTAGGCCAAGAACGTTTTTCTCTCGGCCGGTGATGAAATTATCAAGAACAATCACTTTACAGGGTTTGGACAGTATCTTCTTGTTAAGCGCATCAAATACACCGACAAAAAATGTTCCCAAAAAACCGGCACCACCGGTTACTAGCACGGTTTTACCGGCAAACTTTTTGGAATCTTTCTGTATGCCTCGCACAATAGTCTGGATATCTTCGTGTACAATGTCCAACATGCTATGAACAGTATATGAGAATCTACTAAAAAGCAATATGTTTTGCTATATTGTGAATCGTCGCTGTGAGGGCATGTTTGGACCTCACGCGCTGGAGTAACGCCCCTGAGAGCGATTGCAGTTCCTGCGGAGATTTGGATTGCACGCGTCTGATCGCATCGGCCAAGTTCGCAGAATCACCATCTTTGAAAAATAGCTCCGGTGGCAGGTCGTTCCTAAATGCTTCGTTGCACACTAGGACGATGCAACCGCTGGCCATGGCCTCCAGTACCGCCTTGTCTATGCCGCCGGTTGGTGAACAATTTACAAAGATATCCGCGTTGGCATAGTATTCGGGCATTTTTATGTAGGGTACAAATCCTTCAAAATTTGCATTGCTATACTGCTTCAATTTTTCAAAATATTCAGCATCTCCAGACATAATCGGTCTGCCTACGATCGTAACTGGCAGACCGGTGCGCAAAAGAGTTTCAAAATCTTTAATCGGAGAAATACGGCCTACGCTCAAAATTCTTTCCGCGGATCGCCAATCCCGCTTTGTTGCAAATCTAGCCGCATCAATCCCGTGACCGACCGCAACAATTTTTTTGCTTTCCAGTCGCAAGCTTTCGGCAGATGCCGTGAATATTTTTTGAGAAAATTTTTGCGCCAGTTTCAATCTCCATGTTACCGACCTGTGAAGATACCACAAAGAGACCGGCTTGCCGCCAAGAGCTGCGATCACGGCAAATATCGGCGACATGTGGCAAAACACGGCGTCGGAACGCCGCGCCGCGCGTAGCACATTCCAGACAAATACCATCCAGCGCACTAGCTTGGGTCGTGGTTGTGGTCCGTGCAGTGCCACTACTTCCACCTGAAAATACCTCTGGAACTCCCTGATCCACCCAACAAAAAAACCGAGCAAATCATCTTGCTCATCCACTTTTTGACAAATAATCAAAAGTCGTTTGGAATTTGACAGCATCATAAAAGTATGCCATAAATACATCGCCTCGGCAAGAGGAGAAAAGAAAGGAAACCAGCATGATCAAGGCAATTTGGCTCGATCTCGGCAACGTGGTGGTCTTCTTTGACCGCCAGCGCGTGTCCCGAGCGTTCGCAAAACTCCTTGGAAGACCATTCGCCGACGTGGACCGAATCGTCAACGGTTCAGAAGGCATGGCGCTCCTGGAACAGTTCGAGCGTGGGAAAATCAATTCCGGGCAGTATCGCCGGGAGTTGACCCACCGCCTCGGCGCACGCATCCTGGCACAGAAGTTTTGGGAAGTTTACGACGATATCTTCACGTGCAACAAAGGGATGCTCGATCTCATCAGTCAGCTCCCACTGAGCGTGAAGCTTATCGCCTTCTCGAATACCGACCCGCATCGCTTCCGGTGGATTGTGAAGATCACCAAGCTTCGCTTCCATCGCGTCGTGACCAGCTACAAGGTCGGCGCTATGAAGCCCGAGGCATCGATGTATGACGTGGCAATTCGCAAAGCAGGCGTGCCACCGTCAGAGATTCTCTACTTCGACGACGTGCTCGCCTACTGCGAAGCAGCCCAGCAGTATGGCATCCGAACCCACCATTTCCACACCGCGAAGCTCGCAGCGCGCGAGCTCAAGCGGCGCAAGATCACGAGGTGACGTACGAAAGTAAGTCGACAGCAAAACGGAATCCTTTTCGGGCGCCTCACCGAGGCGGACTGTGCAGGAGGAGGCAAGTGGTTGGTTGGCGACGCTCTGCCGACTAACCATCCGGGACACTCACAGAGCGGACTGCTCAAAGTCTGGGTTGCGCGGTCTGACAAGTACGCTCCTGGCAAGTACCAGCTCAAGAGTCGGTGCGACTCTGGTCTCTGGGAACTGGTGGCCGTCTCCCAGGGCAGGTTGACGGTTATCACCACCTGTCACCGGCGTTGTCGGGTACTGCGGGCAGGAGAGTACGTTTTTCTCCCTCCCCGCATCCTGCGCGCCTGGGAACTGCCAAGCGACCAGGACGAAGCGCGTGGTTTCACGCTGTTGTACCGTCGGTGACGCATGCGACCCCGCGTGCTCACCGCTCGACCATCCCCTCCCGGCTCCGTGCTGGGAGGGTGGATTTTTTTTGGGGGTTGTGTATAATTCACCCATGCTATATCTCACCAAAAACATCAAGCCGGATTTTAAGGACGCTCGCGGAGTGATTGCGAAGATTTTGGATGATGGGAAAACCAAAATCCGCAGTATTTTGTATATCACTGGCAAGAGGGGCACCGTGCGGGCAAACCACTACCACAAACAAGACACGCATTACGTGTACATGCTCTCAGGTAAGATGACATATTATGAAAAAGCAATTGCCGGCAAAAAAGTTGAGAAAGCGATTTTAAAAAAAGGCGACATGATCTTTTCTCCCCCCAAACGCATCCATGCCTTTAAATTCTTGGAAAATACCGAGTGGATCGTGCTCTCAACCATGTCCCGCAGCCAAGAGCACTACGAGTCCGATACGGTACGCGTGAAATTCATTGAACGGTGATTCGTATTGGTCTCATCGGCAATGGCAGGTTTGGTAAACACTATGAGCGTTTGCTTGGCAATATGGCAGGCGTTGAACTTGCGGGAATCGCTACGCGACACACCCCACGATCACCTGAAGATCTTCTCAGCGACTCCAACATAGACGCGGTGATTATCGCCACACCCGCGTCAACGCATGCAGAATTAATTTGTAAGGCTTTGCGAGCAAACAAGCATGTACTCGTTGAAAAGCCTATATGTATGTCGGTTGCTGAAACAGAATCGATCAGACCGCTGCTCGGCAATCGAATCTTTATGGTCGGCTACCAATACCTCTTCAACGACGGCGTACGATTCCTACCAACGGAAGGCACGATTGCTTACCTCGGCGAACACCTCTCCGACGGTCCCATCAGAGATGACATCGGAGTTTTCATGGATGCTGGAGTGCACGATCTCGCGATCATCGAACACCTTTTCCATCCCGGGGACATCGTTTCCGTAACCGGCAAAAATTCACCGGACATCGCCGCAGTTACGATTGTTTTCGAAAGCGGCCTGACGGCACATCTGGCAGTATCCCGCGTGTTCCCTGAAAAAATCAGGCGGATCACCCTGCTGGGCTCGCGCGGCGGCGCAGTCTACGACGATGTCACGGCACCGAAGCAAAGCGAACCGCTCCGCAATGAACTTGAGCACTTCATTTCATCCATCGCATCCCACGCGCTACCGCTCACGAACTTTGAGTTCGGCGCTTTGGTGACAAAGCGTGCTGAAGAAATTCTGCGTAATTTGCGATCATAGCTTTTTTCTCAAATCGAGCGGCAATTGCCGGTCCGTCGACGTGTACCTCGCCGGCAAGCACCCGCTGTGTCTTTGCAACGATATCGTCTACGGACCAATCGATCAGTAAGTCCTCGGGCAAAAGCTCTGGCGCCAATCCCACGCGCGTGCATAGTACCGGCGTGCTACACGCCAAGGCCTCAAGCATGACGCGCGGCCCGCCTTCATTGTACGACGGCACGATCAGGAGCCGAGACTCATTATAGAGTTTCGCAAGTTCTTGTGAATCCTTTGCCCAACCATCTACAATAAGTGTCTTAAAACCACGCCCTGCTTTTTCAAATAGCTCGACCCCTTTATTTTTGGCCCGGCGTCCTACAAAAATTAAATCATATTTTTTCTCCAAGTTCATCGGCTTAAAAATTTCCGTATCGATATACATCGATGGAATATATTTTATTTTTTCAGCCGGCACGCCAGCACGGATCAAAAATTCCGGTGCTTGCTGTTGATTCACGACGCGCACAGCAGTGGCGTGTCGCGCGTCGTGAGCGATATATAGCCTTGTGGCGGCACACGCAATCCACTCGCGCGCGCTCGCCGCGCGCGGATAGCCGGGCACGTGATGAATTTCAAGAAGGTACGGTGTCCTGGTCGCCTTCCAAATCTTCGCCGCCAAGCGACCATTCCGAAATGGAAAATATTCATGGACCGTCATGACATCAAATTTCTTATCGGGAACTTCAGAATGAAAAAATACATTGCCAAAAAGCATTGCGTTCGCTTCACAAACCACGTCAATGCTCTCAAAATACTTGTGAAGTTCTTCCAACGTATTATAAAACGCGTTGCGTTTTCCGCGCGCCGTCTCGGTTGCGCCTCGGCCTGAAATCATAAGAAGTTTCATGTGTGAAGTATTGTTTCGGTTTCTTGGATCATTCGTGCCACCGTGAATTGCGACGCGATCTTTTTACCTTCTTCAATGAATTTTTCCCGCAACTCCGGAGATTGCCAAAGCGTCTTGATCGCCTCCAGGAGATTAAACTCGTCGTTGTACTTCACCATGAAGCCGTTCTCCCCTTGCCGCAGCAATTCCGGATTGCCTCCGACGTTCGTCGTCACCACCGGCACGCCGGCGGCCATCGCTTCAAGAATCTGGTGAGAGAAGCCTTCGTAGCCGGTGTTGAGCACGAAAAGCTCGGCAGCTCGCACATATCGGGCAAGCTCAGAGGACGATTTTTTCCCTACCAAAAATACTTTTTGTTGCACGTTAAGATTCTTAATCATGGCCGCAAGATGCTCACGGTCGGGGCCTTCGCCCACGATGACCAGCCGAAAAAAGGGATTTAATTTCAAAAGCTCAGGCATCAGCTTAATGAGCAGCCGAAATCCCTTCCAGGGCACCAGACGCCCGGCGCTCAAAATGATTTTGCCGTGAATGCCAAGTGCCGTGCGTGCTTCTTCTTTGGTTTCGAGAAAAGCCGGAATTTCGACACTGTTGGGAATGATTTTGATCTTTTCAGGAGCGATCCCCCATCCCTGGACCAGGCGCTTGAGGTACGCCGAGGGCACGATAACGGCATGTGCGCGCTGACATACTTTGACTTGCAATCGCTGGCGCCAGCCTCGCTTGGTTTTTTGAAAATCACCAATCAGCAATGGGGTCTTCCCTTGATTGATCGCATCTTCCCACACCCGATCACCAACCACCCTGACAAAAAACGGCTTGCGACGCCATCGGGCGACCCATATCGTCGCTACGCCGGTTCCCAGGGCGCTCAGGGAGTACACTGCATCCACCCCGGCACTATGCCGCCACGTTTTCCAAAGATAGATGAGCTGCCGAAACGGCTTGGGAAACCTGCGTAACACCTTAGTGTAGGTTACCACCGTGGCACGATCACCCCAGTGATCGACGAGCATTTTTGCGTACGTGGCCGGCCCGCCGATGTCGGGAGGGTAAATGCCGGTGGTAATCAGGATTTTTTGCATGGGCGAAAATTATAGTACGCAATATGCCACAGCGCGGCTACTCCGTCTTTCCAGGTTATTTTCTTTCCTTCTTCGTACGTGCGGCCGTTATACGAAATGCCGACTTCGTAGACGCGAAGTTTGTGCTTGGCGATCTGGGCGGTCAACTCCACTTCAATGCCAAAGCGATCCGCGGTCAAGCAGGGCAAAATTGCATCAAGGGCGGCACGCGAAAAAACTTTATACCCCGTTTCCATGTCGGAAAGGTTGATATTTGAAAAAAGATTTGAACAAAATGTTAAAAACTTATTTGCTATGAAGTGGTGGTTGTAGAGTACGCGACGCGGCTGATTGCCGATAAACCGGGAACCATAGACCACATCCGCTTTGTCTTCCAAGATCGGCCCCAAAAGCACCGGATAATCCTTTGGATCGTACTCAAGATCAGCGTCTTGAATAATAATAACATCGCCCGTCGCCTGCACAAATCCTGCTCGCAGAGCCGCGCCCTTGCCCCGGTTTTTCTCAAAAGCAATCGTAGCTTCCCGCACGGGCTCAGTTGATCCGTCATCGATAATGATAATCTCTTTCTCCATGTCCAACGAGACCGCTTTGACGGCTTGGATCACCTTTCCCAAAGTATCTCGCTCGTTATATACCGGAATGATGACTGATAATTTCATAATATTGCTTGGCAAGAATATCCCAATCATAGCATGTCCGCATTAATTCCCGGGCGTTGGCGACGATCTTCTCGCGAAGCTCCGGGCGTTGGTCAAGTTCACGAACAGCTCTTGCGATCGACTCGGGATCATTAACCCTGCAAAAAAGACCTGTCTCGTGATCTTTTAGGAAATCCGGAATGCCACCTACCGGCGTGGCAATAACCGGCACCCCGGCCGCCATAGCCTCCAGAAAGGCGACTCCGAGCCCTTCGGATCGTGAGGGCCGCACGAACACGCTAGAACGCTGTAAAAGGCCCGGCAGGGCCTCCTGGCTCACGGTACCGAGGAATGATACCCGATCGCTCATATTGAGCCGCCGCACGAGCATTTTCAGCTCTTTCTCCTGTGGGCCCTCCCCTGCGATCCTTAGCTCGTATTCTGGCAAGCTCTGCATTGCATAGATTAGTATGTCAAGGCCGTTTTTTGGCACGAGCCGCGACACAGTGATTAGAATTTTTTCTTGAATTTTGATTTTTGAAATTTGATTTTCAAATTTACCGACATCAACTCCGTTAGGCAACAAATAGTATCCAGCATGAGTATTCACCCTGCGGCCATACTCAAGCAGATAATTACTGATCGCCGTAATGGCATCAGCTTTTCTGAGAATAAAGCTCCTAAAAAATCTTACGAAAAAGCTTTGCTTGCCCAAATCTTTGCCTTCCTGAAGCGTGACGACAAACGGCGTTTTGGGACGCACCAGCTTGAGCAAAACTCCCGCTCCGGCAGCATATGACGCCTGCCAGGCATGAATCACGTCATAATCGCGACGAAGGCCTCTAAAGAATCCCGTGATGGGCATGAGCCACTTTCCTCCCCATCCGGAGCTTATGATATCAAACGTAACCTCAGGCAGTCGGCGCGTAAGATTGGCAATTGCAACCTCGGAGCCGCCAATTTTTGGAAGGTATTCAGTCGTCAAAATCAATACACGCATCTTGATAAAATACAATAAAACTGCTATTTTTTCAAGGTGAAGAAGAAAATTCTCTTTATCATCACACAATCAGAATTTGGCGGCGCCCAGCGATTCTTAAGTATGCTGATCCCGCACCTCGACGCAGAACGTTACGAGGTCTTGGTCGCCACCGGATCGACCGGCGATGCGCATTTTACCGACCACCTCAACAATCTAAAGATACCTAATACCACCCTGAAACATCTTGTTCGTAATCCCCGACCATGGCATGACATCCGGGCGATCTTTGAAATCAAGAGGTTGATACGAAATTTCCGCCCCGATACATTGTTTTTATTAAGCACCAAGGCGGGATTCATCGGGTCGTGGGCGGCACGAGGAAAAAACGTGAGAGTAATCTATAGGATCGGCGGATGGGCGTTTAATGACCCTCAATCGTGGCTGCGACGGCAGCTTATTATTATGGCCGAGCGCTTCGCCGCGAAATGGAAAGATATTATTATCGTAAACAACCAACATGATCTCTTGCAAGCACAGCAGTTCCGCATTCGTCCGAGAAATAACGTACTTTTGATCCATAATGGCCTCGACATTGCCAATCTAAAACTTTATGCGAGAGAAGAGGCGCGAACGAAACTCGGGCTTCCCCTTGATGCATTCGTCGTCGGTACGATTGCACGTAATTATCCTACGAAAGGGTTGAAATATCTTCCCCACCACCCAGAGGGGTATCGGCAAATAGTGCTCAGCAATGTAAAATATGCTTCCCGCTATCTAAAGGCGTTTGACGTATATGTTTCTCCTTCAGTAAAAGAGGGATTTTCCTGGGCGATCCTGGAAGCCATGGCAACAGGTATTCCCGTCATAGCCACCCGCGTCGGGGCAGCTCCTGAAATGATCATAGAGGGAGAAAGTGGATTTCTCGTCGAACCGCGACATTCTGATGACATCGCAAAAAAAATAAAAATTCTTATTGAGGACAGTGCTCTTCGTCAAAAGTTTAGCATCCAGGGCCATCAAGCAGTGCTACGGAAATTTAATTTTGAGACAATGATTCACGACGTTGAAGAAATTTTGTAGATAACACCGGCTGTATCATCTGAAATATACAACGCCCCATCCGGCCCAAATTTGAGATCGACAGGACGACCAAAGATTTTGCCATTGACGAGAAATCCGGTCACAAAATCTCCCGAAGACCTGACGTGCCCCGTTTCATCAACATCAAACCAGCGTATGGTATCGTTCACGGCAACGAGTAATCGTCCCGCCCATGGTGCAGGCCAGTTTTCAGGAATAAACGCAATGCCAAGCGGCGCAGCGTGAGACGGTAATTCAATCTCGGGCGGTTCAGTTTGTACGCAATCCATCGGAAGGTCTGTCCGATCCGATTTTTGTGTAAATGACTCATCGCGCTTTTGACCGCCATAGCAGTACGGCCAGCCATATTTCAGAGTCGGCCCGATGATATTAATTTCATCAGGAAAATCAGCGCGGCTCTGTTCCGATGCCCACAGCATACCCGTCGTCGGATGAAAGGTGAAAAATTCTACATCGCGCAATCCTCCGGCAACTTCGGCCGCATACGTTCCTTCCGGATCAGACTCAAGGATCGCTGCATACTTCCAGCTATCTTCTAGACATACATCGCAGGACGAGCCAATGCTCGTATATAGTTTTATGGGCGCCAAAAAATTTCCTTGAGGCAATCCTGCTACGATTGGTTGTGTTCGAAAATCTTTTCCAAATCCAATCGTGCGGGTAGTGTGCCGACCGCCTTCGGGTAAGTTCATGATATTTTTGCGCTGTGTGGACTGGATCGTCCCTGTCTCTGTGTTATATGGATACCGGCTCACTTCGCGTACTTCCGCAACGTAGAGGTACACTTGCTTGCTAGTCGGGTCCGTGTAAAATGCAAGACCGTGCGGATGGTCGAGGTTTTCAAGCAATACTCCTTTCCCTGGTATCACGATTCGTCCCGATGAAGACTCACTTACCAGCATGCGTCCATGAGAGTCAAAAACAATCACGCGCGGTTCGGATAATTCTTTAAATGAAACTGTAATTTCAAATCCTTCAGGGAGCCGATATGGCAACCCGCCATCGGAAGGCAACGACGTAACTTGTGGCACGTCAGTACGACTCATAAAACGCTGAAGAAAAAAAACAGCGACTGCCAAAGCGATAACTGTACCTATGACAAGAATTCGTTTCATTATGGTAATACTATGGTCGTTTTCCCTTCGCATTGTTTTTCAAAAGACCTTGCTACCCCTTTCTCGGAAACAAATTTGCCATCTTCATCAACAAGACGTTCATATTGAATTCTAGCTGTAACGTCGTATTTCTTGTATTTTGGTCTCGGAGGCAATGATATCCCCAATAGACTTTCCCCATTTGGAATAGGCATGGCGGAAAAAAGATTCGGTCCTACGGATATGGTATCTTTTGGGGTTATCGTCCAAAAAACATTTCTTCCGGGATGGTCTATCCCACTATAAACCAAGAGGGCATCTTGATTGTCGTAGGTGGTATGATTCAAGAATTTTACCTCACCCTTCAATTCACAAGAGGCATCGGATAGCAATAATGACCATGGAACCGTCTCGTTAATAAATGTCGTCCTGCCGTCACTGGTAGGTAGAGGGACCTTGACATCAGATATTTGTTGGACATCAGATACTAAAGCATAAGCAACAATGAGAGACGTGATCACTGTCAAAATTGCTAGCCACGTAATGCTTTTTTTAGTGATATTCATGACGTAAATTGTAGCAAAACATAATAAAAATGCAAACCAAAACCCCTCCGCATAAAGCGGAGGGGTTTGTGGATAACCAGATACTACCAGAGACTAGTTCCTGGTAAAGGTCGGGCCAAACAATGGCACACTTCTTAAGACACCGGCTACTGAAGCCTGGTCTACAGAATTTGTAGTTCCATCATAGTTGGCTACCCAATTAACCAGAGCGGTATCGTCCGCGCTAGTATCGCGCAATACCACTTGGAAGTAGTCAGCGCTTGTTCCTGGAGTAGCGGCATCATCGTACACGGTTGTTGAGTTAAGCTGAATTCGGAACGTCTTTGTCGTTCCACCAGCTATCTCAATATCCTTGGACGTGAAGTCCATGCTGTAGGAAGCATCGGTACCGGCATTACCATCATCGGTTAATGTGAGGGTGTCTATGATTTCACTATTTGAATCATCATAGGTAGTTACGCTGGTATCCCCATCGGTAGAACCGGATGACAGGATCTCAAACTTGATTGAGCCCGAACCGGCAGCTTCGTTGTCAAATCTCAATGTGGAATCGGCTAGACCCATGGCCGTAATTGAGAACTTGAACACAGTTGGCGTACCAATCAAGTTATACGGTCCGGCTAGAGGCACTAATTCCAATTTAGGAAATACCCGATAGACATACTGGTTGTTGCCACCAAGCACATCGGCGATGTTCGTACCCGTACCGTCGATAACAGTACCGGAACCTGCACCAACCGCTCTAAATCCGTTTACATAGCTTCCGTTGAAACTATCAACCAGATCCAACGAGAAGAATACTTCTTGCGGACTGGCATTGGTCTGCGTAGCACCTTCTGCCTTCGTCTTCATATTGGCTTTAACAGCCAAATCCATACTTGAGTCCTGCGGCACATACGGTCTATTGGCGTCGGTGCTCGCCCAGGCAAAGTTAACAGAAGCTGCGTTGCCAAATGACTGTGTGACCGTAACCGAACTGCCAGCTTTATTCTTATAAGTCAGGACAACTTCTTTGACATTCGCAGCTGCGTCTGTAAGCTCTCCAGAAGCAGAAGCGGCAATCGTCAATTTCTCAATGTATTGACCTTCATCCGTAGCGCTCAATCTGAATGTGGAAACCGGCGCACCTACTTGTCCCCAATAGATAGCACCCTTTGATGGGGTATCAGCGGAAGTAGCCAGCGTCATAGAACCACTATTCTTAACGGTCACCACCTGGGTCGGAGCAGCAACCGTGCCGTTCACTTTGGCATTGCCGGCATTGACCGTGTCGGAATCAGAATCCAACGCCGTAACATCACCAACAGCGCCGATATCGAAGGCATAGCCATCTCCAGCGGATCCCGAAGCGGTATTGTTGGACAGATCAACTCTGATCAACAATGTCTTGCTCGTACCGGCTGGAATATCCCATGTTAGGTTCGAGAACGTCATCGTGCCTGTTCCAGCAGTACCAAGCAAGTTGCTGGTTACTTTGTTCGAACCGGCAACCAATGCTCCGCTGCCGGCTTCATACAATTCAACTGAAGAAACCGCGTTTGCAACAGAAATGCCTGTATCTTCTGAAGGGGCAACACCTTCGTCATAGGTTCCACCTGCTGTTTCAGCGGCATAACCGGTGATTTTAATCGTGGTAACTTTTAACGCGGAAGCTTGACCTGCGGCAAAGGTGATACCGACTGTATCAACATTCTGCGTTCCTCTGATCGTTGTCTGGTCGGCTGGAGTGCCAGACAAGCTCAAGGTCAATGAGGATGCAGAGAGTGTGATGTCGGAACCAGAAATATCCGCTCGAGGGACAATATCCGCGGCAGCAACTGCAGTGTTTGTGCCGGAATATTTCATAACCGTAACATCGCCTGCATCATCGCTATAGTCATCAAGAACAACCTTGATAATGCTACCCGCAATCAATTCACCTGCGACAAGCGAAGTGTCAATATCAGCGGTAACCTTGAAGTTGTAGGTTACGCCAGCAGCAAGGTCGAGGGTATCAGTGAATGATTCCTGAACACCGCTTCCCGTTGCTCCGCAGTCGCCATCAGCATGGTCAAATGCAGTACCGTCTTTTGGACCAATCACAACACTGTTAGTAGCTTCATTCCAAACTTTAACATCCGTCACGTCATCCCAATCTCCTTCAGTGGTCTCGGTGTCATATGTACCGTCCCCGGCCTGGTCAGCGCAGAGAGTGAGCTCTGTCTTTTTGATTTCAATGTTGCTTGCAGCAGTGATTGAATATCTCAACAGGGTAACATCAGTAACTGAAGTACCCACCGTAGAAGCTCCGGGACCATTGTATACCAAGGTCAACGCTCCACCCTGAAGCGTCAAGGTATCAGCTTCGGCTGCAGTATCAAGGGTGTTGGTTCCCTCTGCCATACCTTGTCCATACTGGTCTCCGACAGACAAGATATCTGAATCGTTCTCAAAGTAGAGATCGACTGTCTCGTCTTTCTTTCCACCCACATCTCCCCAAACTTTAAAGGTAGCATTTGCACCTTTGGCTATTGTGTAGCCTGCACCAAGGTCAAAGACGATGTAGCTGTCGGTCGTAACCGAACCATTCCATGTCATTGTCCCTGTAGTCAGTTTGAGGTTAGTCAGATCTGATGGCTTTAAGGTTCCGCCATTCAACAGAGTCAAACGCTTAACGGAAGCACCTTCGGTATTTGCCGTAAGCTTGAACTCTGAAAGCTGGGCTTGCTTCTGCCCAACTGTTGGGTTGGAAATTGAGCCAACTTTGGCAACATCAAGCGTACCGGATGAAGCACCTGAAAGGGCAAAGTTATTGCCATTCAAAGGAGTGCCCGATACGGCCGCACCACCAGTTACCGTGGCGCTTACCAATTGAACATAGTTAACATTACCGGCTGTGGCTGCGCCCCCTGCCATGTCTGCGAGAATGGAAAGCTCCTTAATACCACTCACGCCAACATTCAATAGGAAGGTAGCTTCGCCGGATGAAGATGAGAATGACTTGCCTGAAGTCAATCTCGTGGCTCCATCATAAACATAAATGTTGCTGAAATCAGCTGTCGCGCCAGGACCTAATCGTTTAACCGTAACAGTATTAACTGTACCATTACCGCTAAATCTGGCTCTCAACATCTCAACTCCAACAGCATTTTTAGTAATGGTCTGGGCTCCAGGATTTCCAGCAGACAAACTGACGGAAATAGGTCCGCTTGGTGGGGTCGGGGTTTGAGTCTGTCCTTCGCCGGTTGAGCAGGCAGGAACCTGACTCATGCTCGTGTAAGGAGCTCCGATGGCGTAGTAGTTCGCCTCGAGGTTATTGATCCTGAAGAGCTTCATGAAGAAGAGAGGATCACCCGCGACTGCTTCTGCTCCGGAAACTTGGACATGGTGAAGCGTACCAGTGTCGGCACCCGTGGACTCCATGTACCACACCTTTTTGTCATCGGTATCACCGTTGGTGTAGTAGCAGGAAGTGGGAAACGCATCACGAGTTGACGCGGGCACTTGCTTCAGGCCTGGGGCGAAACATCCGCCGGGGCCGAATTGTCCGTAAAAGTTACAGATCGTTACGCTCTTAAAGTTTCTCTTAAATGCTTGCAGGTGATTTGCTTCACCTACCACATAGATATCAGGGTCGCCTACCGCGGCATGCGCGGTAATACGATCACCACCTTTCAGACTGTAGTCTGCAGGTTGCGCAGCATTGACTGACTCGTTCGTCGCTTGCATGGCGATGAAGCCAGCAACCGCGAGCAATGCCGCAGCCGCGATTCCAATCAGAAGGACCTTTTTGAAAGATCGCGTCTGACTCGTTATAGCAATACTCATAATGATTATCCAATTGTTTTCCCTGGTGCCTTGTCATGCGACCTGGCACCAAGAAAGAATTAACTATCACTGACTCATGCTCCGTGGTCCTGTGCAATACATCGACCCACAGCGGATACATGAGTTTTACGTAAACTCAAATAAAACTTCTCTCGCAGTTCCTATCTTGATTGTCAAAGTTCTTTCTTTAAACAACCAACTCCAGACACGCAAAAAGAAGAGAAATACTACACTCTTCCGTGTGTGCTTGGAGCTGATTGCATACTACAAATTACGACGCAAACCCTGGAGAAATCTTACCAGGTTGACTTCCGCTAGTCAATGCGGGCTTTTGTGGATAAATCATCCCCTGCTTGGTACACCACTTGTCGCCCATCTTTGCCTCGAATGACGAGCCCTTCCGCAATTAATTTATCCAGGTGTCGCCTTGCGGTACGCCCACTGATTCTTTGACCGATTTTCTGTAAAAGTTCGTGTTGTGATAACGAGCCATGAGTAGTGATGACACCCAGAATAAAATCTTTTGGTTCGTGGCCACTTTTTTCAAGTATTGGCACTTTTCCAAGCATTTTTCGCATTGCCTGGATATTGGCCAACATGTCCACTATTTTCTCCTCGATAGTTGCCATTTGTCCATTATGGACAAAACTTAGCTATTTGGCAACAATGGTAAAAGTCCCGAGGCTTTCTTTGATAACCTCATGATTCGCATCCCACGCTGATGCAAGAGCTGTACCGGTGATGATATACGCCGCATCCTCCGAAAAGACCATGAGCTGGCGATTGCGAATAAGGCGCCCTTGCGAGGTAAAGCGAGCTTCAAAGACGTGCCCCTCATCAAGAAGAATCGTATAGTCGGGAAAGTACTGCTTGAGGTTCTCTTTACTCTTCCTGATGTACTCTTCCCGCGAAAGTCCTTGTAAGGGCTCGCTCAGGATATTGATGCTTGCAGGAAGCGAAAAATCACCCTCTCGATCCGGTACGGGATTCACCAGCACGACGAGCGTACCACTCGCCCCTTTTTCATCTACCGTCCAGCCTTTCGGGGGCTGGATCGTAAAAGGCGCTTTCGCGCTTGAGTAGATTTGCGCGGAAAGCCGCTGCGGCGAGACAACCGGGCAAGCGAAAAATATCACGATCCCCGCCGCAAACGCGACAACGAAAAAAATGAGATAGCGGATTTTCACAGAGCGGGTGAAGGGAATCGGACCCTCGTCTCAACCTTGGGAAGGTCGTGTTCTACCATTGAACCACACCCGCTTTATTTTTTACCAATCAGATAATACCACCAAAGTTTTAGATTGGTAAGAGACTCCTCCGGCTTCGTTTCTTGCGGCTCACTCGCGGTGCGGTAGATATAGACGACATGCTCGCCCGGCTTCTTATAATTGAGCTTGATCCGCGCTTGCTGTTCGAGATAGCCAGTGCTCTGATAATACGCTTGCTTACGATCAAGCTCTTCCTGCTCCAGGCGCGCCGCATCAATGCTCTTTCGGACGTACTCGCGCTCTTGCTTCACCGCGGCAAGCTGGGGTTCCCGGCGAACCAGGCTGGCACCGACCACCGCAAGGACCACCAGTCCGATGACCGTCACCCATGAGGAGCTGAGGATTCTATTCATCTGACTTTGTTGATAATTTCAACGAGATACTCCGGCTTTGGAATACGCTCAAATACATGCGTCGCATCCGCGGCGCTCATGAGATGGAGGTCGCCGTAGCGAAATATCGACGCCATGATTCCCTCCCGCACATACGATACTTCCTTGATGTCCTTATACAAAAGCTCGATAACCGTTTTTGAAAATATGCCGGTGCGCACGCCGCAATAGACCCGCTGATTCGTGAGGACTACGACGGACGCGCGCCACAGAGCGATTTTCCAGAACATACCGATCACCGCGAGCGCGCTTGCGATGAAACCGACCCATCGCCACTCACCGTAAAAATCAAAGTCCCCGCTATATCGCACGGCGAACAAGAATCCCAAGATAACAGCCCACATCAGGATGCGGGGAACCAGAGCCGTCCAGTGCTGCCACGCCCTCTTTATTATTTTTTCGTTTTCTCGTAAGATGATCATATGAAACAACGGACTCTGCATATTATCAAAGCGCTAGTGGCCGGCCTTACGATCATCGCATCGATCGCTTTCTTGGTCATCGCCCTCTTCCAGTTCTAGTATAGCGCTATTTCTTGAGCATTTCCAAGAACACCGCCTGAGGGATCTCGACACTACCTCGTTCTTTCATCTTTTTCTTCCCGCGCTTTTGCTTGTCCAAAAGCTTATTTTTGCGCGTAATATCACCGCCATAGAGATAGCCGGTCACATCTTTGCGTAGAGCACTTATCGTTTCTCGAGCGATGATCTTGCCGCCGATGGCCGCCTGGAGCGACACGGCAAACCACTGGCGGGGGATGATCGTCTTGAGCTTCTCGATGATGCGCTTGCCTTCGAGATAGCTAAGCTCGCGCGGGACGATTTTGGAAAATGGCTCGACGAGATCCTCGGCAACCAGGATATCAAGACGCACCAGATCAGAAGCTTGGTATCCGGCGGGCTCGTAACTCATGGAGGCATAGCCGGAGCTGACCGACTTGAGACGATCATAAAAGTCGGTAATGATCTCCCCAAGCGGCACACGGTACTTGAGAATGACAACTTCCTTGGTCAGATAGTCGGTGGCTTGGTATATGCTCCGGTACTCAGTCATCAGCTTCATGAGTTGACCCAGGTACGTCGCCGGCGCGAGGATCTCCAGATTGACAACCGGCTCCTCGAGCATCTCGATGATGCCGGGATCGGGCAAAAGTGCCGCCGAGCGAATAATAACGCTTTCTCCTGACTTGGTTTGAATATGATATTCAACGGACGGCGTGGAAACAATAAGCACGAGTTTAAATTCCCGGCGCAGCCGCTCACTGATGATCTCGACGTGAAGCATACCGAGGAATCCGAGCCGGAAGCCGCGCCCCAAGGCCGGGGAAGACTCGGGCTCGTAGCTCAACGATGCATCGGTAAGCCGTAACTTACCAAGCGCATCCCGTAAATCGTCGAATTGATCCCCTTCTTCCGGATAAAAACTCGCAAACACTACCGGCCGCGGCTCACGGTAGCCCGGCAGCGCTTGCCCTGCATAGCCTTGGCGAAGCAACGTATCACCGACCCGGACCTGGCCCACATCTTTTAATCCAGTAGCAATATAGCCAATCTCTCCGGCTTCGAGATGATCGATTTTTTTGAGTGCCGGCGTAAAGATGCCGACCTCGACCACATCAACATCAGCTCTTGAAGCAAACAGCTTGAGCTTGTCGCCCGCTTTTACCGATCCTCCAAAAACTCGGACATATGCCAGCACACCTTTGTAGATATCGAACGCGGAGTCAAAAATGAGCGCTTTGAGATCTTCGGTGTTCTGGGGAGGCGGGACCTTTTTGATGACCGCGTCCAAAACTTCTTTGACGCCCGTTCCTTCTTTTGCAGAGATTTTTAAAATATCGGCTGGCTCGACGAGTAACAGGTTGGTGATTTCTTCCTCGACTTCGGCGACGCGGGCGTTGGGAAGGTCGATTTTGTTGATAACGGGAATGATCGCGAGCTTTTGCGCTTGGGCAAGCGACAAATTGGCAAGCGTCTGTGCCTGCACCCCCTGCACCGCATCGACGAGCAGGATCGCCCCCTCGACTGCCGCCAGTGAACGCGAAACTTCGTATCCAAAATCCACATGCCCGGGGGTATCAATCAAATTCAGCATATAGTCACCATATTGCATCCGCACCGGCTGAAGCTTGATCGTAATTCCCCGCTCACGCTCAAGCTCCATGGTATCGAGAAACTGCTCCTGCATCTTTCGCCTCTCGATGGTTCCCGTCAATTCCAAAAACCGATCCGCCAGGGTCGATTTCCCGTGATCAATGTGTGCAATGATGCAGAAATTCCGTATGTTGTGCACGAGATCAGTTAAGCACAACCTTCACTTCCCTGTCCACCGAGAGATCGGTATCGAGAACCGCGTTGGCACCAAGAAGTTGAATGCCATCGGATTGTTGAGAAATCTTTTTGCCGTCGGGAATCTGGATGCTAACCGTCGCGTGATCGCCATCAGTACCGGATTGTTTTTGCCACAAGAGCGTATACTTGTCAGCGCCAAGATCGAGCGTATCCTTGAGAATGTGGTACGTAATACTCACCGAGCTCGTCTTGCGGGGCTTGGTAATCATCCAAAATCCGATCACCGTCTTGCCTGACTCCTCAAACATATCAACGCCCGGCATCGGGTGCCGCATGGTCGCCTCAACTGCCGCAAGCTCAGGATCGTGCTTGAACCCAAGCTCCTCGTAATTGATCAGTGGCTTGTAATTTGGCGTAGCAAAGCCCTCCATATGATCCAGGACCGCGCCTTGCGGCACATAGACTTTTACGTACGCCGGGAGCTCTTTGTTGTAAAACGCGTACTTGGAATCGCCGCCGTTATGCGCTCGAGTGATCGAGAGGGTATGTGCAATGCCGTCCGTTTTTAGTTGCGTGGCAAGACGCATGGCATTGGAGGTTACGGCATCGGCTTTGGCGCCTTTGACATTGGAAAACGCGACTTGGAGATAGTCGCCCTTGGCATCGCGCAGTTCACCGCCAAATCCATGCGCTTTCACATCCCGCTCGAGCCCCGGCGTATTAAAGTAGGCCAGGACGTGCTTTTCTTTCATGGCATCAAGCAGGATCTTGGCGATCTCAAGCCAATGCTCTTTATCCTGATCGGCGAGCTTCGCAAAAAACGCGGGCTGAAAGTCAACGACGATTTTTTTGGGATGCGCACGATCGCCTTTGTACTCCACTTCATCCTGGATCTCAGCAAGGAAATTATCGGCACCGAGTGTAAGCTTGTAGGCGGGAAGCTCCACCGGCCCGGTGACCTTGAGGATGCGGGCAATGACCGTCGGGGTAACTGCCAATACTCCGTCAAGCGGCCCCCCGCCATCAAGTTTATAATATTCTTGGACTTTCTTGGCACACGACGGAAAATCGGCAAACCAGCACGCGTCGCGAAGGCCGAGATTGGGCGTAATATGCTGGATCGGCCCGGGAGGAATGATGTTCGCCTTGATCTGGCCATCGGGATTGTAGATGTCATCAACAAAAACTTTGGTCAGCACTCCTTGGTCAAACGAAATAATGGCATAGGTACCCGGAAATCCCCCCGTGGGCCGACGCTCGCTGTTATTTTGCAAAAGCACCATGTAGGTGCGCGGCTGCTTCGGTCCCACGAGCGCAAGAAGTGAATCGGAATAACCAAGCGCTTGATCCAGATACGCCTGGAAGCTCGGGATTTTGTCTCGAAAGTCTTCAAAAAGCTCCCGTTTCTCTGCGGGAATCGTAGCCGGATCCACATCGTTCAGAAGATTGCCAGCCTTGCGGATATTTCTATCGGCGTCCTCCAGAACGTCTTGAAAATCGGCGAGCGGCTTGGCCAGCGAAGCATGCTCATCGCTATTGGGATCAAGCATCGCTAAAAAATTGGTCTGCGAAACTGATTGAAACGCCCGAGAAAGATTCTCCCCGGCTTTGGAAATGTTGCGCCCCGCCTCTACCAGATTATTGGCTGATTTTATTTTCCCCAATCCCGGCAGGTTGCCAAATAACGATAAGAACGACGCCCCAAAATTATTGAGCGTCCCCGCCGCTTGGTCAAAATCTCCGTACGCAAGCGCGAAATCATCAGCCGCCTGGCCAAACCGGAGCTCCTCCAGGTTGCCCTTTGCTTTTTCGAGGTTTGCCAGCGCATGATCGCCATTTTCCAAGACACTTTGCTTGGCGTTGATCTCACCGGAAGAGACCGCGGCAACGCCAAATCCAACCACCGAAACGAAGCCGATGATCGTAACTGCTAGGACGCGACGATTCAACAGGCGCCCGATCCATGAATGCTTGAGCGTTTTTGAGGGACGCTTTGGAGATTCGGTCTTGAGGCGCTCAAGCCAGACTTCGACGTCCCGCGCAGCCGGAGAGAGGTGAGTGACTGGTGCGGGAAGTGAAGCAGCCGGAAACGGGTTGTGATAGTGCGGCTCATATGAGGCTCGTGCCGTAACCGCCCGAGGCGTCTCTTGCTTCCAAAACGCTTCAAGTTCAGAATTTGTTTCTTGAGGCTTCGCTTCGGGAATTTCAATTGGCGGCTGTTGTTGCTGCTTCGCTTGCTTGATGAGCCGAGGCCGGGCGGGTTTTTGCTGTCGCTGCTCGTGCAGTGTCCCTCCCGCGCGTACTAAATCAGCAACCAGTGGCGCGTCTTGATTCAGTACGTCCTCAATTTCTTTAGCAACAATGTCCCGATCACTTGCCAGGGGAGTTTCGCCAACAAGTTGCTGAGTAAGTGACGCCTGGGGTGATCTCGAAGGAAAGTCATCAGAAAAGTCTAGGCGGGGGCGCGCCGCCTCGAGCGGAGCGAGGGGTGGGGATAAGGACTTTTCTGAGGATTTTCTAGAGGGATCACTAGTCCTTAAGTTTACCACCCGAGGCAACTGCTCGAGTTTTTCAACGTCAACACTTCCCGACTCGTCTTTCGGGCGTACATCAAAAAGCGACAGGAGGATTTTCTGTTTTGGCATCCAGCCTAAGTATACCACGTATCTTTTCCTTGAAGATGTTGATATCAAATTTCATCGCATGTTCACGAATCTTGTGTGGATCAAAGATAGTCTGCTGAAACTTGCCTACGGCCAGTGAAAGATCAATTTCAGTCTGTTGGTCAAAAAATATCCCGGTTACACCCTCCTCGATGGTTTCCAGCGCGCCGCCGGCACGATAGGCAATCACGGGCCGTCCTGATGCCATTGCCTCAAGCGGCACGAGCCCAAAATCCTCTTCTTGAGGGAAGATCACGGCTTGCGCGCGTGAGTATAGTTCGGGCATCCTGTAGTCTGATACCAGGCCAAGAAACTCAATATTTTTTCCGGCCATGCGCTGAAGCTTTGGCCGTTCCGGCCCATCGCCTACAATTTTGAGGGGCAACTCCATGGCGCTAAATGCCTTGACGGCAAGATCAAATTTTTTGTAACTCACCAGCCGTCCTACCATGAGAAAATAGCCTGCCCCGACCGAAGCGTCGGGGTCAATATGATATTTAGAAACATCAACCGGGGGATAGATCAGCACACTTTCGCGCTCGTAGTATTTTTTAATCCGGCGGCGGACGAATTCCGAAATCCCGATATACTCGTCAACGCGGTACGCCGCTTCTTTATCCCAGACGCGCAAATAGCTGACCAAAAATGGCAACAGTTTGCGCACGGGCCACAATGAGTATGATTCTTTGATATAGCGGTGGCTGTCGTCCCAGAGGAATCGCGTGGGCGTGAGGCAATAGTTGATGTGCCGCGTAGCCGGCTTAGTGATGATACCCTTGGCAAACGAGGCCGATATGGAGAGCACGATATCGAATTCGGAGAAATCAAACTGCTCGATTGCCATAGGCATGAGCAGGGGAAACATGCGATGGTAGCGCTTAGTAAAAGGTAGGCGCTGGAGGAAGCTCGTCTTGATCGTCCGCCCCGCAAAAACGCGCCCCGTCGCCTTTTCGTCATAGACGAGCGTATAGATGGGCGCATCTGGAAACATCTCACACAAGGCCTGCAAAACCCGCTCCCCACCGCCATATTGGGTCAGATAGTCGTGTACCAGCGCGATTTTCATGTGTCCTTGAGTCTACACTGCCGAGCGATCGCGGACAAGCTTGAGAAGCGTGAAGATCAAAATCTTGACGTCCTGGAAAAATGACCAGTTTTCGATATAGAAGGTGTCCAGCGCCACTTCTTCTTCAAAGGGCAAGTCGGAGCTGCCGGAAATTTGTGCAAGGCCGGTGATGCCGGCAGGAATGGCCAGCACACGCTTGTGATGCTTTTCGTATTGGGCAATCTCGGCCGGTTCGTGCGGGCGGGGACCGACCAGTGAGATGTCGTCTACAAGCACATTCCATAGCTGTGGAAATTCATCAAGCCGATACTTACGCAAAAATCGTCCCAGCGGCGTGATGCGCGGATCATGGCGCATTTTAAAAAGCGGGCTGCCATGGCGCTCGTTATATTGCTCAAGGCTGGACTTAAGCTCTTCGGCATTGCGAACCATCGAGCGAAATTTCACGAGTCGAAAGTGGCGATTGCGGCTCACGCGCTCAAGGCGCACAAACACCGGCCCCGCGCTCTCCCACTTGATCGCAAAGGCAATCACGGCAAACATGGGGAACAAAATGATAAGCCCAAAGAGGGAACCGACAACATCGGTAATTCGCTTGGCGACATTTCCCCATCCATCCAGCCGGGTCTGGCGAAACTCCACCAAGGGCACCCCCGTAAACGTATCGATTGAAAAATTACTCGTAAATGACTGCGAAAGATTCGGTACGAATCGGAAGATGAGATGATGCTCGCGGCAAAAGTCTACGATCTCGCTGATTTTCGCTTCCGGATAGCTCGGATTTGCCAAGATTACTTCATCAATGCCAGGGTTCCCGATTGCTGATTTCACCTCTGCGACTTCCGGGTTTTCAAGCTGCTTCACGACGCGATAGCCGGCTGCGAGATCGCTTTGCATCGTGCTGACGAGCCTCTGGGAAAGCTCATCGTTGCCGATGATCATGACCCGATGCACGCCAAAGTCATAGCGGGACACGAGAAATTTTTGGAGCTTGCGCATGAGATACCGGCCCACCGACACGCAGAAAACCGCCATGAGCCACGCGCCCACGACCAGGAAACGCGAGTAAAAAAGTTCCTGCCGCAAGAAGATATATAAGATGATCGCCATCATGCCCGCCGATGAAGCGATGGCGATTTTGAAAAATTCTTCAATGACGCTTCGCGTAGCACGCAATGCATAGAGTCCCGAGAGCGCATAGGCACCGAGGAACAGCAACGCTACCACAATGACGATGGCGAGATAACGCTCAAGTGGCAGATTGAAGCTAAACTGCACCGGGCGGTAAATGTCGAGAATCTGCGTGCGCAGGGCGTACGTCGCGATCCCCGCCAGCAAGAGCATCACAAAATCCACCGGCACCAACAAGACACTGAAGATAAGCTCCCCTTTTTTCATGGACACTCACCATACCACACTTGTAGAATAATGTAAATTATGGTATGGTTATCGAGCTTGGTATATCGGGTGATCGCCCCGAGCTTCGGCGAGGGGAGGAAAGTCCGAACACCACGAAAAGGGCAGTGGCTAACGGCCACCGGAAGTACGATCCGCTGTTTTTGTTCTTAAGACAAAAGTAGCGAATCCAAGTCTAGGGAAATCCCGCCTTGGCGGGACCCCGCTAGCGCGTAAGCGCGTAGCGGTGGGTGGCACAGAAACTATTCCGAGTCAGCGCAAGCTGACCACGGGTGAAAAGGTCCCGAACGGGATCACGCCATCGCGAGATGGACGTGTGCTAAACCCTGCCTGGTGCAAGTACAGCGTTCCCGCCCGAAAGGGCGAGGTTCGAAAAGTTCGTACGCTTCAGGTCGTTTGCAAAAACGATCGCAGATAAATGATCGCACAAAGACAGAATTCGGCTTACAGATATGCCAAGCAATCAAAACCCCGCCATCGGCGGGGTTTTGATTCACAACAGCCGGTCCGTCTCCTTGTCCAGTGCCGCGTTGACCATACGGTCGGCGGCGGTATTGGCTTCGCGGTAGACATGCTCAAAGGTCATCAAGCCGTAGTCCATCTTGAGGTTCCATATCTGGATAAAGTACTTCCCCATCCGCTCATCGTTGATTTTAAAATGCCCGTTGAGTTGGCGCTCGATGAGCTCGGAGTCCATTTGCACGAGGACGCTGGCATGCGCGGCTTTTTCTTTGCCAATCAGGCTTTTAAGTTTTTTTAATGCAAAAATAACCGCTTGATACTCGGCATCATTGTTCGTCGCGACACCAATCAATTCGCCATACTCTTTCTTGAGGGTCTTATCCGATGATTCAATGACCACCCCAATCGCCGCCGCTCCCGGATTGCCGCGCGATCCCCCGTCGGTATGAATTATGAAGTCCGGCATAGTTTCAAAAACAATTCATAGGTCATGCGGGCATCTTCGAGCGCGTCATGATGGATGTCGTTTTTGATTTTGAAATGCGTGGTCAGCTCGCTCATTCGGTATTCAGTGAGCGGCAAAGCGTAGAGGTCTTTAAACGCCATCGAGAGCACATCAATGATCTGCCAGTGGAATGTCGGCTCCATGTCGACGCTCGCGTAGGCCTTCTTGAGGTATAAAAAGTCCATTGCCACGTTAAAACCCACGAGGACGCCGTCACGGGCGGTTTCGTTGAATGCCGTGAGCGCTTCGCGAAGTGCCACGGCATCTTTCCAGCGCTCTTCCGTATAGCCGACGATTTTGAGTGCTTCGGGATCGGCTTGATCCCAGTGCTCGGCGTTGATCTTCGTTTCCCATTCTTTGATAATCTTAAAATCCGGTTGACCTACCACTAAACAACCGATCTGGATCACCTCATGCTTCCATTGCAAACCTGTGAATTCAAGATCCACGAAAATCAGCGGCCGCTCTTTGATTCTGGTTGATTGCTTTTCACTCATAATATCCAAGTGCTTCGAGGGCAGGCAAACGCTCCCCGCCCAGAAATGACAGCATAGCACCTCCACCGGTTGAAACATAGCCAAATTTGGCATCGGGCACAAGATCGTTGATGATCGCAATCGTGTCCCCGCCTCCGATGATCGAGTGAGGATTGCTCGCAATGGCCTCCGCGACAATCCGCGTGCCCTCCGCAAATGCCGGCACTTCGGACTTCCCCATCGGGCCGTTCCAAATGACCAAGCTTGCTTTGGCGATCATGTCGGCAAAATACTTCGCCGTGCGCGGGCCGATGTCCAGGATATACTCGCCCGGCATGACGCCTTTTTCCGGTGCTTCTCGTACCGTCTCCTGACCCTCAAGATCGGTGGAAACGATCAGGTCTTCGGGTACGATAATATTTTTTCGCTCAACATCTTTGATCTGACCGACAAAGTCCGCATCGAAGAGCGAGTGCCCGATCTCAAGCTTGTGGTATTTGAAAAAGTTATTGGCAATCGCCCCGCCAATGAGAATCCACTCGGCCTTGCTCGTAAAATTCTTAATCATCGGCAGCTTCGTGCCAATCTTTGCGCCACCAAGTATGACGACTTTGCCCTCTGCGGGTGCCGTGATTGCTTTATTGAGTTCCCGGACCTCTTGCTCCATGATGAATCCTGCGTACGAGGGTAGGATGTGCATGATGCCTTCTCGCGTCACATAGGAACGATGCGCGCTTGCAAATGCATCAAAAACAAACAAATCAAATCCTTGGGCAAGTTCTTTGGCCCAGGCCGGATCATTCTTTTTTTCTTCAGACCGCAGCTCGATATTATCGACGAGAACGAGCTGATGATTTGGAATCGCTGCTTGCATCGCTGTGCCTGTTACATCTTTTACAAAAAAGATCTCATGCCCCAGAATTTCGCCAATTTGCTTTGTCACATCGGCAAACGATGCTCCTTCTTCCGATCGATGCGAGACACATACCACCGAGGCGCCATGCTCAAGAAGATAATCAATGGTCGGCTTGTTTGAAGTGATCTTGAATGGCTCTACAATCTTCCCATTTTCAATCGCCACATTAAAATCCACGCGCACGAGCACTTTTTTACCATCCAAATCTTGCCTTGTAAGGTCTTTGAGAAAATTCATAGCTTTGTGGCGATCTCAATCATATTTTTAAATTCTTCAGCCTTCAGACTTGCTCCGCCGACGACGGCACCGGAGATTTCTGGATGATTCAAAAAATCAGCAAGATTTTTTTCATTGACGCTCCCACCGTAAAGCATCGAGGGCTTGAAACCGTACATTTTATCCAGGATGCTCTGCATTTCATGAATTGCCGAAACAACGTCGTCGAGATTCGCCGCGTGAGTACCAATCGCCCAAACAGGCTCGTAGCAAAACATAATTTTCGCGGCTCCATCGGCGCTTACGCCTTCAAGATCACGCGTAAGCTGGTCGATCAAATAGTCCGAGCGTGCGGCGGATTTTTCAGGCTCGCCGATCAAGAGTACTGGTGTCATGCCGGCGTTCAGAAGCGCTTTGAGCTTCTGATTGATTTGCTCGTCCGTCTCGCCAATGGCCCGACGCTCGGAGTGGCCGACCAATACATGCGTCACACCAAGCTCCTTGAGCATCTCCGGACTTACCTCCCCTGTATGCGCGCCGCCTTCCCAAAAGACGTCCTGGGCTCCGTTGGCATGTAGCTCTTCGAGATATACCGCTGGAGGACAGATGATGACGCCGGGATTGTTTTCCGCCTCAAAGAGCGCCCTGGCTTCTTCAGGCGACTCGGGATTGGCTTTCCAATTAGCTATTAAGAGTTTGTGCGGCATAATCAGGGTCTACCATATTTATTTTAATCCCAGTGCCAGCTTCAAATCCGGCGTCCAGCTTGATTCGCGGATACAATTCCATATGCCAACGATAGCATGCTTCGTAGTGACCAGAAGGAAGCTCGGATTTTAGGGGCGCGGTATGAATAAAAAAATTATACGCTGGATCGGCGAGCGCAGTTTTAAATTTACGGAGCACCCCGCGCATGGCATCGCCAAAAAACGCGAGATCGCCATCAGCCATGCGGTCGAAGTACGCGCTGGCATCGCGCGGATAAATACGAACTTCATACGGCTGCTTTGAGACGAACGGGCAAAAAGCGACAAATTTTTCATTTTCGAACACGATGCGTTTCCCGTCGGCAAGCTCATGAGCAATCATGACTTCGTGAGCTTCTCGGCCATGGACCCGATGATACTCCGCTGATCCGCGCAAACTCCTTGTCACGTCAGGGGGCAAGATGGGCAGTGAGACAACTTGCGTGTGCGGATGATACACGCTCGCTCCCGCTTCACGACCGTGATTATGAAAAATCATGATGTACTGCGCACAATCGTCCTCGGAAGCAATCTGCCGATATCGATCGCGATACGATTGCACGACGCCCGTGATTTCGTCATCGGAAAAATCGGGAAAAAACTTGTCGTGATCACGAAACAAAATAAGTTCGTGATAGCCAACTCCAGCGGCAATCTGGTATCCTTCTCGCTCCGTGACCGGAGAGCAAATTCCCGGACTTACGGCGGGAAACTTGTTTTTAATGACCTGGATGGCATCGGCATGATCCCAGCCTTCTTCAAAAGGGCATTCTGCTTTTGACTGCACATTTTTTTCATGAGCTTCAATCGCATGCGGCCGCTTGCCCCGCGCCCCGGCGATTAATACCCAGTCTCCCGAAACAAGATCTTTTCTAAATTCGCTGTCCATATTTATTGGTTAGTAAATTCCATCGCACGGTAAGTGTCTGCATCAAAACTTGCGGATATGCCCAAATATTCACTTTTGAATTTGGGTCGTTGCTCCACGTAACGGGAATTTCTTTGATCTTAAAATTATATTTTCGGGCCAACGCCAGTACTTCGATATCAAAGCCCCAGCCGAAAATCGTAAGCTTGGGAAAAATCGCTTGCGCGGCCCGCGCCGTGAACATCTTAAACCCCCGCTGGGTGTCATGAATCCCCCACACGGCGAAAAACTGAATCCACTTGTTACCAAGCTTGCCCATCACTACACGATACCACGGTTCGCCTTGCGCCACACGCGCTCCCGGCACAGCAAGCGATCCGATGACCACATCATAGCCATTTTGGATGAACGGCCACATCTTTTCGACATGCTCGATGCTTGTCGAGTTATCGGCATCGGTAAAGACTCGATAATCGCCCGTCGCTGACAGCATCCCTTTCATGACGGCATGGCCTTTGCCGGGGCCGTTTTCGTTGAGCAGTTTGATGCGTGGCTCACGATTCACAAACCCCGCCACGAAAGCAGCCGTCTCGTCGCTCGAATTATTATTCACGACAATCACTTCCCACTCATAGGTTTGCGTACGAAGATAGGTGCCAATCGCCTCCAGCGTTTTTCCAATCCGCTTAGCTTCATTATACGCGGGGATGATGACTGAAAGATACATGGAGAAAGTATAACAGATTACGCGGTCAGAACCACCGGGCCGTCTTTGGTGATCGCGAGCGTGTGCTCAAAATGCGCGGCGAGGGAACCGTCTTTGGTGCGGTAGGTCCAGCCGTCATCATCCAGGACCAACTTCCAGTCACCGATCGTGAGCATGGGCTCGATGCAGATAACCATGCCTTCACGGAGTTCAAGCCCTTCGCCGGGCTTGCCGAAGTTGGGGATCCGAGGCTCCTCGTGAAGCTCACGGCCGATGCCGTGACCAACCAGGTCGCGTACGACCCCAAAGCCACGGCTTTCGACGTAGGTCTGTACCGCATGGCCAATATCGCCAACATGATTGCCCGGCAAGGCCTGCGCGATGCCAAGCATCATCGATTGCTTCGTGACTGCGACAAGTTCTTCTGCTTTTGTATTTTTTCCAATAATCACGGTAACCGCGCTGTCGCTGTTCCAGCCCTGATAGATCACGCCCATGTCAATACCGAGCACATCGCCATCTTGGAGTGGGCGGTTTGTGGGAATGGCGTGAACAATCGCGTCATTGACCGAGAGGCATGAAACGGCCGGATATTTTCTACCCGCAACACCATAGCCTAGAAATCCCGGCTTGACCTTGTGCTTCGCGCACAGCTCGCGCGCAAGGTCGTCGAGAGCCTGCGTCGTCACGCCAGGCTTTGCCGCGGCAACCATGTCGCGAATGATTGCGGCAAGAATCCGGCCGCTCTCGGCCATGAGCTCAATTTGTTTTGAAGTTTTGTAAGATATCATCGGAAACTTTTTTTATGTCTTGCTCGCCGCTGATTTGAATTATTTCATAGCCATGATCGTGCAGATATACGAGCACCGGAGCAGTTCTATTTTTGTATTCTTGATGCCGCACGCGGATACGCTCCGGCTGGTCGTCTTCGCGATGCATAAGCTCCGAGCCATCCTGCGGGCAAACCGTGATGTTTTGAAATTCAGGAAGATTTGGTATCGGATGCCGGTTGGCTTTGCACATGCGGCGCGCCGAGTTGCGCCGGATTGACTCTTCGTCACTGATATTAATATTGAAGATTTTTATATGATCTTTGCCGTAAAGCTCCGCGAGAAACGGCACGAGTTGCTCGGCCTCAAAGAGTGTGCGGGGCGAGCCGGAAAACACGATACTCGTATCTTGATCGGCAAGCTGCTTGATCCGTTCTTTCATCCATTCGCTGACGAGCTTGGGCTCGTTGAGGATACCGCTGCGATTTTTCTTGATTTCTTCCTGGATCACAACGTCATCCGCCGCGGCGGACGAAAACTTGTCCTCAATGACTTTTGAGGACTCCAGATGAAAAAAACCTTTTGCTCCAGCGAGCAAATCCGCCTGGGTTCCCTTCCCGGCTCCCGGCGGCGCAATAAAAATAACAACCTGCTTAGGCATAAAGTAATGCTAGCAAAGATCCAGAGAATTCACCAGACTATTTCGTGAAGTGAAACGTGGAGAGGATTTGCTTTTGTTCGGAACTGAAATTTGCTTTGCTTGAAGCGTCAAGAAAAACTAGTCGATACACCACCCCTTTGTTTTCCGTGGTGATAATATAATATGGCAATTCGACATCGTGAACTTCCTCGTATGCCAATTTTCCATCTAAGGTGGTTTGAATTCTACTTGGAGATGATCCTTGTTCTTTAATATACTGACTCAAGGTTGTATTCCACATAGTAGTTACGTAGAACATATAGGGTGATCCCATGCAATTACCAGAAGGACATTCTCGTGCCCACTGCGCGAAATCTGCAGATGTGCCTAAGGCAACAACCATTCCTTGAAGTTTTGAAGGATTCTCAAGTACCAAAGAATTTGAGTACTTAAATTCAAATCCGTTTTGTTCGTCGATATACGTTTTTAATCCTGCCGTAGAATTGATCACTAATGTCTTTGCAATCGAGGTCATTTCGCCAAGCATAGCATTTAGTGTTGCATTGCTTTTCCGCGGAAGTTTGTTTACGTCTTTTGAGTTGTAGGCCATGGTAATAACATAACCATAAGGGGCTTGGATCGTTGAAGTATGATTAAAATAGCCTCCGTCTTTACTCATATACGAGAAATACCATACGACCGAACCGTCGGTAGGATATTTTACACAGGGCTGCTCATAGCTTCGATCAGTGTAATAATCATACCGAGAGTATCCGCCAGTCGCAGAGGTTTTCACGGGAGCACTGCATGGTCCCGGCCATTCAAGCACCGCGGCATCCGCGCTTGGTGCGCCCAGGGCTATTTCACCAAATCTTCCTCCTTCCACTCCACTAGCTTGTTGCGCTCGAGGATTGATGTACAAAATATAATTATTCTTGGTGATATTGATCGCGCCTGACTGCGTCGTGCTGTAGCTCCATCCGGCAGGAATGGTAACTGATAGGTATTGATTCGAATAAACTTTGCTTTGCGTTACGGTGGTGGGTGTCGTGGTAGCCTCAGGCGTTAACGAGACACTCATGGAAGCTGGGGGTGTTGGCGTAACACTCTCAACCACAACATCGCCTGATTGGAACGCGACAAAGCCAAGAGCATACATGCCGGCGATGATAACGATAGCCGTGACTAAGACGGTCATCAGAATCGTCGGAAGTTTCGAAGAAGATCCTGTGCTACTCGGCACTCCCGAATTCATTGGTGTTTCCATGAGCGCTTCGCTAAATGTAAAATGCAAATCTCAAAGTGCAAAATTTTACACTTTGAATTGTCATTTTTCATTTTGCTATTTACACTTTCAATTGTACTCTAATACTCGTACATGCTCAACTGGCCGTCCAGCGCTTTCATGGTTTCCAGGGCGACAGAGACGACGATAAGGATCGAGGTGCCGCCGATCGTGAGCGCGGTAATGCCTGTCGCGCCCTGGACGATCTGCGGCAGTACCGCGATGAGACCGAGGAAGAGCGCACCGACAAGCGTCACTCGGTTCAGAAGATGCGTGAGAAAATCAGCCGTGGGGGTACCGGGCCGGATGCCGGGAATATAGCCACCCTGCTTTTGGATGTTTTCAGAAATAGATTTTGGATCAAACGTCACCGCGGTATAGAAGTACGTAAATATCACCACGAGCGCGAAGTACGCAATGCCGTAGACCCACTGGTTCTGGATAAAGGTCGCGACGGTTTGCCCCGCCTGAGCGAGCCACGCGGTCTTGGAGCCCGCGAGAAAGCTGGCGATCATGCCAGGGAAAAGCAACAAAGAAAGCGCGAAGATAATCGGCATAACACCCGCATTATTGACCCGCATGGGCAGATACGTAGAGACGCCTCCGAGCACGCGCGAGCCACGCACGCGGCGGGCATAGTTGATCGGCACATTGCGCTGGGCTTCGGTCAGATAGGTGACACCGGCAATCACGACGATGGCAATCGCAATGAACGCCAGATACGTGAACAGTTGATCGGGGGTGTATTTAGTAATATTTTCTTGCACGCTACGGGGCAGACTCGCCACGATGCCGGCAAAGATCAGTAGCGATACGCCATTGCCGATATTTTTTTCGGAAATCAATTCGCCAAGCCACATAAGGAACACGGAGCCCGCCGCGATGACCACGAGCGCGTTGATCCAGCCAAAAGGAGTTAGCGCATCAACAAGTACGTCTTTCCGTGAGAGCAGCATCAAGAATGCATAGCCCTGGATCATCGCCAATGGCACGGTAAGCATCCGGGAGTATTGGTTGAATTTTTGACGCCCTGCCTCACCCTCGTATTTATACATTTGCTCAAGCCGAGGAAAGATCATCGTCAAAAGCTGCATGATAATGGAGCCGGTAATATATGGCCCCAGTCCCAGCATCACGATTGAGAACTGATCAAGCCCTCCTCCAGTGAATGCACTGACGAGGCTAAAGAGCTGATTATCCTGAAAAAATCCATCGAGCTTCGCCGGATCAACTCCAGGAATAAAGATCGCCGCCGCCAGCCGAGAGATAACCAAAAGCCCCACAATAAACAAAATCTTATTGCGAATATCCCCGACCTTGAAAATCTTAGTGAACTTTGTCATGGGCAGTTTTGGAGAATGTCACGTCTTTGAAAATTAATTTTTTCGTTAACACCCCGGTACCCAAAATCTTCGCGCTCTTCACGCCAAGCGTCTCGGGCGAAACCGTATCTCCGTCAGAAAACATTTTTTCAAGGCGATCCAGATTGAAAGCCTTCGGTTTCTCGTGATGCACCTGGAACGCGGTATGCTTGATGTCCACTTTCTTCGTCGCGCCACGCTGCTTGGGAAAAACTTTCCAGATCGGATTGTCGCCGCCTCGAAAACCGGGACGGATCCGCGTGCCGGCGCGAGACTTCTGGCCTTTTGATCCGCGGCCTGAAAACGTCCCGCGTTTTCCACCGCGGCCGACGCGCTTGCCTTCTACTTTCTTATGAGTTGGTTTGAGTTGGTGTAACTGCATGTTCTTTTACTTTTAAGCTTTGTAATGCGCCCATCGCCGCGCGCGCGACATTAATCTTATTGTTGGTGCGCTCAATAAGCTTACTGGTAATATTGGGAATGCCGGCAAGCTTAGCAATCACTCGCACCGCGCCACCTGCCTTGACCCCGCTCCCCATGGGGGCGGGCTTCATCATGACCACCGCGCTATGATACTTATAAAGAACTTCGTGTGGGATGGTACCATTCACTAATAGCACTTTAATGACCTGCTTGCGAGCTTTTTGGGTGGCTTTTGCCATGGATTGCTGGACATCGTGCCCTTGCGCGACACCTACGCCGACGCGCCCCTTGCCGTCGCCGATAACCATCGTAGCACGGAAGCTAAAGCGCTTCCCACCCTTGGTCACGCGAGCGACGCGGGCAAGATCCAAAAGCTTGGAATCAAACTCTGACTTTTCCTTGGGAGCGCGCATGGGCCCTCGGCGATCACGCCGGTTATTGTTATTACCTTGGCCCTGGAATTTATTTTTTTGCTGTTGCGGTTCCATATTAGAATTTTAATCCTCCCTTGCGAAGCCCCTCGGCCAGTGTTTTTACGCGGCCATGATACTTGTATCCCCCTCGGTCGAAAACGATTTTGACGATACCGGCGGCAATCGCTTTCTTGGCAAGCTCTTCACCAACCGGCTCCGGCTTGTTTTTGGGACCCTTTGCGCTTACCACGGTGGTGCGGGCGGCATCATCAATCACCTGCGCTGAAATATAGCGGTTGCTGCGAAAGACCGATACTCGCGGAACTCCCGCGGTTCCCGAAATCTTTGCTCGTACCCGCTGGTGCCTCCGTATTCTTTTTTTGAGTTTTGAAATTTTCATGTTGGTTATGCCGTGGTGGTTCCCGCGGCTTTCTTGCCGGCTTTGCGCTGAATTACCTCATCACGATACTTAATCCCGCTGCCTTTGTAGGGCTCGGGGGGACGAAAACTACGAATCTTGGCGGCGATATGCCCGACTGACTCGCGATTGGAACCCTCCACCGTAATGCTGTTTTTCTCTACTTTAAAGGTAACGCCGGGAAGCGCCTGAACAATAATGGGGTTGGTGAATCCGAGGTTCAGCTCGATATCGTTGCCTTTAACCTGCGCTTTGTAGCCCACCCCGTTGAAATCCAATATTTTTTGAAAACCCTCCGAAACTCCGGTGACCATGTTGGCGGCGAGCGCACGACTTAATCCCCACATGGCGCTATCTTTCTCTTTTACTAAAAGCTTACTATCCTGTATCTCAAACGTAACTGTCGAAATGAAGTCGCGCTTCAGTTCGCCTTTCGGGCCTTTTACCGTAAGCGAAGGTCCGTCGATCGTTACTTCGACACCAGTAGGAATCACGATGGGTTTTTTGCCGATTTTAGACATAATTACCAGATTTCAAATAAAACTTCTCCGCCAATGCCTGCTTTATGGGCTTCTGATCCGGTCATAATTCCTCGCGACGTACTGATTACTGAAATACCGTACCCGCTTTTCACCCTTTGCATCTCATCCTTGCCCGCGTACATTCGGCGCGAAGGCTTGGAGATAAAGTGCATACCGTGAATCGCATCCGGCTTGAGTAGGACCTCGAGATACGGAACTTCGGCCTTCTTTGCTTTTTTCTTTTTCTTTTCGACGTTCCCAACGTAACCTTCTTTTTGCAAAACCGAAACAATCGCAAATTTTAAAATAGAGAACGGGATCATTACTTCGGTCTTGCCGACCGCTTGAGCATTCTTAATCTGTACCAACATGTTTGCTAATGGACTCATAATATTACCAGGATGACTTTTGAACACCGGGCAAAAGACCGTCGGTGGCAAGTTCTCGGAAGTGAATACGACATACTCCGAACTTTCTCATGTACCCATGCTTGCGGCCGCAGAGAAAGCAACGATTCACTGCTCGTGAAGGAAATTTGGGCTTCTTCGCCGCTCTCGCTTTTACTGCTGTCGTAGCCATGGTTATGATTTAATCGGGAACCCCATCAACATTAATAACGCGAGGCCTTTTTCTTTGGAGCCCGCACTCGTCACGACCGTGATCTGCAATCCGAAAATATCTTTCAGGGACTCATAGCTTACTTCCGGAAAAATATTGTGCTCCTTGATACCAATGCTCAAATTCCCCGCATGGTCAAAGGCATCGGACGAAAGACCCTGGAAGTCGCGAGTACGCGGCAGCGCCAAGGAAATCAGCCTATCTATAAAATCATACATTCTCGTTCCACGCAAGGTAACCATGTAGCCGACGGGCGTTCCTTCTCGCAACTTGAATCCGGCAATGGATTTTTTTGCGTTGCGAACGGATGCCTTCTGGCCGGTGATTTTGGCAAGGTCAAGCTCGATTCTTTTGATGAGCTTATCATCTTTCACGATGCGCCCAATGCCCGTATTGACGGTTACTTTGGTAACCCGCGGGACCGAATGAATATTATCGTACTGAAATTGCTTGCACAGCGCGGGAACAATTTCTTTGTGATATTTTTCTTTTAATCTGTTCATAGTTCAGCACCGCATTTTTTACACACGCGGATATTTTTTTCTGCTACCAATTGGTGCCCGATTCTCGTTGCTTTTCCACATTTTGGACATATGACCTGCACATTCGAAACATCAACGGCTCGCTCTCGGGTGACGATCTGGCCTTTCTGTCCTTGCTTGCGCGCTCGCTGGTGGCGCTTGACCGTGTTGAGCCCCTCAACCATCACTTTATTGACATCGCCCATTACCACGCGCAAAACCTTTCCGGTTTTACCGCGATCCTTTCCGGCCAGCATGGTTACATTGTCGCCTGTTTTGATCATACGATTTCTTGCGCTAAGCTCGCGATCGTCGCGAAACCTCGCTCTTTAATCTCGCGGGGAATGGGACCAAAGATACGTCCGCCCTTGGGCTCGATACCATCAAGGATCACGACGGCATTTTCGTCAAAGCGCAGGTAGCTCCCGTCACGGCGGCGATAATTATTCCGCTGGCGAACGACGACGGCTTTGACGACATCTTTTTTCTTGACCGCCTTGCGCGGCTCGGCAACTTTGACGGAGCACACGACAATATCCCCCAGCTGGGCATAGCGGCGGCGGGAACCTCCCAGCACCTTAAACACGCCGACCTTTTTGGCGCCGCTGTTGTCTGCCACATTTACGATGGATCGAAGTTGGATCATATGACTTTAAAATACTTATCTTTCGACATAGGCTTGGTTTCTTGTATCATGACGTGATCTCCCACATGGTGACCTTGCTCGTCATGCGCCTTAAAACGCTTAGTTACCTTGTAGTATTTTTTATACTTGGGGTGCTTCTTTAAGCGCGTTACCGCAACCACGACGGTTTTCTGCATCTTGTCGGATACGACGACGCCTTTTAGGATTCTTGGTTTGTTATTGTTTTCTGCCATGTAAGATAGTTTTAATACGGGCGATATCGCGCTTCAGGATCCCAAGTTCGTGCGACTTTGTCAAGGTCTTGGCCTGGCGCTGGAACTGTAATTTGCCAAGCTTTATCTGATGCTCTTGAAGCATCTGCTCAAGCTCATCAGAACTTTTAATTGTCATCTCGGAAATTTTCATAAACTATTTCTTAATAAAACGCGTCTTAATTGGCAACTTGTGCGCCGCGAGACGAAATGCTTCGCGGGCCGTTGCTTCCGGCACGCCATCCATTTCAAAAAGGATTCTGCCCGCCTCAATCGGCGCCACAAAATGCGAAAGCCCGCCGGCGCCGCCGCCCATGCCGACTTCCGCGCCCTTTTGGGTTCGGGGCTTGTCCGGGAATACGCGAATCCATAGCTTGCCACCGCGCTGGATGGAGTGGGCGATCGCTCGCCGTGCCGACTCCAGCTGTGACGCCTTGAGCCATGTCGGCTCGACACACTTTAAGCCATAACTGCCAAAACTCAAATAGTATCCCCGCGTCGCGGTGCGGTGGAAACTTCCTTTATGAACCTTGCGGTGTTTGATGCGTTTTGGCTGTAACATATTACTCGTATTTCAGTCCCTTATAAATCCACACTTTCGCGCCGACCGTGCCATAGGTGGTAAATGCCGTCGCTCGGGCAAAATCAATATCCGCGCGAAGCGTCTGGAGCGGCAGGCTTCCCTCTTCCAAATGCTCCGTGCGGGCGATTTCTTTGCCATCCAGCCGGCCCGTCAAAAGCACTTTCGCGCCCTTTACGCCGCGGTTGGCGATAATCTTGGCCAAGGTTTGCTTGAGGATGCGGCGGTATTGGACGCGCTTCTCGACTTGCTCCGTCATGGACTCGGCCATGATCGCCGCGGAAGTTTCGGGACTCTTGATCTCTTGGACATCGAGCCGGATCGCGGCTTTTCGAGCGGGCTTGGTTGACCCGACCGCCTGGATCGGGCGCTTCACCATCCGCTGAACGATCTTTTTGAGCTCCTCGATGCCGGTACCGGCGCGGCCGATGATGAGTCCGGGGCGGGCCGTCGTGATGACCACGGAAAGGGTATCGGGACTTCGCTCGATCGTAACGCGATCCACGCTCATGCCCTTGAGTTTTTTATGCAACAGCGCCCGGATCGCCAAATCTTCCTTGAGAAATTCTTTATACTGCTTCACGCTAAACCAGCGGGATTTCCAATCCTTGGTAACGACAATGCGATGTGATATCGGTGAAATCTTTGTTCCCATACTAGATTGATTTACGCTGGAAAAGCTTTCTGGTAAATGACTTCACCGGCCCGTCTTTCGGCCCAAGTTCTTTCTTGACTTCCGGTTTTACTGCTTCTGATTTAACTTCTTTTTCAATTTTTTCTGTCTTTGCTTTTTTCTCGCTTTTCAATCCGGGAATCTTCTCTTCTAATATTACCGTAACATGCGAGGTGCGCTTGGCAAGCGGGGACGTGGAGCCAAAGCCCTTGGGCTTGAAGCGCTTGAGTACCGGTCCGCCGTCCACCACGACGTCTTTGACGCGCATGTTGCTCTTGACCAGGCCAAAATTATTCTCCGCGTTGGCGAGGGCCGAATCCAAAAGCTTCGTAAGCGGCAGCGCCGATCGCTTCGCGAGATACGCGAGCTGGTGCTTCGCGGCAATCGCGTCGCGACCCTTCATGAGGTTCGCCAAAAGCCGTACTTTACGGGGGGCGATGCGAAGTGATTTTAAATAGGCGGTAACTTGCATAAACAGGTAATTAGGCAGCTTTTTTAGCTTCGGGTTCGACTTTAGCTGCTTTCGCGGCATCAACTTCTTTTTGCTTCGCGGCGGCTTCGATTTCTTTCTGCATACGACCTCCATGGCGCTGGAACTTGCGGGTTGGTGAAAATTCTCCCAGCTTGTGGCCCACCATGTCTTCCGTCACCATGACGGGAATGTGCACACGGCCATTGTGTACGCCGAACGTAAAGCCCAACATGACGGGAGTGATCGTCGAAGCGCGCGCCCAAGTTTTAACAACGGTCTTGTCGCCCACCTTCAACTTGGCGACTTTTTCCATCAGTCGAGCGTCCGTATACACGCCTTTTTTAATAGATCTGCTCATCGGGTACGTCGTTTTATCATAAACAAGTTTGACTTCTTTTTGGGATCTCGGGTCTTGCCTCCAATGGCGATTTTGCCCCATGGAGTCTTTGGATGCTTCAAACCGATTCCTTGGCGGCCTTCTCCTCCACCATGCGGGTGATCAACCGGATTCATGGCACTTCCGCGAACTTGCGGACGCACACCCATATGCCGCATCCTCCCGGCTTTGCCCATATTGATGGTATTGTGCTCGATATTGGAAAGCTGGCCGATGGAGGCCATCACACTGCCATGCATGCGGCGCACTTCCGAAGATGGCATCACCACCTGGACATACTCTCCCTCATGGGCAAGCACCGTGGCTCCCATGCCGGCCGAGCGAACCATCTGGCCTCCTTTGCCGGGATGCAATTCGATGTTGTGTACCATACTGCCTTGCGGGATATTGCGCAAGCACATTCGGTTGCCGGGCTCTAAGCGCGTCTTCTCCGCGGTTAGCACTTCGGATCCTACCTGTAATCCTTCCGGAGCGAGAATATAGCGGCGATCGCCGTCGACATAGTGCAGCCGCGCGATGCGAGACGTGCGATTTGGATCGTATTCAATCGAAAACACTTTGGCGGGAATATCCATTTTCTCTTGGCGAAAATCAATGATGCGATAGGAACGCTTCACGCCGCCGCCTTTGTGCCGAGTCGTGATGCGGCCTTGGTTGTTGCGGCCCACGCCACGCGAAAAGCCGACCGTCAACGATTTGAGCGGCGCCACTCCGGTCAGATTTGAAAAATCATATCCTTGCATCTGCCGTCTCGATGGAGTTGTAGGGCGGTAATTTTTTGGCATTATCCGGTTATATCAATGGTATTTCCTGCGTGCAATGTGACAATCGCCTTTTTATAGCCGGACTTCACGCCAACATACCTTCCCACGTGCCGCTCTTTGGATGGGACATGGAGCACATGGACTTTTTTGACGCGTACCTTGTACAGCTTCTCAATCGCGTACTTAATCGACGTCTTATTGGCATCCTTATGAACTTTAAAAACATACGCGCCTTGGGCGGCTCCGGCGGTGGCTTTTTCGGTCACATGAGGACCAACGATGACGCGATACGAAGACGGGTCTCCGCCTTTGGGAATCGAAGTATGAGGCTGGGCTACGGCATCCTCTTGCTTCACCGCCTCGTCCTTTGGTTTTTTCTTGCTAAAAATTCCCATGATTAAGCTTTAAAATGACTACTCATAACTCCGATCGCGTCTTTTAATACAATCACATACTGCGTAGCGAGTATGTCGCGAACGTTTAAGCTGTCGGCGGCAATCACACCGGAGGTTTTCAAATTCCTCATCGCTCGATCCAGACTCTCATTCTTTTTCGGCGTAACGACAAGCACCGAGCGGCTCGAAGGGGCCAATTTCTTCAACGTCGCGGCGGCAAATTTCGTTTTGGAATCCTCGAACTGCATGCCTTCGACAACTTTAAACTCGCCGTCATGCACTTTTGAGGACAGGACCATCGCGAGCGCCGTTCGGGCGAGTTTCTTGTTTACTTTTTGTGAAAAATTGCGCTCCTTGGTAGGACCGAACGCAACACCGCCGCCTTTCCAAATCGGCGAACGGATCGAAGCATGGCGGGCGCGGCCCGTACCTTTTTGTCGCCAAGGCTTCTTGCCGCCACCCCGGACTTCTCCACGGCCTTTGGTGTGAGCGATCGAGTGTCGGGCATTTGCTTCTTGGGCGAGCATCACCGAATGCACCGTGTCGGCATTAAATGCGACCTCAAAAAGATGGGCCGGAAGCTCCATGGTGCCGATCTCTTCGCCTTGCTGATTGTAGACTGGGCTTTGCATAGTAATATTTAAATCGTAACAATCGTAAGCCAGGTTGCTTTGCGGCCCGGCACCGCGCCTTTGAGCATTAAAAGATTCTTCTCAAGATCAACCGACATCACCTTCAATCCCCGTGTGGTGATCTGCTTGCCTCCCATGCGTCCCGCCATGCGTGTGCCTTTCAGCGTGTGCTGGGGAAAGCGCTGTCCAATGGATCCTGGGTGGCGCAATACATGGTGATGGCCGTGGCTTGCCGGCGATCCTGCGAACCCGTGGCGCTTTACCGCACCCTGAAAACCCTTTCCCTTCGCATTGCCGGTCACCTTGACGATATCACCGGGTGTAAACGCCGAGACATCAACTTTGTCACCCACCTTAGTTTCCGCTGCTGCGATCCGGTGTTCTTTTCGATTCTTGCCGTATACATACTGTACCGCTTCATAACGGTCTTTTTCGACGGTGCGGAGCTGAGTCACCGAAATCGGCTCGGCATGAATCACCGTCACGGGAGTGACGGTGCCATCGTTAGCAAACACCTGGGTCATGCCCAGTTTTTTTCCAATAAGAAAGGCCATATGCTTACATTTTTAGCTCAATATCTACCCCCGCCGGAAGGTTGAGATTCATCAATGAATCGATGATCTTCGCGCTGTGCGTGGGAATATCAATGAGCCGCTTGTGCACCCGCATTTCGAACTGCTCGCGAGAATTCTTATCGATGAAACTCGCCCGATTCACGGTATACTTGTGAATTTCCGTCGGCAAGGGAACGGGACCGACGACGGTGCCGCCATTACGCTCAATCGTCTCAACAATCTGCTTTGCAGATTTATCGATGATCTTGCTGTCGTAAGCCTTGAGCTTAATGCGAATCCTTTGACTCGCATCTTTTTTAGGTTCTTTCTTGGGTGCCATAAACCTAGGAATCGATAGCTTCCTAGCTCTTTACTCCCCAGGGGCGAGAATAAAAAGCTAAGCCGCTAGGGCTTAGTACTTTTAGGCAATCACTTTGGTTACCACGCCGGCTCCCACCGTCTTGCCGCCTTCGCGGATGGCGAAGCGCTGTTTCTCCTGCATGGCAATCGGATTAATAAGCTTCACCTTGAACGTAACGGTGTCGCCCGGCATGACCATCTCGGTTCCCTCGGGAAGTGTGACTTCACCGGTCACGTCGGTGGTGCGGAAGTAAAACTGCGGCTTGTAACCCTTGAAGAACGGGGTATGCCGTCCGCCCTCTTCTTTCGAAAGAATGTACACCTCGGATTCGAATTCGGTGTGAGGCGTGATACTCCCGGGCTTCGCAAGCACCTGGCCGCGGGCGACATCTTCTTTCTTGAGGCCGCGGAGTAAGAGCCCTGCGTTGTCCCCTGCCATACCTTCGTCAAGTTGCTTGTTGAACATCTCGATGCCGGTGACGACCGTCTTGGCAGTCGCTTTGATACCGACGATTTCGATTTCTTCGTTGACTTTGACGATACCGCGCTCGATACGTCCGGTAACCACGGTACCTCGGCCTTCAATGGAGAAAACATCTTCGACGGGCATCAGGAATGGCTTGTCGGTCTCGAGAACCGGATCGGGAATTTCACTATCAA
>JBBTUB010000012.1:0-51479 GCA_038064015.1 Patescibacteria group bacterium | reverse complement strand
ACTCCATGACGCGGGTGTGTCATGGGGACGACTGGATGCCTTTGGCCTGGAGTATCGCTTGATCAGTCAGTACCTGCAAGAAAAACTAAGCTACGACGAGATGGTCACCCAGCTTGCCACCGCCATCCGCCAATACGCCAAGCGTCAGATGACGTGGTTTAAGCGAAATAAAAATATCCGATGGATTACTACTGTGAACGATGCTCTTCTTTTGGTCCAAAATTTTCTAGCATCTGATCAACATCTTCTCCCGTGATCTCTTTTACTTTCTGTTTTACACGCCGTCGAATTTGCGGGTCAACTGATTCGCCGACAGTTGCCTGAAATTGTTGTTTTTCTGCAAAATGCCGCAATGTCTCAGGGTGTAGTTGCTGCTCCGGAGTAGTCTCAAAATTAGTCAGTGTTGCTTTTGGTTTCATGTTAGTTTCTGTTTCAGCAATTCCATCACGACTTCAGGATTGGCTTTTCCCTTCGTCGCGGCCATGACTTTGCCGACGAGGAACTTGAGGACTTCGACTTTGCCGGCTTTGTATTGTTCCACGGGCTTGGGATTGGCGGTGATGACGTCATCTACGGCATTTGCAAGATCGCCCGCATCGGAGATCTGGCCCAAATCTTTTTCTTTGATAATCTCATCAGGATCGCGGCCCGAGACTGCCATCTCATCAAGGACGGTCTTGGCGGCTGTGGAGGAGAGCTCTTTATTTGCAATTTTCTTGATGAGCTCGGCGAAGTTTTCCGGCGAAATCTTGCTTGGTTGCTCAGTGACAATATAGTTTGCCGCCAGAATATTGAGCGTGGGATCGCCAAGCTCACTGGCCACTTCTTCAAAAAAATCTCCAAATTCTTTAGTGACGGTAAAAATCTCAATCTGCGCGTCAGTCAGGCCGTACTCGAGCTTGAAGCGGACGCGGCGCTGACTCGGCAGTTCCGGCAGCGTGGCGCGGATTGTTTCCACATGTTCCGGCGTGAAACGCATTGGGGGCAAGTCCGGCTCCGGAAAATAGCGATAGTCCGCGCTCCCCTCTTTGGTGCGCTGGCTATACGTCGTGTTGTTGGTATCGTCCCAGCCGCGGGTCTCTTGGATAATTTTCTCGCCTTTTTCGAGTGCCTCAACCTGGCGCTTGAATTCATACTCCGCGGCTTTCATCGCCGCGCTCATCGAGTTGATGTTTTTGACCTCGACTTTGGTGCCAAGTTCTTTTTCGCCTATTTTTTTTATAGAAATATTTACCTCTACCCGCATCTGACCTTTTTCCATATCGGCATCCGACGCGCCAAGGTAGCGCAAAATGAGCTGGAGCTCTTTGGCAAACTGCCCGACTTGTTCGCTGGACGTGATGTCGGGCTTCGTAACGAGCTCCATGAGCGGCAGACCTGCGCGATTGTAATCAACGAGGCTATGTTGGTCATCAGAAGCATGCATGAGCTTGCCTGCGTCCTCCTCCATGTGAATGCGCTCGAGGCGCACGCCTACAAGCATCCCCGCGTTGCACACCGGCAGATCGTACTGCGAAATCTGATAGCCCTTGGGAAGGTCGGGATAAAAATAGCTCTTGCGGTCAAACTTGGAGTGTTCGCTAATCTCGCAATCAAGCGCCAAGCCGACGCGGACGATTTGTCGGATTGCTTCACTGTTAATGGTAGGCAGAGTACCTGGATGCCCCATGCAGATGGGACAGACATTGGTATTGGGGCGTTTTTCGTCAGGATCGTTCTTGCACGAGCAAAACATCTTGGTGCGTGTTTTGAGCTCGGCATGAATCTCCAGGCCGATGGTCGGTTCATAGTCCATACTATTAGCTTAGCACTCCTATCGATAATTTGGAATCTGTGAGAGTGAGGTGTATGCCGTGGAGCTTTTGGGGTACCAGTTGTATTCCCGGGTATTGATACAAAAGATTTTTCTAAAGAAATTCGGATCCTGCTGGGTAGCGCTTGTTCCCGACATGTTGACGTGGTGCAGCTTGCCGGTATCATCGCCCGTTACTTCAAGGGCCCAGATGCGCGCATCATTGGTTTCACAATTTCGGTACAGCACGGAGGAGACATAGGCACGCTGGACGGACGGAGATACTTGCTTAACATTCCGGTATCCTCCGGTGAGATGACCGTAAAAGCTGAAGATAATCTCATTCAAGAAAAGCCGTTTATAGGAAAACCCGTTGATGATGAAGATATCGGGGTTGCCGTCATATACAAAGGAAGTAATCACGTCGCCTTCACGAAGACTTTGCGGCGGGACCGGCGTTGGCGTCGGTGTCCTGGTCGGTGTAGGAATGGCGGTTTGTGTCGGAGTGGGGGTGGGAGTCATAGTTGGCGTGGCAGTTGGGGTCGCCGTGGGAGTTGGCGTCGGGGTAGCAGTCGCCGTAATCGTGACCTTACAGCGAGCTGTTTTTAAGTTTGCTCCGCTTCCACTTTGTACCGCAATTTCTTTATTCCCCGCTTTTTGATATGAAACACTAAATGTTCTCTCATGACCGCTCTGCGGAGACCCTCCCGCGGCGAACCAATTATAATTTCCCGTTCCACCCCAGGCGCGGAGCTGGATTTGCTGGCCAATCTTCGCGTTTTGGATCTTTGGAGTGCAAGTCAAAGGCTCCGCAGAAGGTGGCGGAACAGTGGGCGTAGGGGTTGGGGTGGGAGTTGGGGTGGGAGTCGCCATACCATACGCCGTCCCAAACGACTCATAGACTGGCAATTCGCTGACTTTATATACCCCGTCTGCATCATTGGAAATTCTAAATGCCAATGCCGTGATGACATATCCGGGATCCGCCGATACTTTTCCTCGAATATCTGTGGGATGGTATCCTCGGTCAACACATGTGCCTGTGAACGAATCTCCCCAACCATGTTTTTGGCCCAGGACTTTTGTTACCGGATCATAATCGGTGTATTCCTGATAGAAACAAGCTTGGCGAGGATAGCCGCTATCCCCCGGTCTTCCGCCGCTGGTATTACTTCTCCATGACCAACCGGTTAGATACTTGTTATTAGGAGCCGAAAAAAGAATCTTGTAACTTGGCGCAACAGCAGCGTAGCCCGTACGCACACCGTCTTCTACGCAATTGCCGTTGGTATAACGGATGCAATCAAATGTTGCAATTTTCCAGGGAGCCGGATCGAATGATATCGTCCCATCCTGATTTATTTTTCCTTGTCGGATCCCGATAATGGAATATTCATCGTCAGAACCGTATCCAACGCCGGTGATGGCGCTGTTGGCAGGGACAGTTTGAATCGGCCCCGCATGGCCTTCGAAGTAATCTGCCTGGACTGTTTTGGCATAAAGAGGGATTACTCCTATCAGTAGTGCACCGAGGATTGCAAAAACATATTTCATATTAATACGTGCATTCAAGCGCAAGTTCCCGCTGGATCGCCTGATTGGTTGCGGCATCCAGGATGCCGGTTTGCGGGAGTCGCTGGTCAAGCTGGAATTCTTTCACCCAGCGCACCGTCTGGTCACCAAAGTATCCAGTCATGATCTCTTCGGGATCGAGTGCATAGTCTCGCGTGAGGAAGCGCTGGAGTTGCCTTACATCATCTCCCTGCGAGCCTTTTTTAAGAGTTCTCGTTATCGAAACACTCATGGGCATGCATGATTCTTCCGGCTCCTGGGCTTCCGAATTACTAAAGCTAACTTGGAGTCCCGTTTCATTGAAAGCCTGGTCGGCAATCCCCTGCGTGGCAACTCCGTACCAAAACGTCCCGCATGCCGCCAGCGCAAAAGCAAATGCTGCTAATAATTTATTGGTATTCACCAACTCATTATGATCTACGCGAGAGTACTGCGTCAATCTGCGATATCAACATGCGTGGCGTTTGTAGGGCGTTGAGGACGACAATTTCCCCAAATTCTTTGCGCTTAGCAAGTAGTCGATACTGCCGTCGCACTTTTTCGAGTTTTTTTGTTTTTTCAAAATACTCATTGCTCCGGTTACGCTTGGCGATGCGCTTCATCGCTTCTTTCGCTGGCAGATCAAGAAGAAACGTAACATCCGGCTTAGGTACTCGATGCTTGAGATCATCATAGGCAACACCAAATGCCATGCCGAAAGCGAAGGTAGAAAGCGAGTAGCGCTGACAAATCACGTTCTTGCCCTGGGCCAGGGCGGGGGTGATGACACGCTTGAGATGTTCGCCACGGTCGGCAATATAGAGCTTTTGAAATTCCAAAGGACTCGGTGCTTTGACTCGATGGCGCAGGATGTTGTGAATTTTTCTTCCCGCTCCGATCGATGTAGGCTCTCGGGTGACGAGCGCCTTGAGGCGCGGTGCCAGGAGCTTGGCGACCGTGGTCTTGCCGCAGCCGTCGATGCCTTCGAGGACAATGAATTTGCCACTTTGCATAGATTTGAGCTTATCACGATCTTTGGTATACTCCAACCATGCAACAATACCTTGATTTATTGAACGATATAAAGGCACATGGTGTAAAAAAAGAAGATCGCACAGGCACCGGAACCATAAGCGTGTTTGGACGCCAGGTTCGCTATGATCTTTCAAAAGGCTTTCCGCTCATGACGACAAAAAAGGTCTTTATGAAAGGTATTATCTATGAGCTCCTATGGTTTTTGAGGGGTGATACGAATATCAAATACCTAACCGACCACGGAGTCCATATTTGGGATGAGTGGGCGGATGAGCATGGCGAACTCGGTCCAATTTACGGCAAACAGTGGATCCGATGGCAAGGGTACGATGGCACCGCTATCAATCAAATCGCACAGGTAGAGGAAATGATAAAAAAAGATCCAGACTCCAGGCGACTTATGGTGAGCGGCTGGAATGTGGCGGACCTTCAACAGCTCATTGGCGGCACGAAGACGGCTCCCCCGCCTTGTCATACCATGTTCCAGTTTTATGTCGTGAACGGCAGGCTTTCTTGTCAGCTGTATCAACGCAGCGCTGATGTCTTTCTTGGAGTTCCATTTAACATTGCTTCCTATTCACTGCTGACGATGATGATGGCACAAGTCACAGGACTCAAGCTCGGAGAATTTGTTCACACGTTTGGTGATGTGCATATCTACCTCAATCACGTTGAGCAGGTTGATGAGCAATTGAGCCGTACTCCCCGTGCCTTGCCCACGATGAAGATAAATCCAGCAGTAAAATCAATTTTTGATTTTAGATATGAGGATTTCACGTTAGAAAATTACGATCCACTCCCCTCTATTAAAGCGCCTATTGCAATATGATAATTTCGCTTATTGCGGCTCTTGGCGCTAATCGTGTTATTGGAGATCATAACAGGCTTCCCTGGAATCTTCCGGCGGACCTAAAGCATTTTAAAGAAATTACTTCCGGTCACCCAATTATCATGGGTCGCAAGACGTACGATTCAATTGGCAGGCCGCTTCCCCAGCGTCGCAACATGGTCATTACCCGACAAGCGGATTTGGTAATTCCGGGATGCGAGGTTGTAAGCTCACTTGAAGATGCGCTGCGGCTTGTCCAAGAAGAACAAGAGGTTTTTATAATTGGCGGGGCGCAAATTTTTGAGCAAGCACTGCCGCTTGCAAATCGGATGTATTTGACCTTGATTGAAAAAGATTTTCCCGGGGATGCCCATTTTCCTAGTTATGAGGCCGCTCAGTGGCGCGTCACGGAAGAAAAAAAATTCCCAGCCGATGCCGAGAATCCTTTCGAGTATTCATTCGTCACATTGGAGCGGCTTACTTCTTGAGCACCTTTGCCATTACAATGCCTTGTTGTTTTTGGTACTTCCCTTTTTTATCCGCATAGGACTCTTCACAAATTTCCTCGGCGCCCAGAAAAAGAAACTGTGCAATGCCTTCGTTGCTGTAAATTTTCGCCGGCAGGGCCGTGGTATTGGAAATCTCCATGGTTACATAGCCTTCCCATTCTGGCTCAAGTGGAGTGACATTTACAATGAGGCCACAGCGCGCATAGGTGGATTTGCCGAGACAAATAACTAGTACGTCGCGTGGAATTTTGAAATATTCTACGGTCTTCGCAAGCACAAACGAATGTGGCGGAATGAGACAAAAGTTTCCTTCGTAATCGACAAACGATTTTGGATCGCTATGCTTGGGATCTATGATGGTTGTATTGATATCAGTCGCAATTTTATACTGGCGGTCAATACGCGCATCGTAGCCATAGGATGAAACGCCATATGAAACCTTGCCTTTTCCAACCTGCTTTTCGGCATAGGGCTTGATCATCCCCTTTTTAGCCATTTCTCGTATCCAGCGATCGTTTTTAACTCCCATGTCAGATTATTTTATTTCAACTCCCATACTTCGTGCAGTTCCCTCGATGATTTTCATGGCTTGCTCGACATCGTTGGCGTTGAGGTCGGGCATTTTTTGCTCGGCGATCGCACGGACTTGATCCTTGGTAATCTTGCCGACTTTGTTCTTATTGGGTACCGCTGAGCCTTTTTCGAGTCCCGCGGCTTTGCGGATCAAGAAAGCCGCCGGTGGCGTCTTCATGATAAACGTAAACGAGCGGTCTTCGAAAACCGTAATCTCGATCGGGACGATCTCCCCCAACTTCTCCTGCGTCGCCTCATTGAACTTCTTTACGAAGTCGGCGATATTGAGCCCGTGTGGCCCGAGCGCCGTACCAACGGGAGGAGCCGGAGTCGCTTTGCCGGCTTCCAACTGCAGCTTGATAATTGTTTTGATTGCTTTTGCCATGGTTATAGTTTTTTAACTTGGAGGAAATCGAGCTCTACGGGGGTTTCGCGGCCGAACATCGTGACTAACACCTTAACACGTCCGCGCTCCTCGTCAATCTCGGAAATGCGCCCGTCAAAGTCTTTGAATGGGCCGTCCATGATCTTCACATTATCCCCCACCGCAATCTCAATCTTGTACTTGGGCTCATCGACACCCATGCGCTTCATGAGCCCTTCGACTTCTTCGTTGGAAAGCGGCGTAGGGATGACGCCGGCGCCGATGAAGCCCGTGACGTTGGGCGTATTGCGCACGACGTACCATGAATCATCGCTCACGACCATCTCAACCAGGACATACCCGGGGTAGATTTTTTCTTCATAGACTTCCCGCTTCCCGCCACGGATCTTGATTTTCTTTTCTTTGGGAACGAGCACATTGAAAATCTTATCTTCATACCCGAGCGACTCGATGCGCTGCTTGAGGTTGCGGGAAACATTGTCCTCGTAGCCCGAGTAGGTGTGGAGGGCGTACCAGTTTCGTTCACCGCTTGTTGTTTGTTTTGACATTTATTTTAAAACAAAAGTTTTTAAAAGGTACTGGAACAGCAGATCGCATGCACCCAAAAAGATCGCCACCGCGATACTACTCCCGATGACAATCAGGGTATAGCGTACCGTCTCTTGGCGTGTTGGCCAGGTTACTTTGGCGAGTTCCACACGCACGTCTTTCAAAAATGCTATGAATTTTGACATTGCTTGGTTCTAAAAAGCCCCCGAAGGGCTACCTACAAGCTACCATACTCGGTCTTATATATCAAGGTTCTTCACGTTTTTGGCATGCGTCTGGATAAATTTTTTGCGGGGCAGGACTTCTTGGCCCATCAGGACATCAAAGATATTATCAGCCGCTTCGGCATCGTCAACCGTCACTTGCAGTAAGACGCGATTTTCTGGATTCATGGTGGTTTCCCACAACTGCTCGGGGTTCATTTCTCCCAAGCCCTTGTAGCGCTGGATCGAGACCCCGGCGATCTTGTCATCGTCGTCTTGAACCACGCGGTCTTCAGGAAGATTGTTTTCATTGAGCGCGGTTACCACAAAACCATCGGCGGATTCGTCTTTCTTTTTCTTCTCTTTCTTTTCAATCTTTTGGTCCTTGCGCAGGAGGTCCAAGGCCTTTTCTTTTTCTTCGTCGCTATAGACATACTGTATCGCGCCTGACTTTCGGATTTGATAGAGGGGTGGCTGTGCGATATACAGGTGGCCGTTCTCTATCACCTTCGGGAAGTAACGATAAAAGAGCGTAAGTAAAAGCGTGCGGATATGCGAGCCGTCAACATCGGCATCGGTCATGATGACGATCTTGTGGTAGCGAAGCTTCGTAATATCAAACTCTTCGGCAATCGCCGTCCCCATGGCAATGACCAGCGCGCGGATTTCATCGGAGGCGAGCATCTTGTCAATGCGTGATTTTTCGACGTTGAGAATCTTGCCTTTTAGGGGAAGGATCGCTTGGGTGCGGCGGTTGCGGCCTTGTTTGCTACTTCCGCCTGCAGATTCTCCCTCAACGATGAATATTTCCGACTCGGCAGGGTCTTTTGATGAACAGTCAGCCAATTTACCTGGGAGCGTGAATCCTTCCAGCGCGCCCTTGCGAATGACCGTATCGCGAGCTGCTTTGGCGGCCATACGAGCCTTGGCGGCAAGGATGACTTTGCCCATGATGCTGCGGCCGTCGGTGGGATTGCGCTCAAGCCAATCGGCGAACTCCGCTCCAAAAACCGCTTCTACCGCGTTGCGGGCCTCGGGCGTGCCGAGCTTGGCCTTGGTCTGTCCTTCAAACTGCGCCTCCTGAAGTCGCACCGAGACGACGACGGTTAATCCTTCGCGCACGTCCTCTCCGGTGAGGTTTTCTTCTTTTTCTTTGAGGAAGCCGTTTTTGCGGGCGTAGTCATTGAGTACGCGAGTGATCGAAGTGCGAAATCCCGTCAAATGACTGCCGCCTTCAAGCGTATGGACGTTGTTGGCAAATGAAAGCTCGTGGCCCTGGATCGAGTGGGTATACTGGAGCGCCACCTCTACCATGATGCGCTCGTGTTCTTTCCCCACATAGAAAACAATGGGATGGATCGCTTCCTCATGACGATTGAGGAAACTGACATAGGACAAAATGCCGCCTTCGAAATAAAAGGTATGTGACGGCGCGAGCTTGGTCCGCTCGTCGCGAATATCGATCAACACACCGCGCGTCAGGTATGCTTGCTGGCGCAGGCGGGTCAGGACTCGAGTCCAATCAAAACTGATTTCTTTGAAAATCTCCGGGTCAGGCTCAAAGGTCACCATCGTACCATGAGTTTTACTGGCGCCAATTTTCTTAACTGCTTTTTTCGGTTTGCCTCGCTCATACTCTTGTTCGTAGACTCCTCCGTCGCGATTAACCTCGACACGAAGATAACTAGAGAGTGCATTCACCACGGATACGCCGACGCCATGAAGCCCCGTCGACACTTTGTAGGATTCGCCGCCGAATTTTCCTCCGGCATGAAGGGTCGTCATGACCGTTTCAAGCGCGCTTACTTTGGTTTGCTTGTGGACGTCCACCGGAATACCACGGCCATTGTCGCGCACACTGATACGATTGCCGGCATGCAGAGTAACCTCGATACGGTTGGCATGACCGCCCATCGCCTCGTCAAGCGAATTATCAAAAACTTCCCAGATCAGATGATGTAGGCCGTCGATTCCCGTACTGCCGATATACATACCGGGACGCTTGCGTACCGGCTCGAGCCCCTCGAGCACGAAGATGTCGGAGGCGGTATAGCCGTTTGGTTTTTTTTCTTTGTCAGCCATTAACGTAGTTCTGCGTTAAATTGCTTTTTGGTTTCTTCGTAAATCTTCTTTTGGATGACGTCAACTTCTTCACTGGTCAGGGTCCGATCCATACTACGATATATTACCCGATACGTATAGCTTACCCGATCGCCGAATTTCTTAGGGTCCGTGTACGTATCGAGGAGCTTTACTTCTTCCACAAGATCACCGCCCAGGTCACGAATGAGATCAAAGTAGAGATTCGGCACGAATGTCTTCGGTACGACAAACGAAATATCACGCGTAATTTGCGGATACTTGCTTACGTCTTCAAATTTATGTCCCAACTTGAGCTGGTTGGTCACGCGAGGGTCGGTGGACCACAGCAACCTAATGTCGGGTAAGTCCATGCTTACGATCGCAAGACGCTCGAGCCCAAAACCAAACGCCCAGCCGGTGTAATTCGAAGAGTCAACACCGAACTTTTCCAGGACGCTGCCCTTTACGACACCGCTTCCCAAAACCTCAACCCAGCGGCCGTTGACGAAGACTTCCATCTCAAGGGACGGATCGGTATACGGAAATGTATCGGGATTGAAACGGATCTCGACATCGTCGCCGAACACCGCGTGCGCGATGTTGGTCAACACTTCTTTAAGATCCTCCAGGCCGATTGTTGTTTTGCTTTTCGGAGCAAGATACCACCCATCAAGCTGATGAAAGACGTTCATATGTCGCCGGTCGATTTCATCTTTGCGATACACTTTGCCAAAACTAAAGCATCCTACCGCCTCCCCGTTTTGCATTTTGCTTTTTACATTTTGATCCTGTAGATAGTAGTACCACATGACGGTCGTGTGGGTGCGGAGAATATTGCTCGTGTCCACGTAATAGGTATCGGACGTGGAGCGGGCGGGATGGTCTTTGGGAAAATCAAAGAGGTCGAAACTGATGTCGGCAGGGACAATCTCGGGGACCTCAATGACGTCCATATCGGCATAGGCCGGGATCGCGAGAATCCGATGTACCATGTCGTGGAGCGGATTGCCCGGCGTACGTGTCAAATCGGGCATAGCTAAAAAACGAGCCATCCGCTTGCTGTCAGCATCGGTGCGTCGCGCCAGGGATGACACCAAAGTGTCAGTTTCAGGTAATTTAATGGTGATAGAAGTGCGCATACAGTGAATTGATGATCAGTGCTATGATGCTACCGACGGTAAGTATCAGGGTAACGAAAAAAAGCGCTTTGATGCCGTTTCCTGCGCTATCAGGCGTCGTATTTAAGATAATCAGCACAAGCCCAATACCCGCTGCGAGTGCGGTGCTGATCAGGCTTACCACATACCACCGCATTACCGTATGGTAGCATGATGTGCCAACCGATTCCAGAGCAACCGCGTCGCGAATATGGGATTTTCAACGACCCAGCGATAGATTGCCGGAGCGACGAACAGCGCCAACACAACGTTACCCAAAAGGTGCCTGAGCGTAAATGGGATCTGCCCTGTCAGCGCCTGCATGAAAGGCTGGCCGTAAAAGATCGGCCCGATGCCAAGTCCCGTGATCGCGTCAAAGACGAGTGTGCCGAGGACGCTGAAGATGACAAAATTCTTTGCGGTGGCGGGGCGATTCCTGAAGTAGAAGTACGCGCCGGTACCGATGAGCCCATAGACTCCCCCCGTGATCCACGTCCAGAGGCCGACGTTGCCGGTGGCCACGTCGAACAGTACGATGCCGAAAAACGCGAAAACAAATCCACCGATCCAGCCATATTTTTTGGAATACGGCATCAGCGTCGCCATGAGCGGCTCGACATTAGCCGGACGAAACGGCATGAGACGAATCGCGAATACCACTAACCAGCCAAGAAGATACTTCACCATAACGATAAATCCCGCCGCGGCGGGATCCTTGTGTTATAAAAAACCTAAGTGCCTGACGCGGGCGGTATAATTACCACTGCATGGGACCGGGCTATAACCGTTGCGCGACAGCGTGGGAATTTCACCCACTTCACCTTGCAGGAATTGTTAAACGACTGTTCCGGGGGCAGGATTTGAACCTGCGACCTTTGGGTTCTTTCTGTTGTCTGCGATTACTCGCAGTGTCGGACTATACCACGATCCGCCAATTTAACTTGGTGAGGACCCTCCCATTATAGTCTCTGAACGTCCCCTTTCGGGTTTCGCTGCTGATTGCCCATCCCGCCACGGCGGGATTAGGGTTTCCAGCAATTTAGAGAGTTTTTCCATATCATATTGCTATGATAGGTCACAATTTCTTATGAGCCCAACGAGCTACCGGGCTGCTCCACCCCGGGATTGGTAACTGGTTACAGCATAGCACACCCCAGAAAGTTATCAACTTTATCTATTTCTGTACCCGTGCTATACTAACATCAGTATAATAACTCTAGGGTATGGCAAAATCACAGATAAGAATTCAAGCAAGGAAATTACGCAAAAACGGCAGAAGCATCAAAGACATAGCTCGCCTACTCAAGATGCCCAAGAGCACGATTAGTTATTGGTGTAGGGATATTGAACTAACTAAAGAACAAAATGAAGCACTCACGCAACTTAAACAGGGCGCGGTCCGGCAAGGACAACTCAATGGCGCTTTAGTTAATAAGAAGAAGCGACTTGCGAGAATAGAATTATATCGCCAAGAAGGAAAAGAAGTTTTTCAAAATATTTCCAAGGAAGAATACTTTGTCGCAGGTTTGATGCTGTATTTAGCCGAGGGATCGAAGAAGAATCGCAATATTGATTTTGTGAATTCCGATCCTGAAGTCATCAAGTTCATGTTGCATTGGTTTTATAGATTTTTTTCTCTTTCGCCCAACAACTTTACCTTCAGGGTTTCCATTAATAAAATTCACAAATCTCGCGATCGCAAGATCAAGGAATATTGGGCCACATATCTTAAACTTCCTCTTGATCGTTTCCAGAGTACTGTTTTCTTACAATCAAAACAAAACAAGCGCTACGAAAACCACGACGAATATTTTGGTACCTTTCGGCTTCGAATGTTGAAAGGAACCGATTTATTGTATAGAATACTAGGGCTAATATCGGGGTTTTTAGATGCACGAAAGCCGGCGTAGTTCAACGGTTAGAACAGGTCACTCATAACGACCAGACAAAAGTTCGACTCTTTTCGCCGGCACTATGAAAAAACAAACATCGGCTCTGAAGCGGGTACTTTTGAAGATCAGCGGCGAAGTGATGAGCGGCAACGGCAAGACGGGGTTTGATAAGGAGGCGATCCAGTTTATCGCTCATGAGATTCATGATGCGGTGAAAACCACCGACTGTCAGATCGCGATCGTGATCGGCGGAGGTAATCTGATTCGCGGCTCTCGTCTCGTGGGAGACATCGGGAGCAGCCCCATCATCGCCGACCAGGCGGGAATGCTCGCGACCGTGATCAACGGCATTATCTTGCAGGATTTTCTTGAAAAAACACATGGCCTCGAAATCCGCGTGATGAGCGCCGTGGAGGTTCGCGCATTCACCGAGCCCTACATCCGCCGCCGCGCGATGGCTCACATGGATAAGGGCCGGATTGTGGTGCTTGCCGGAGGTAGCGCCAATCCCCGCTTTACCACCGATACTGCCGCTGTCTTGCGCGCCATTGAGCTTGAAGCTGAAATCGTCATCAAAGGCACCAAAGTGGACGGAGTCTACAGTAAGGATCCGAACGCGCACCAGGATTCGGTGTTCATCGAACAAATTTCTCAACACGATTTCATCACTCAAAAGCTCGGTATCCTTGATCGCACCGCCGTGACCCTTGCCGGAGAAAATAAAATGCCAATTCGTGTTCTCAATATTCTCAAGAAAGGCAACATCGCCAAGGCCCTCCAGGGTGAATCCATCGGGTCACTGATTATCCCCGACTAGCGTTCTGTCAAAAAATACGCTAGGATATCGGTGCTGGGGACGTAGCTCAATTGGTTAGAGCGCTTCCCTGTCACGGAAGAGGTCGCGGGTTCGAGTCCCGTCGTCCCCGCCCAGCTTATTTCATCCACTTTCGCAGTGTCTGCACGCTATAATAGAGCGCGAAAAAATAGAGCAGTACGAGGACCTGATTCAAAAATAGATACACCGTACTCATCGACGGTGATCGATAATTCATGAGCGCGCAGTATTCGAGAAGCGCCAATGCCACGACAGAGATCAGCGTATTGGCACCAAGGGTCCATTTAAATCTGGCGCTCGTTAACCCCGCCGCGAGGCCTGAAATAATCACGCCAGTCACCGGAACGATGACGGGAACATGGAGCCTCGGATAAAAAAATGGCAGGGCTAATAGAATAATTACATCAGCGGCGACGAAAAGTCCTCTGACGATATCGCCATAATAGTTCGGAGAATTCGCATGGCCGTAGATGACCTGGTACTTCAGTTCATCTTCATCGCCTCGCATGTCCATGCCTTGGGTATAGCACGTTTCGCTTTAGTTGCAAACGCCGGTGGTGGCGAAACAATTGGGACACGAGAAACAGGAGCCGGCTCGAAACATCATCGTGCCGCACTCACTGCACAGTGGCGCGTCAGTGTGAGCTTCTTTTACGTCATCCCATCCGGAATTGACGGGGGCGGGTGCTGGAGTGATGGCAGGAGTGACTGCCGGGGCGGCCACCGTGTCAACCGGCGTTTCCGAGGGCCCAAAGATTTCTTCGCGGTCTTTTTCGTTCAAAAACTTCATCCCGAGATACCTGAAGATATAGTCCATGAATGACTTGGCAAACGGGATATCGGCATTGGTCGTGATGCCTGATGGCTCGAATCGCATGTCTTTGAATTTCTTGACCAGCACTTTGAGGGGTACGCCGGACTGCAAGCACATCGAGGCAAGCGTCGCGACAACATCCAAGAGTCCCGAGATCGTACTCCCCTCTTTCGCAATCGTGATAAACGTCTCTCCTACCTTCTTGGTGTCAGGATACATACCGACATGGAGGTAGCCTTCGTGATTGCCGATGGCAAATTTGTGCGTGATCGACGGGCGCTCATCGGGAAGCTTGATACGTGTATAGCCGTTGGCATGCTCCACCAGTTTTTTGTCTTTGGCTTCGGTGGTACTCATCGGCTGGACTGACTTGGATCCGTCACGATAGACCGCCACGGCCTTGAGGCCCAGTTTCCAAGACTCGATAAATACGTTGCGGATATCATCCACCGTAGCCTCAGTGGGAAGATTGACGGTCTTTGAAATTGCTCCCGAGATAAACGGCTGAGCCGCGCCCATCATTTTGACATGCCCCATGTAGCCAATCGTGCGCGAGCCATTGGCCGCCTTGAAGGAGCAATCAAAGACCGGGAGGTGCTCTTCCTTTATGTTCGGCGCCCCCTCGACGGTTTCTTTTTCTACCAGATAGGCGGCAATATCGGAAATCTCCTGCTCGTTGTAGCCGAGCTGGCGCAACGCCGCGGGCACTTGCGCGTTCACGAGCTTGAGCGTGCCACCTCCCACAAGCTTTTTGTACTTCACGAGCGCCAACTCCGGCTCGATCCCGGTGGTATTGCAATCCATGAGAAACGCGATGGTGCCGGTGGGAGCGAGCACGGTGGCTTGAGAGTTGCGGTAGCCATACTGGCGGCCCAGGTCAAGCGCTTCGCGCCACACATTGACGCTGGTCTGAAAGAGTTCCGGCGGCGCGAAGTGGCCATTTCCGGTGACCGCGCCGGCTGCAAGCTGCTCCGCGGCGGCACCGTGCTTCTTGATGACGTTGAGCATCGGCTCCTGGTTGGTGGCATAGCCGGCGAATGGCCCGGTGATCGCGGCGATCCGGGCGGATTGCGCGTAGGCTTCCCCGCATAGGATCGAGGTCAGCGCCCCTGCGATGGCGCGCCCCTCATCGGAGTCGTAGGGCAGCCCCAGGTTCATCAGGAGTGAGCCAAGGTTGGCGTAGCCGAGGCCAAGCTCGCGATAGTCCATGGCATTTCGGGTGATGCGCTCGGTGGGATATGAAGAATTGCCGACGATGATTTCTTGCGCGGTGATAATCGTATCAATGGTCTTCTTATAAAGCTCCACATCAAACGATCCATCTTCTTTGAGATAACGAAGCAAATTGATCGAAGCAAGATTGCAGGCGCTGTTGTCCAGGTGCATATATTCGCTGCAGGGATTGGACGCATTGATGCGCCCGGTATTGGAAACCGTATTCCAGTCATTGATCGTGGTGTCGTATTGCATTCCCGGATCGGCCGAGTGCCACGCGGCGTCGGAGATCCAGTGCATCACCTCGCGGGCTTTGTGGGTTTCAATCGTTGCTCCCGTGGTGACGGCTTTGAAATCCCAATCACGGTCTGCTTCAACCGCCTTCATAAACTCATCGGTAACGCGCACTGAATTGTTGGCATTTTGATACGGCAAGAGCGTATAGGGAGAGAAAAGATCGCCCTCGATGGAATTTTGGATGCCACTCGCCTCGAGAATGCGGGTCATCTCTTCGATATTTTTCTTGCAGTAGATAAAATCTTTGAGATCCGGGTGGTCGACATTGAGCACCACCATCTTGGCCGCGCGGCGTGTGGTGCCACCGGAGCGAATACTGTTGGCAACGCCATCGGCGCCTTTCATGAACGAGACAGGGCCTGAAGAATAACCGCCTCGTGATAACTGCTCTTTTGATGAGCGGAGCTTGGACAAGTTGGTCCCTGATCCCGATCCGTATTTAAAAATCCATCCTTCGTCTTTGTACCACTCCAGGATCGACTGCATGTTGTCTTCCACGGCAAGGATGAAGCATGCGGAGCATTGTGGCCGCTCATGGACGCCGACATTGAACCATACGGGGCTGTTGAACGCCGCATACTGGTTGACCAAGAGATATCGGAGATCGTATTTGAAATTTTGGTAATCCTCCGCAGTCGCGAAGTAGCCGTCTTTGAATCCCCAGCCGGAAATCGTGTCGGCGACGCGATTGATCATCTGCTTGACGCTCGTCTCCCGCGCGGGCGTGCCGAGCTTGCCGCGAAAATACTTCGAAGCGACGATGTCGATCGCGGTCTGCGACCAAAAACTGGGAACTTCGATATCGGTTTGCTCAAACACAACCTTGCCGCTCCCTTTGGTAATGCGCGCATCTCGCCGCTCCCAGGTAATCGCGTCATAGGGATCGCCTTCGCCAAAAAGCCTCGCCCAGGATAATCCTCGCGATTGCTGGGGCTGCTCCATGATTTCCTTGAGTTCTTCGTTCTGGAGCGGGAAAAGATTTTGGGACATAAAATAGGAAGTCGAAATGACTCGTTTAAAAAATTAAGTTATAATCGGACCAACCTAGACGTATTCTACTCCAGTAACGCAGTCGAGCGCAACTGTGGATAAGTTACCTTAGGATCTTACTCAATGCAAGAATTGATTGGTCAAAATGTTTCTTCTTGATCCGGTCATATGTATCGAGATCGCTGTGATAGATCTCCATAAGTGCATCGAAATCACCACAAAGCATGGAAGTTTTATCAGCCCAAGTATGGAGATTCTTCAAAGGTAATCCCAATTTCACGATTGATTCTTTCCGGTAAAAAACCGGCTTAGAATTACCAATCGAATCAACCGCAAGAATCATCCATGCGTGGTGAAGTAAACTAGTATGTTTTCGTTCAAATGCCCGATACCCATGGCCCCAGTAGAGTGGCTTATCGTATGATAGCTCTTCATTACCGGCAAAGACGAAAAGAACGTTTTTTAGTTTTTCTGGATCGGTGATCACCTGGTGCAGTAGGAGAGCGATCCCCGAAGCATCATCAACCGCACCGGGGCCGATTGAGTCATAGTGTGCGAAGACAATCGCTCCAGGATTTCTTAAGTTACCAACCAGGATATTCAGAGATGTATGTTTTTGTTTTCTTACAATAACCTTGCCTACAATTTTCTTTGCATCGCAAATTTGCTTGAGGTATTTTGGTTCCACGGCAACGGAAGGAGCAAAATAGTGATTGCTACGCGATATGTCCCTGCAATGCGGGTTAAAGTTGATGTTGGAGTCTTCGATGAATCTCTGAGATGAGATGAGCGAGCTGATAATGTTGTACTTGCCGGAAATTACGCCACTTACGAAGGAGGTTGGGATTGCAGGGATACTCTTCCCATCGGCTTTCAGGGTGGCGCGAATAAACTTTGGAATATACGTGGCAAAGGGTTCGACAACAAAGGGAATGTCGTGATCGCGCAATATGCGCATGATCAAACGAGCCGCTTTCGTTTCTTGTTTTCCTTGTCGATGATAGATTGATGAGAATTCTTTGATGAATTGTAGTGTGTGAAACATAAAAGTGTATTATTATTTTATCCTCTGTCAACGTAGAGTACGAGCATATAGGCAAGACCGAGCGCGGCTACGACCCCGATTGCACAACCGATGCCAAAGAGTACATATGCTTTTGTATCTTCCAGCACGAAGATGAACATTGGCAGCGTAAAGAGACAGCCACAAATAACACCGAAGCCAATCATAAGAATTTTGAGAATGATATGCAACATAATTGGGTTGGCGGCTCCGACAATGATTTGTATCATGTCGGAGCCGCCAAGGAACTAAGCCACCGGATCAGAAATACTCCGGCGGGATGATGCCGTGGGTTCGCCAGTCCCCGGCATCTGGATGCGGATAGAACGCGAGCTCCGGCCACCATGGAAGCGGGACGATGATCGGCGAGACACCGAATCGTTCCGTCACCTGCTTGAACGCCGGCTCGAAAACGGTTGCCGTGAAACCGTCCAGCTCGGTGCCCGACTCGCCGCCGTGGTAGTCTTCGAACAGGACGGCGTGGGCGACGAACATCGAGAGATAGCGCGGATAGTAGGCTTGAGACTTGTCTACCTTGCCGCCGCGCTCCTGGCGAAGCCACGCGGAGAACTCGATGCGGCGATCGTCCTCAACCCCGAGTATTCGGCGTTGGTACCCGTTGTGGCGAGCAACGAGCGATTCGCCAGTTCGCTCCTCAGTGATGAGCCGGATCTCCCGATCGACCCACCGCTCGTGGACGAGATGGAGCGTGCGCTTGGGACCGGGCCGTCCGTTTGCCACCCGCAAGAACTCATGGCGGTCAGTCTTGGGACCACCGCGTTTTCCCCTGCCGGAGCAGAATTCGCCTACGAGGTACGACTTCTTCACGGACGATCTCATGGAATGGATGTCTCTCACGAACTGCCCCCAGACCGGTGTGAATCCCGCCCGCTCGGCCATCAGCGCGAACAAGCAGTCCTCGTATCGTGCAGTGGCGATGTTACGAACCAGGAACCCTGGGAGCTCGGTCGTGACGTGAAAGGGCGGTATCCCCCATCCTTCCGTTACCCACCACGCCTCGACTTTGGCCCGGAGATCCTGTCTACCAAGCAAACTCTCTCGCGCTTTACCCGACTCAGTGTAATATTCCACAGCCCCTCCCTCTTTTTTTGTGTCTTTGGTTGAAAAAAGCCTTCCCTGAATTAGGAAGACTCGTGAGGGGACCCTTGCATGGATAAGCCAAAGACACGACCTTTTCCACGAAGGATCCCCGCAGGAACCTTCCTCGGTGTGTCTTTGGTAATTGTAAAAGCCCCCGCTCGTTGGAGCGGGGGCTTTGTTAAGTTCAGTTTAGTAGATTTCCTGTTCTGATCTTATACGCAAGCAACACCGCTCCGATTGGTCGGGACGATGGGGCAGACCTTCACAGTCATTCTAATGCTTACTTTCATAGAATCCATCTTAGCAGGTACTCGTTGACTGTCAAGTCTTCATTACTTCATTTTGCGCCTAATAAACGCGGGAATTTCAAATTCATCATCTTCTACCGAGGTATCGACGACTTCAGGAACCTTCGTTTCAGGGATCATGGGATCTTCTCGTTTCGTCATGCCGCCATTGCCCGGTACATTGCCGAAGAATGTCACCGGAGATTGCGTCCCCGCTACTTTGGAGCTTGGGTTGTTGAATCCTGCGGCGATGACCGTAACCTGGATCTCGCCTTTTTTCAGCGTATCATCTTGGACAGCTCCAAAGATGACTTTGGCATTCGGATCAATGCTTGCGGTGATAATCTTGGCCGCCTCGCTTATTTCCGCCATCGCGAGATCCGCGCCACCCGACACATTGAATAACACTCCCCGCGCCCCATCAATCGAGATATCAAGCAACGGCGAATTGATCGCGGCTTTGGCGGCATCAATCGCCCGGTCTTCCCCGCTGGCGGTGCCGATACCCATAAGCGCTGAGCCTGAATTTTGCATGATGGTACGGACATCGGCAAAGTCTACATTGATGATGCCCGGTACGGTGATCAGATCGGAAATTCCTTGCACGCCCTGGTGCAGAACATCATCTACTTTTTGAAATGCTTCAAGAAGCGGCGTCTTGCGATCGATGATCGAGAGGAGGCGATCGTTGGAAATCGTAATAAGAGCGTCTACTTTATCACGCAAGAGCGCCCAGCCTTCTTCGGCGATGCGGGTGCGCGCCATGCCCTCGAAGGAAAACGGCTTGGTTACCACGCCAATTGTGAGTGCTCCCAAATCTCGGGCGATCTCAGCGATGACCGGCGCAGCTCCCGTGCCCGTTCCCCCACCGAGGCCGGCGGTGATGAACACCATGTCGGATCCTTTGAGGGCTTCTGAAATTTCGTCTTTGTTTTCCTGCGCGGCTTTTTGTCCGATCTCGGGGTTCATGCCGGCACCAAGGCCTCGGGTGATGTTTTTGCCGATGAGAATCTTGGTCGGAGCATTGGCGACATTGAGATCTTGCGCATCCAAATTCACCGCGACGAACTCCACGCCATGGATCTTTGAAGCCATCATGCGCTGGATCGCCTTGTTGCCTCCGCCGCCTACGCCGACGACTTTAATGCGGGCAAATGTTTCGAAAGGTGGTTTGACTTGAGCCATAGAAGTGCCTTTGGTCTATCACGAAAGGCTATCCACAGTCAACCCCGACAGAAACGTCGGGGTCAAGGCATGAAGTTTTTCAGCCACTTCCCCGCCTTTTTAAAGATATTCTTGGAAAATTGGCCGGAGCGTCCTCCCGCTCCACCCACCTGTGCCCGCTCCACGGCCCACAACACGAGACCAACCGCAACGGCATATGAGGGGTCGCGGATTTCTTCCGAAACTCCGTCGAGCGTATAATCTCCTCCGATGCGAACGGAAAGCCCAAGGCGGTCTTTCGCAAAGGCGCCCATGCCCGTGAGATTCGCTCCCCCTCCCGACAGCACGAGGCCGGCGGGCAGCATATAGTTGCCGCTTGGTTTTTTGAGCTCGTTGGAAATCATATCGAAAAGTTCGCCGATGCGAGCGTCGATGATTTTGGCGATATGCTTGCGCGAGACGGAGGCTTCTTCGCCGAGAATCGGAGAGAGGTCTATATTTTCTTTCTTGGCAGACGTCAGATCGGCGCTGCCTAGGATACCGTATTGCGTTTTGATCTGCTCGGCATTGTCCATGGACGTACGAAACGCGATGGCGATGTCCTTGGTAATATGATGGGAACCAATTGGCAATACGGCGGTATGGAGGAGATCGCCCTCGTGAAACATGGCCAGTGAAGATACTCCCCCGCCGATATCCACCAGCATAACCCCATACTCACGCTGATGCTTGTCGAGCACGGACTTGGCGGCGGCAAGCGGAGCGAACACGAACTCCGCGATTTCTATGCCATTGGCGTTGATGCACTTGGCAAGATTGCGAATATACGGCGAGAGACCCTCGACGAGCAGCACTTCTACCTCAAGGCGCACTCCTTTCATCCCGAGGGCATTTTTGACGTGCTCGTGGCCATCGATGATAAAGGTCTTGGGGATCACATGGATGATTTCGTAGTTGAGCGGCAAGCTGACGGTGGACGCGGCTTCGATGAGCCGCGCGACGTCGCTTTGGGCGATCTCATTGTCGGCTCGCGACACCGCGATGACGCCTCGAGAACTTTGGGTTTTGATGTGAACGCCGTTGATCGAGACATAGGCTTGCTCCACCTTGGCGCCGGCCATCTGCTCAGCCTGGTCCAGTGAATTGCGGACACTTTCAATCGCCTCCTCCATGTCTACGACCATGCCGCGGCGAAGGCCGTTGGACGCGGCGCTGCCCACGCCAATGATGCGCGGTTGCAGCGTTTCTTGGTTGAACTCCGCGATGACGGTTTTGATCAGGGAATTACCGATGTCAATTCCGCAAATGACTGAGGATTTCATCTTGTAAGGTAAACATTATCTTCTCTTCACGTTCCGATCGCTCATGGTCGTAGTCCATCAAATGCAAAAAGCCATGAACCACTAAAAATGGAAGATTTTTCTTCGCATCAGTGCGATTAATAAAAATATCGCCCAGATAGAGTATATCATGCTTTACTCTGATCGGAAACGAGAGCACGTCCGTCGGTTTGTCTTTGCCCCGATAGGTTTTATTGAGGGATCGCATCTTTTGCGGACTCACGATATTAACCGAAAGCTCCACGCCAGAACGCGGTAACTTGAGAGCCTTACAGCATGCGGCTACGATAGCCTCAACCGAGAGCATCTTTGACGAGTTTGCTGACGAGCGCGCCATCGGCCTTGCCTTTTACTTTCGCCATGACGGCTTTCATCGCGCCGCCGACATCGCTCTTATCCATGCCAGCCAGAGTTTCAGTGACAATTTTTTTGAGCTCTTCTTCGCCAAGTTGCGCGGGTAAATACGTTGCCAGTATATTAATTTCTGCTTCTTCTTTCGCCGCCAATTCCGGCCGATTGCCTGCCATGAACTGCGTGATCGATTCGCGGCGCTTCTTTACTTCGCTCGCGATGACTTCGAGTGCTTGCTCGTCTGTGAGCTCGATTCTTTTTTCAATTTCTTTGTTCTTGATCGCGCTCGAAAGCATCCGCAGGACATCCCGCTTCTCCGCCTCCCCCGCTTTCATCGCAGCCTTAAGATCTTCTTGGAGTTTAGTTTTGAGCATTACTATTTAGTAAAACGGAATGTGGAGAGTACTTGATCACAGATTTTTTCTTCGGTGCCACAAGTAAAAACATACACGTCAGCTCGTTCCGATGAAGAAGCCTTTTGCATCATGGCCTGATATGTCGGTACACCGCCAGATACACCGCACTTTGTGGCCTCTGATCCGGCAATAGTAATTTTGCCAATATTCTTTTGATTTGGACCATCACATTTATCATGTTGACTAACGATCTGATCAGTGGCAGGTAATGTTCTGACATTTACATCAAAAAGATAGTTGGCGCCAAATGTCGTCACGAGTGCTCCTTGATCTGCTGGATATGCTTTTTCTGATTCTACGATTGGCCAACTTGCTGGATACGAGAAACTATAACCACTTTTCAGAGCATTAAATGTTTTCCATCCAGCCATATCCGGCGTTGTGGATGTGCTGGGTGAAGCCGTCATCGTTGGTGTTGCGGTCTGATATACCACAGGATCTGTCCCACTTTTCCCAATAAAATACCCCGCAATCAAACCGACGAGCAGGAGGCCGACTGACATGGCAAGCATACCGGTTTTGTTGTTTTCCATGAGTTCACATCTCCTCCCGACCTCCCCTTAAATTTAAGGGGAGGAGCGGAGGGGTTAGAGATCGAGTTTTTGTTTTAGCTTGCGCTTTTCTTCTTCAAAGGTTTCGTCGTCAAATTTGCCCAGGCGCTCGAGGCGGCGGCGCAGTGCGCGAAGCTCCTCGCGCATGATGGCGCGGTTCTTTTCCATGCGGTCGGTGGTCTTGCGGCGGGTATAGCGCTTTTGCTTGGCGTTGCTGACAATCTTGGTTTGCTGGGCCAAACGGCTAAAACGTCGCATCAGCGACATGGGACTTTCATTGGGTTTTCGTTTTACTTCCATAATGAGCCTCCTTTCTAATCTAAAGCTTCTTTCCACCAAGTAGGTGGAGGTGAAGATGGGACACTTCTTGCCCCCCGTGCTCACCGTGATTGATCATAACACGGAATCCCGATTTGTCTATTTCGAGTTTCCGGGCGACTTCTCGCACGCCCACCAGCAGGGCGCCAGCGAGTGCCGGATCAATATCTTGTAATTCCACATGCTGCTTCGGAATTACCAGCACATGTACTGGAGCCTTGGGATGAATATCATGAATCGCAATCCAGTCGGCAGTCTCGGCGATTTTTTCGGCAGGAATTTCTCCGGCAATTATTTTGCAAAAAATGTCCGACATTACTTTTTTATTTTTTGCTTCATGAGCTCAACGATTTTTTCGGCGGGGACGGTTTCCTGGACGCCTGAATCCATTTCTCGCAAAATGATCGTACTGTCCAGCGCTTCTTTCTGTCCCATGATTAAGGTGTAGTTGATGCCAAGACGGTTAGCGATTTTGAGCTGTGACTTGATGCTGTCGCGGCCGAACGATGCCTTGGCGACAATGCCGGCTTTGCGGAATTCTTCGAAAAGCCGAAGGCTCTTCTTTTTGGCCATCTCGCCGAGTTGCGCCAGGAACACTTTGGGTTGCAGATGAGTCTGAGGAGCCGCGATGCCTTTGTCTTTGAGTGCCAAGATGATTCGCTCAATGCCAAGCGCCCAGCCGGTGGCGGGTGTCTTGGGGCCGCCCATCAAGGCAACGAGGCGATCATAGCGCCCGCCGCCGCCCAGTGCCGACTGAGCCGTCCCCTCTTCGGGCGATTCCACGTAGAATTCAAACGTCGTGCGGGTATAATAATCCAGCCCGCGAACCAGCCGATGATCAAGGAGATACGGAACGCCGGCTTCATCAAGGAACTCAAGCACTTCTTTGAAATGCCTTTTGCAATCATCATCGAGGTAGTCGAGGAACTGCGGAGCATCCTTGGAAATTTCGCGGCACGTCTCCACTTTGCAGTCCAGCACGCGAAGCAAATTCGTCTTGAGCCGGGCTTGGCAGTTCGCGCAGAGTTTTTTGTCGCGTCCTCGAAAATAATCCTTGAGTGCCTTGAGATAGTGAGGTCGGCAGTTTTGATCGCCGATGCTGTTGATGCGGACGATGAGATTTTTGAGTCCAAGACTTTCCAGGATCTTGTATCCCATAAAAATACTCTGCGCGTCGGCCGCCGGGCTTTCATCGCCAAACATTTCGATATTCAGCTGGTGGAACTGGCGATATCGTCCCGCCTGGGGATTGTCGTGGCGAAACAGCGGACCAAAGCTCCACAGTTGCACCGGGTGCGGCATGACCTGCATGCCGTGCTCCAGATACGCGCGGACCATGCCGGGAGTGAACTCGGGACGAAGTGCGAATTGCTCGCCGCCTTTGGTTCGAAACGTGTACATCTCTTTCTGAACAATGTCGGTTGACTCGCCGGTTGATTTTTCAAAAAGGCTCGCGTATTCGACGATGGGCGTATCGATGCGCTCAAAGCCGTAGTCCTCAAGGAGCGACTTGGCCTTCTTCAATACAAAAGCCCAATAGGGCTGATCGGCTGGCAAGATATCGTGCATGCCTTTTGGCGACTGGAGGTCTTGTTTTTTGGGTTTTGCCATGAAAAGCAGTATATCAGTAGACGGGCGCGCGTACAAACTGCGCCTGTCGCAACGGCCACGCCCGGGAAAAGACTCGGCCGGTAATCAGCGAGCGGTTCAATGCTCCCCACATCCGGGAATCGGAACTATGCAGCCGATTATCTCCCATCACGAAGTATTCATTGGGATCAAGCTTGTAGCGAAGATTGCCTCGGGTTTCCTGGCTCGCATCGAGATATGGTTCTTTGAGCACAAAGCCCCCCGGGCGCTCTTTATTATAGATCGTAACGGTATCATTCTTGATCTCGATAGTTTCATCGGGAAGCCCGATCACGCGCTTGATAAAAAATTGCGTACGGTCATTGGGATAGCGAAAGACGACAATCTCTCCTCGTATCGGATCGGAGAAGCGGTAGCTGATCTCATCAATCAAAATATAGTCGCCGGCGTGAAAATTCTCTTCCATCGAGGCGCCATTCACAAAAAACGGTTGGACGAGAAAATACCGCACCGGGATGATGATTGCCAGGGCGATGATGATCACCTTGATGATCTCCCACAAAAAAGCAAAGCCTTGATAGACCGGGCCGACTTCGGGAATCTGGGGATTGTATTCTGGTTCGTCCATGAACTTTTTCAGTATATCAGGTATACTGATTCTATGAAAACACTGCTGGTCGGTCTTGGCAATCCGGGTACCGAATATAAAAACACGCGGCACAACGTAGGGTTCATGTTCCTGGATTATCTTGAAGCGCATGACCATCCAGGCTCCTGGAAGCTTGAGCGGGCTGATACGTACATGAACCAGTCGGGACTTGCCGTTAAGAAATTTATCAAAAAACACGCGATCAAACCCGCCCGGCTCGTGGTGACCCACGACGATCTCGATATTGAGTTTGGGAAATTCAGAGTTTCATTTGAGCGCAACTCCGCCGGGCATCGGGGGGTGCAGAATATTATCGAGCACTTAAAAACTAATAAATTCTGGAGAATTCGTATTGGCATCGCCAACCCCAAATTAAAAAAAATGCGGGCCGCGGGAACGGTCGCGGATTTCGTGTTATCTAAGTTTACGCCGACCGAGATATCAGAACTTAATAATATTTTTAAAACTGCCCTCCATGGACTTTCCGATCACCTCGATCACGCTTGAGAGCGAGCACTATCCCCCGCTCCTGCGGCATATCTTTGATCCGCCAGTCGTGTTGTACGTACGGGGCAATGTCGAGGCGCTCACGGGCGAGTGTTTTGGGATTGTCGGCACACGGGCACTCACCGACTATGGCAAGCGCTCGGGCGCCGATCTTGCCACCGGCATCGCCCGCGCCGGTTTTACGATTGTCAGTGGCCTCGCGCTGGGAATAGATGCGCTCGCCCATCGGACCGCGCTTGCCGAAAAGACTCCCACCATCGCAGTGGTCGGCAGCGGGCTTTCCGACGAGATGCTCTATCCCCACCAAAATCTTCGCCTCGCCCATCAGATCCTGGCGGCAGGCGGTGCGGTGATCAGCGAATACGAGCCGCATGTCCGCGCGCAGCTATTTACCTTCCCCGCCCGCAACCGCATCATCAGCGGCATGAGTAAAGGTGTCTTGGTCGTCGAAGGCGATATCAAAAGCGGCACGATGATCACCGCCAAAGCGGCACTCGATCAGGGGCGCGATGTCTTTGCCGTGCCGGGGCCGATCTACGCCGCCAAGTCGCAGGGCACGAACTACCTTATCCAGAAAGGCGCCAAGTTGGTTTTAAAAGTGGAAGATATCCTGGAAGACTATGGAAAATTCCTACCGAGCGCCCAGGCCATCACCCCGTCAAATCCGCACGAAGCGGCGATTCTCACAGCGCTTGCCGAAGAACCGCTGACGATCAATGAGCTGATCCGCACCACGAAGCTCGACACGTCCCAGATGAGCGCAACATTGATGATCATGGAAGTGGAAAAGAAAGTGCGAAATTTGGGGAATGGTAAATTCGTGGTATATTCCTAGTCATGCAATTAGTTATCGTAGAATCGCCGACCAAAGCAAAGACTATTTCCAAATTTCTTGGGAGTGATTTTATCGTACGATCAAGCTACGGCCACGTGCGGGATTTGCCCAAGAGCAAGATTGGCGTTGATACGGAAAAAAACTTTAAGCCCACCTACACCGTCCCGACCAAAGCGAAGCAGGCCGTCGCGGATCTCAAGGACGCGATGAAGCATGCGACCGAGGTCATCCTCGCGTCCGACGAAGACCGCGAAGGAGAAGCAATCGCCTGGCATTTGAGCGAAACGCTTGATCTGAAGAAGCCCAAGCGCATTGTGTTTCACGAAATCACCAAGACCGCCATTCAGGAAGCCCTGAAACATCCAAGAGAACTGGACATGAATCTTGTCGATGCCCAGCAGGCGCGCCGCATTCTTGATCGCCTCGTTGGCTATGAGCTCTCCCCTTTCTTGTGGAGGAAGGTGCGGTTTGGACTTTCAGCCGGGCGGGTGCAGTCAGTCGCCGTGCGCATTGTCGTGGAGCGCGAGCGTGAGATCCAAAAATTCAATAAAGAAGAATACTGGAGCATCGAGGCTGATCTCGCCAAAAATGGTGAGCAAAAAACATTTCGAGCCAAGCTCATCCAGATTGGCGATAAGAAACTCGATAAGTTTGCAGTCACCAACGAGGCCGAAGCTAAAAAAATTATTCAGACGCTACACGATTCGCGATACACGATTCGCGATATCACCAAAAAAGAAGTCCAGCGCAACCCATCACCACCGTTCATTACATCAACCTTACAACAAGAAGCGTCACGGAAGTTAGGCTGGTCCGCGAAGCAAACCATGATGGCGGCCCAAAAACTCTACGAGACCGGACTCATTACCTACATGCGTACGGACAGCCTGAACTTAGCCGAAAGCGCGATCGCCGAAGCTGCAAGCGTCGTCGGCGAGCATTTTGGCAAAGAATATAGCAACCCGCGGCGCTACACGACCAAAGACAAAGGAGCCCAAGAAGCGCACGAGGCGATCCGACCGACAAGCTTTGCCGTGCAATCCAAGGACCGGCTCTATGAATTGATCTGGAAACGAGCAATCGCCTCCCAGATGGCTCCTGCGGTCATGGATCAGACCTCAGTTGATATCGAAGCGGGTCAGCATCTTTTTCGCGCTACGGGTAGCGTCGTGAAATTTGATGGCTTTATTCGTGCGTATACCGAGGGCAAAGATGAGGAAGAAGATGAAGTGGAGGGCCAACTCCCCGAGTTATCAAAAAACGAAGTGCTCGATCTCAAGAAACTTGAGCCCTTGCAGCATTTTACCGAGCCGCCTCCCCGCTACACCGACGCGACGCTCGTCAAAGCCCTGGAGTCCCACGGCATCGGTCGGCCGTCCACCTACGCGCCGACGCTGACCACGATCCAGGATCGCGGCTATGTCGAGAAAATTGAGAAAAAATATCATCCCACCGAAATCGGCTTTCTCGTTAACGACATGCTCGTCGAGCACTTCCCTCAAATCGTGGACATCAACTTTACCTCACACGTTGAAGCGGAGCTTGATCATATCGCTGAAGGCAAAGTGAAATGGGTCCCGGTCGTGGCCGAGTTTTACAATCCGTTTCATACGCATCTCAAAGAAAAAGAAAAGGAAGTCGAAAAAGTCGTCCAGGAATCCACGACGAAGTGTGAGCACTGCGGCAAAATGATGCTCATAAAATTCGGCCGCATGGGCAAGTTTCTCGCCTGTCCCGATCCGGAGTCAAAAATCACTCAGCCCATGCCCGAAGAGCAGGCGCAGATTAACGCGCTGAGCGAAAAAACCAAAGGCGAGAAGTGCCCAATCTGCGGCAAAGACATGGAAATCAAGCGCGGACGGTTTGGATTTTTCTTGGGCTGCATGGACTATCCGAAATGCAAAGGCATTACGAAGATTTTAAACAAGATCGGCTTTAAGTGTCCGAATTGTCAGATTGGCGAGCTGGTTGAAAGAAAATCGAGAGGAAGAGGCCAGATATTTTACGGCTGCGCCCGCTATCCCGATTGTAATTTTCTCATGAGCAAAAAACCCGAGTCCGAAGCCGACCTCGCCCCCGCCCTCCAACACTGGAAAGACAATCCTCCGAAGCCGAAGAAAGAGTGGAAAAAGAAAGCGTAGTCGAAAACTATTTGCCGATCCGAAGTGTGCTGACGACCGTATCAAAGAGATTTTGATCGTCACCTATACCAGTCCCATAATTGGCAGAGCTTATGGTCACTAGGTATTCATCGGCATATTCGAATCCACTCAATTGATCAGCTCGAATGTAGCCGACAATCGTCTCACCCCCGCTATCAATCGTATAACGAACAGCTTTATTTCCGAAGAGTTTCATATATTGAGCTGATCCGAAATCTTCTTGATTTGCGAATAGGACATCAATATATTCACTGGGTCGATAATCACGATCATGATCCATATCATATGCACGACGTGAAATGCTGAGGCCAAGCGGAGCATCATGAAAATATCCTTCACGAACTTGTTTACCAATCCCAACTGAAGTGCCGTAACCCCCTTCAAAGCCTTCCCCTTGAAACGCGGCATATCCTCGCGGCAGTGAAAAAGTAATCGGAAGTGTTGTCAGGGTGACTTTGATCTTCTCGCCTGCCGGTGTGGCGGGGGTAGAAGCAAAAACTATATCTGTTTTTTGGGGTCTCGGTGTGGGCGGTATGGAGATGGATTCGGATGGTATAGACGTGGGAACTCGAGTAACCCGAGATGGTTTCGCCATACTCGGATGTCCGATGAAGAATCCTAGCACTCCCCCGAGGAGGAGCATGCCTATTGCAATCAGTAAATTATTCTTTGATTGATCCATAGCTGAAGCATATCACACTTTTGCGGAGAGGGTGGGATTCGAACCCACGGAACCCTTACGGGTTCGGCGGTTTAGTAAACCGCTGCTTTCGACCGCTCAGCCACCTCTCCTGTTATAACAAAAACGTAATCTTATCAATATCGGCCTGATACAATTCTGGTTTTTCTCTGCATTGAGAAAGACCAACTTGTTCGCACCAGCCTTTCTTTTCTTCTAATAAATAATGAGGCTTGAGAACCGTAATATCTTCTCCGAGTAGTTTACGACTTTCCGTCATTTCAGAAAAGCTTCCACTGAAGACAAGTTTTTTTCCTTTGAGCGGTATCACGACCTTTCCATCCTCTTCCCAGAAATAATGGAGATCTGCGAGCGCCTGGCTTGGCCGTTCTGGGTCGGCATGATCAACCTTCAGACATTCTCCTTTGGTATCCTCGACTTCAAATACGGTATGCCCTAACGTGGTAAGGTATGTAGTGAGTTGCTTCGCCTCGTCCTTTGAAATGATGATATCAACATCCTTATGGTTTTTGGTCAGATATCCAAAGTGAGCGTCAATGGCAAAACCGGTCAGGAAGCTTATCTGCCAACCATGTATTCGAGCACCTTGCGCGATCTCGTGGAATAGCTTGATCGCCAACTTGGAACGGTCGTTTAAGTTTTTTTCTTCGGGGTAATTTGCAGGATTCATAGCATGGCGGAGGAGGAGGGATTCGAACCCTCGAGCCGGTTTTACCCGGCAACCTCTTTAGCAAAGAGGCGGAATTGACCGCTATCCGACTCCTCCCGATCACCTAGTTTTGCACGTTTTTGTTGATTTCGCAACCTAGTTTCGAGTATAGTGAACACATGCCTAAAAAAGTCTATCTTGTACGCCACGGGGAATCAACCGCCATCGCTGAAAAGAAAAATCAAGACGATGCCGCGGAGCTTTCGGCTCATGGTATCACCCAGGCGCGCGCGACGGCACGACGCTTCGCCTCGATTCCGATCAAGAGCATCATTTGTAGTCCCCTGCTCCGCGCAAGACAGACGGCGGACATCATTGCCCGCGAGATCGGGGTTTCGGTCGGCATCAATGATTTACTCCGGGAAATCAAGAAGCCCCGTGAAATCGAGGGAAAATTGTATGATGACCCGGAAGTTTTGCGGATCAGAAAAATTCTGACGGAAAATCACAACGATCCGAATTGGCATTTCAGCGACGAGGAAAATCTATTTGATCTCACATCGAGAATGAAGCAATTTGCTCTCGCGCTAGCATCCGAGCCTTCGGATCAGCTTTTGATTGTTGCCCACGCCGGTGTCATTCGTATGTTGTCTCTTATCCTCATTTTCGATGACCTGGCGACGCCGGATTTGTTTCACGCTGCCTACCGCCACATGAAACTCACGCAAACGGGCATTACGATGTTTGAGCAGGAAGCGCACGGCTGGCGCCTGATGACATGGAATGATTATGCACATCTCGGAGATGATAGTGCGGAAGGCTTTCATAAATAGTGATATACTGTACTCATGGCACGTGTCATTGATCTTCGTAAGCAACAAACCCAAGAGCCCGAGCCGGTTGTAGTTGAGTCTGCGATTCCTCATCCGGTAGTTCAGGAGCAAAAATTACTCACGGATAGCGGTGAGGCGCTCCCCTACCACACGCTCGTGTGGACGGCGCCGGCGACGTATCGCCGACACGGGCTGCGTGCGCCGTATGTTTTCGCGGCGCTCTTGGCGGTAGCGGCCGTACTGATCGCAATCTTCCAGCAAGACGTGACGACCGTGATCCTATTTGCGCTGTTGGCGATCATGACCGTCGTGCATGTGCGCCGCCCCGTGCCGCTGGTTGAGATTGAGGTCTCACCCTTGCGCCTCAATGTCGGCGACCACAGCTATCGCTACGAGCAGATCAAGTCGTTTTGGGTCCATTACGAGCCGGAGTATGATATCCGCGAGCTAAGCCTCCATCTCAAAAAATGGCACCATCCCTACGTAAAGATCCAGATCGAGGATCAGGACCCTGTTCAAATCAGAGCGATTTTGCTAGAGTTTATTCCCGAGGAAGAACACGAGGAGACGTTTATCCACACGCTCACTCGAAGGTTGGGATTGTAGGCTTTGAGTTAGTTACAAGACGCACCCGTCGTTCAACGGATAGGACGGATCCTTGCGGAGGATCTGATAGGGGTTCGATTCCTCTCGGGTGCACAAAAATGATACACTGCTGATATGTTCTACGCTTGGATTGCCTCCATAATTTATGGCGTCAATGCCATAACTGGGAAATTAACAATACGACATCGGGTTGCCAATCCATGGCTATTTCACTTTGTTTGGGAGTTTTTCATTTTGATTGGTATTCTCCCGATCGCACTCACATATCACGCTCCGATGCCGGTGGCTTGGGGAAGCATAGCACTGGCTGGTTTCTTTGCGTTTCTCGTAGGGACGCTATATATCCTCGCACTTAATCAGTTAGATGTATCCGTCATTGGTCCACTCTATAACTTCCGATCTGTTTTTACCGCTCTACTTGGCGCCGCCTTTTTAAGCGAAGTTCTCACGGGCGGCCAATACCTGCTCATTGGGATCATCTTCACTGCAGGTATCTTTTTGAACATAGACGAACATTTCAGACTCAAAGCCTTCTTCCGAAAACAAAGCATGCTTGGAATGCTTGCCGTTTTTACTTCAGCCATCTTTGGCTTCACAATAAAAAATTCAATTGCCGCTAACGGCTTTTGGACAACCTCACTTTGGATGGCACTTATTGCTACAATTTTCTCTCTCAGTACACTTCCTCTTTTTTACAAAGACTTGCGTAAAACACCGATAAGAAATTATTCTGGCGCAATCATAACTGGACTTCTGAGTGCCTTTGGGGACTTGGCGGCGAATAAGGCCTTCAGTGCAAATGTGACTATCTCTTCCGCCATTATCTCGATCCCCTTTTCTATGATCTTCGCCTTCCTGTTCTCAACATTTGCCCCGGCTCTTCTGGAAAAGCACACTATCCGTATCTATGCGGTCCGTTTTGTGGCGGCAGGAATCATGATTCTAGCGGCAATTAAGTTATCTTAGTATTCAGATATGATTTCTCTTGATTTACCCATCGAAAAACTCCACCATGTCGGGCCGCGGATGTTGCCGCGGCTGCGGCGGCTTGGGATTACTACCGTCGGCGACTTGATCCGGCATTTTCCGGCGCGCTACGAAGATTTTAGCAATGTGATTGAAATTGGAGCGATTGAAACTGCCGGTGAGGTCGTGAGCGTCCAGGGCGAAGTGGTAAAAATCGAGACCGTACGCTCGTGGAAGAAAAACATCACGATTACCAGCGCGATGGTCAGTGATGCGTCGGGTGGCATTCGGGTCGTGTGGTTCAACCAGCCCTATCTTGAGGCTACATTTCCCATCGGCACCCTGGTGAGCTTGTCCGGCAAAGTGGGGCTTGATAAGCGCGGATTATTTTTGTCGAGCCCGGGCTACGAAAAGATTAGCCAAGCGGAGCTACGTCATACCGGGCGCCTCGTGCCGATCTATCCGGAGACTGAGGGCGTGACCTCCAAGTATCTGCGCTTTCTTATCAAGCCGCTCTTAGATTATTTTACCGACATTCCTGATCCCCTGCCGCCTGACATCCAAACAAAATACAACTTTCCTGATTACACGTCTGCGCTCAAAGCGATCCATTTTCCGGTAAAGCTTGCAGACGCCGAGCCCGCGCGCAAACGCTTTGCCTTCGAGGAGCTCTTACTCCTCCAGCTTCGCACGCTCCAAGACCGGGCCGCGATGCAAGCGCTTGCCGCGCCGGCGATTGCATTTGAAAAAGAATTGATCGCCGATTTTGTAAAAAGCCTGCCGTTTACGCTTACTAATGATCAGCGTATCGCGGCATTTGAGATCCTCAAGGATATCAGCCAACCCCATCCCATGAATCGCCTTCTCAATGGCGATGTCGGCTCGGGCAAGACCGTCGTAGCACTCATCGCCGCGTACCAGGCGGCACATGCCGGGTATCAGGCAATTTTTATGGCACCGACGGAGCTGCTTGCCAATCAACATCATGCCACGATATCAGACCTTATCCCCCCGGGTATTTCTCTGGGACTGCTTACCGGAAGCAAAAAAATACATCCGGACGCCGACATCATCATTGGCACGCATGCCATAATACAGAAGGGGGTAACGTTCAAAAAACTTGGCCTGGTGATTATCGACGAACAACATCGGTTTGGCGTGAAACAAAGAATGAAACTGATCAAGGAGCAAACACTCGTGCCGCATTTATTAAGTATGACGGCGACGCCAATTCCAAGAACACTCGCGCTCACGATCTATGGCGATCTTGATGTATCGCTGATCAAGGAAAAGCCAAAAGGCCGGCAGGAGATCATCACCAGGGTCGTGCCCGAAGAAAAGCGCCCTGAAGCCTATGCATTTATCGAAGAACAAATCATCCAAGGCCGGCAAGTTTTTGTAATTTGTCCGAGGATTGCCCCGTCATCCGAGGGCGCCAAAAGCAAGTTGCTTTTGGCGGAGATGAAGATGGTCACGGAAGAATATGAAAAACTTTCGAAAACGATCTTTCCTCATAGAAGAGTTGCGATGTTGCATGGAAAATTAAAATCGAAAGAGAAAGATCAGATTATGTCTGATTTCAAAGCAAAAAAGTACGACATCATCGTTGCCACGTCAGTCATCGAAGTCGGCGTCGACGTCCCCAATGCTACTATTATGATGATAGAATCTGCTGAAAGATTTGGGTTGGCGCAACTCCATCAGTTTCGCGGGCGCGTGGGTCGTGGCGCGCACCAATCGTACTGCTTCTTATTTACCAGTTCGCCCGAAATCGCGATGACTCGTCGACTCAAAGCCATGGAAAAGACGAACAACGGCTTTGAGCTTGCCGAGATGGACCTCAAAATCCGCGGCCCCGGTGAATTTACGGGCACCAGCCAATCCGGCATCCCCGACCTCGCCATGGCCTCACTCTCCGATCTTGGGCTCATCAAACAAGCTCGCGAAGAAGCAAAGACGCTCCTCAAAGACGATCCGACGTTGGCGCGTTACCCGTTGCTTCGGGAAAATCTTGCCCGTTTGCAGCGAATCGTTCACTTTGAATAAAAATTGACAGGAAGAGCTGATAAGTATAGATTTTGCATGTCCTGGAAGGAGGACGCATGAACAATTCTCGCGTTCGCGCGCTGTTGATCAGCAACTCAACCAACCACGGTCAGGGCTATCTCGACCACGTCGAGTCGGCGATCCTGGCTTTCCTCAAAGGAATCAAGCGCATCGTCTTCGTGCCCTATGCCCTCAAGGACTGGGCTGCATACACAGAGAAGGCTCGTGCACGTTTCGAAGCCATGGGCATCGAGCTCATCTCGGTGGATAATGTCGTCCAGAAGGATACGACGGCCGCAAAGCTCTGGGCGCCTCTGCCTGACACCGCGATCTTCGTAGGGGGGGGCAACACCTTTCGGCTTCAGCATGAGCTTGCGAGAAGCGGGAATCTGCGGGCGATCGCTCATCAGGTGATCAACGAAGGTGTCCCCTACATCGGCGCTAGCGCGGGCACAGTCGTGGCGTGTCCGACGATCTGTACCACGAACGACATGCCGATCGTGAATCCCGGAACGTTCGACGCCCTCGACCTCGTACCCTACCAGATCAACCCGCACTACCTCGACCTCGACCCGAACTCGCAGCACATGGGCGAGACTCGGGAGCAGCGGATCCGGGAGTTCCACGAGGAAAGCGCCACGCCCGTCGTCGGACTTCGTGAGGGCTCGTGGATTCATGTCGAGAGGGGCGTTAGCGGTCTTGGCGGCCCCAAACTCGCACTGCTTTTCCTGCCTGGCAAGGAGCCCGTCGACATTTCGGATGAGACAAACATCGAGGGCGCTATCCTGGCAGCGCCGTAGCTCCCCCGAGCCGCAACCACCGTATAGGTGGATCGCCTCGGTTCACCTATACGGTGGCACATCCATGTGTCACCGTTTTTAATTTCTATAAATCTATTTCTTGCTCCTGCGAATTCGCGAGATCGGATGCAGTCTGAGGCGAGCGCGAGTACCGAACTGAGGTGTAGCGAAAGCTACTCGGAAGGAGGAACGGAGCGCTCAACGCCAGAATGCGCCGAGGTCGCGGATTCTGTGGATAAGGCACCAGGCCGATGTTTGGGGGTGATCCAGAAACCCATATACTTCCCTAGCATGAGCCGCGTCTGCGCATCCAGCGCCGGGATCGAGCCGAGGAAAATCGTCGTGAGCGGGAATAAGATCCATTGGACGACCATCCAGAAATACTGAAATTTGCCGAACTTGGGGGGACGGGGCGGTAAGATAAACAAAGAGAGTAATACCGGCGTGAACAGGGCGATCAAAGCGAGTCGCATGATCGTCTGGCTCAAGTAGGTGTGGTTAAACGACAGCACGGTGCCGTTAAACCCCGGTCCCCCGACAAACCCCGGCAACCACCCGAGTAAGAACAAGATCAGCGCGTTAGTCGCCCAGGACCAGTAGCCCTCCAGGATCATCAAGGTATAAAAGAATTTTTTTTGGAACGCGATCTTGCGGTTTTTGATGAAGCCAAACAAAAAATACGGCACGTTCTCGCTCCCATAGCTCCACCGCCGATGCTGCTTGTAGACATTCAGGACGGTGCGAAGCGACGTCGGCGCAACATTGGCATCCATCGCGACGGGATAGTACAGTGGCACAACCTTGTAGTCGCCGTCGTAGCGCAGGAAGCACTGCCAAAAAACCCGCGAGTCCTCGTTGACCATATTAGCTTGCCAAAAGCCGATATCCACCACGGCGGTCAGCGGCATGGAGTGGCTTGAAAACGTGATCAGGTTTTCCGGGCGCTCCTGCTGGATGGTCTGCCAAAATGTCGAGGAAAACGCGACGACGCGAGCAAACGACGGTGCCTCCCAAATGTTATTAGTGAAAAACGGGATCGGCTGATAGGAAGCGCGCAGCGGATTTTCGGTGGTCAAAAACGCGTGGGTAAGGCGGGCGAAATATTCCGGATAGACCACCGTATCAATGTCAAAGACTGACACGAGTACGCGATCGTGCGCTATTGCCTCCGCATCGATTACATCCCGCACAACCTGCTTGCCTGCCCATGCAATATTAGCGCCCTTGGCGGCAATCTCTCCGGCGATATCAGCGGGGTGCTCGGTGACGATGAACTTGAAAAATATAGCTTGAAATTCTTCGGTGAGCGTGCGAGCGATTTCTTCATTCCACGCTTTGCCGGCACGCTCTTCCTGGGCGAGCACCACGATCATGCGGTCTTGGGGATAGTGGGATTTTTGCAAGCCCTTGATCGAATCACGAATCACCTCCAAAGGCTCACGATACGTAGGCAATAGGATAAGATGGTAAAGATCATGCCAGTCGGTCCCCAGCTTTTCAACTTCGGCGAGCCAGTCAATTTTGAGATTCTTGCGGACCTGGGAATACGCGACGCGCAGGTGGAGCGAGAGGTAGACGGTTTTGACGAGCCAGTACATATCAAAGACGATAATAAAAAGAGCAGTTTCGGTAGGAAAGAAAAACGAGCATACGATGACCGCGCCGAGTGTGATCCACGTCAGTAAACCCGGAACCATCTCAAAAAACCGGTACAGGTACCGATCGCCGCGCTTGAGTAGATCCGAAGCTTTGCCGATATGTTGAAAGTTCAAAGCGAAAAAATAAACTTATACAGCCCATCGGTTATATCATACTCTCCCCCTTTGACGCCATGCTCCAGGGCCGACAAGCGCCGGTAGAAGATAGGTAGTTCGCCGGGCTGGAAACGCTTCGCGAAGCCAGCCGCTTTCCCCGACGCGTACGGATGCACGCCGGCGCGCTTTGGGGCGATCATATTGCGGAACTGTCCGACGATCATGGAAAAGAGATAGTACGGGTCACTCCCCTGCTCAAGCTGTCGAGACAAGAGGACCACGGCCTGTCCTTTCTGCCGGCCCGCGATCGCGTCGGTTAAGTCAAAGATTTTTTCTTCAGACACGGTCGGAGCCAGGATTGTCACATCACGCGCGCGTATCGTCGCGTCTGCCGCATAGTTGCAGAGCATATCGAGCGTGAGCTTCGTCTGCCAGGTGTCGCGATAGTTTTGCGCCAAGAGCTTCACCGCCTCGGCATCAATCGCAAAGCCCTGCCGCTTCGCTTCGCTCTTGATCCACGAAATGATTTCCGCGCCTTTCAATATATTAAGCTCGACGGCGTTCTTAGCTTTTAGCTTTCCGCCACCCGGGCTGGCGGACCCGCCAGTTCGTTTGACGGGTTTCTCAGAAACAATAAAAACTTCCAGATCTTCAGGAATTCTGGTCTTTGCCGGGGGGTCATAGAGAATCACCGGTGCTTGATCAAATAGCCCCTGCATTTTTAACCCATCCTCGCCGATGATTGCCCCGGCCGCATGCTCCTTGAGATATTCTTTGACACGATACGTGTCGGTGCCATAGATATGCGTGATCATGGCGTTACAATTTCAAACCACGTAGAGCCTGGCGTGAGTTTGATTTCTTTACCGTCCGCGCCTTTGATCGTGAGCTTGCCGGTATCACCAGATTTTTCCCAAGTACCGCTTAGCTCAATCCCGTTTTGGTAGATGGTCGCGGTCCCAGTTCCGGTCGTTTTTACTCGATTGTAGAGAATATTGACGTACTCGGAAGTGGTATTAAGAAAAATAATATTACTTGCTTTGACTTGAGTGTTGGTAAGTCGGTCAATCTCCGCCGTGCCGCCACGCACGCGGGCGTAGCTGTTGGTTGCCGGATCATACGTCCAGGTAACGCGAAAGCCTCCGGCGTAGAGCGTGGGCGGAGCAATCGTGCCTTGACTCTTGGCTTTAGCATCAAACAGATAACTCACGGCGTGGCGGGCGATGTCATGTCCCAACGCTTTTGCTTTGTCTAAGAACAAGTTTGGCGTTGAGTAGCCGTTGTGTGGCATCGGGCGATTTGCTTTGCGGCGGCACGCACTGCCGTCGTATTTGAGGCAGTCTACATTATCTGTTGCTCGAGCATTGAGCTTCGCAAGTGCATCATGCTCCCCTCCCCAGTGCATGTAGAGGGCGTCAAAGCCTTTGACCAGTGGGATAAAGTCCATGCGTGCGGAGCGGATCGAGCCAAATTCACTTGGCAGCGCGCACTGGAACACCGCCATCATGCGCGTCACGCCCCCCTCCGTCACGGGCATCTCAATGACCATGTCGGCAGAGCCAATCCCTCCGAGCGGCCGGGCTTCCGGATCAGACGCGAGCATGACCGCCATCGGCCGCCCGATCGGCTTCTCGCCTGTCTCGCCGGCCGGCGGACAGTCCGTTCCCGTCAGCTGGCCTTTGCTTGATACCGGTGTCTGGATTTTCGCCGCCCCTGCTGGATTCCTGATCGTGATATCTCTTTTCTTCGCCACCGCAAAACCCGTCAGCGCCAGCATGAAAACCACTATGGCGATAATTATCGCCTTCTTGGGTATTCGTCTCTTTTGCCTGCGCTCAAACGGCATCATGTAGAGCTAGTATAGCGAGTTTTTGAGTGGGCTGGTAGGGCTTGTTAAATTAGCTTATCTGTGTTGTAACAATTAATTCCTCCCCTCTTAAAGTAAGAGGGGTCGGGGGAGTTATTGTATGGGCGACATCTCCTGCCAGTTCTTTCCCGCCTTCGTATCCACCACAATCGGCACGCCAAACTTGTGCACGTTCTCCATAATTTCTTTGAGTTTGGGCGCAAGTGTAGGGACGAGGTTTTGTTTCACCTCAAACACCAACTCGTCATGGATCTGCAAGAGCATCCGCGCATCATCGGATGAATAATTTTTTTGTAAATATTCATGGACTTGGATCATGGCCAGCTTCATGATATCCGCCGCCGTACCCTGGATCGGCATATTAATCGCCATCCGCTCCCCTGCCGCCAGAACCTGCGGCATCGTGGATGACAGCTCAGGGATCACCCGGCGCCGGCCAAAGAGTGTCTCGACATAGCCGTCGCGATGCGCTTGCCGCTTCGTAGCCTCCATGTAGGCCGCCACGCCTTTGAATTCCTTGAGGTAGGCGTCAATGAATTCCCGCGCCTGGGTACGATTCACGCCGGCCGAGCGGGCAAAACCCATCGCTCCCATTCCGTAGATAATGCCAAAATTCAGCGCCTTGGCCTCACGTCGCGAAATATTCAAAACGTTTGCGGTTCTCGTGTGAATATCCTCCCCACTTCGAAATGCGGCAATCATCTTCTCATCCTTGGCGATGTGCGCGACGACGCGAAGGTCAATCTGGGAATAATCGCAGGACAGGAGCAGGTAGCCATCTTCCGCGATAAACGCTTTGCGGAATTCCTGCCCCAGCTCGGTGCGGATCGGGATGTTTTGGAGATTCGGGTTTTCCGAGGAAATCCTACCGGTGGTCGTGCCGGTCTGGTTGTAGGTCGTGTGGATGCGGCCATCGGCAGCTACGAGTGCCGGAAAAGGCTCGATATACGTGGTTTTAAGCTTCTGAAGCTCGCGATACTGCAAAATGGGCTCGATGATCGGATTATCCTCGCTAAGCTTCTCAAGCTCAGGTGCGGCCGTGGAAAGTGCCCCTTTCCCTGTCTTCCTGACTTTTCCGGTAATTCCCATCTTATTAAAAAGCACCTCGCCAAGTTGGCTTGGAGAGTTGATATTAAACGTCACCCCGGAAAGCCGATAGATTTCTTTTTCAAGTTTCTCCAGTTCCTTGTTCGTACTCACTAAAAGTTTTTCCAATATTTTAGTATCAATCTTAATCCCCCATCGCTGCATGTCCTCGAGGATTGGCACCAGCGGCTTCTCCAGCTTTTCATAAATATCTTGCATGCCAAGATCGGCGAATCGCTGCTCAAGCGTTTGCGGAGCGCTTTCCTCAAGTAAAGTACCCTGTCTTCCCAAATCAATTTCCCCAAGCCGCTTGATCAGTGACTTAAATCCAAAGCCGGTAAAAAGCTTTTCGAGCGTTGGCACATCCGCATGATCTCGCCACTTTGCTCCGGCCAGCGAAAAATCCACTTCCAGGTCAGTCACGATCACCGAGAGTTGCTTGGAAAAAAACGCCTGGTCTTTGTTAGCTTCCAGCTTTTCTTTTAGTTTCTCAGGCAGTTTATCGAGGTTCTCATAGAGTTCTTCCAGGCTTCCATACTCTTGAATGAGCTTGGCTCCGGTTATTTCCCCGATTCCCGGCACTCCGGGAATATTATCCGAGGGGTCGCCCTTAAGTCCTCGATAGTCTGCCAGTTGGTCCGGGTTCAGGCCGTAGCGCTCACGAACCGCCTTTTCGTCATAGATCATCGTATCTTGGACGCCTTTGCGCAGTGTGAAAATGACGACATGGTCGCTCTCAACAAGCTGCAGCGTATCCAAATCCCCCGTCGCGATAATCGTCTGGATATTGGCCTCCTGCTTCATTCGCGTGGCAATCGTGCCAATAAGATCATCTGCTTCGTAGCCCTGCTTAGTAAAAATCGGGATCCCAAAACCCTCGAGAACTTCTTTCACCAGCGGGATCTGGTCGTAGAGTTCCTGGGGAGCCTTGACGCGCTTCGCTTTATATTGCTCAAACTGTTCATGACGAAACGTCGGTCCGGCAAGATCAAACGTCGCCACGATGTAGTCCGGCTTAATCTCCTTGATCATCTTGATCAGCACCGAGCTAAATCCAAAAACGGCGTTTATTACCACGCCTTTTGGAGATGTCAAGGGCGGCAACGCGTGAAATGCGCGATGCACCAGCGCGTTGCTATCAATCAATACTAATTTTTCTTTTCCCTTCGCTGACATGCTCAAAGTGTATCGTGATACGATCGTTTGGTAAAATATCAGCAACTAAATCCGCCCACTCTATGAAAATAATATTTCGGGGGTCTTCGATGAGTTCTTGAATACCGAGCTTCTTGAGATCTTCGCTACTCTTAAGTCGATACGCGTCAATATGCACTAGGTTGCCATATTTTTTTAAAATAACGAATGTGGGACTCGTAATATGCTCCGTAATTCCTAGTGCTTTGGCGAATTTTTGCACAAATGTGGTCTTACCGGAGCCAAGCTCCCCTTCTAGGCCGATGACGATGGCATGATTAGTTTTGGGCTTCTGCGACATTTTTAAAATGGGTGATATGCGCCTTGGCTTCTCCTACGAATGTAACAGAAACGATATCTACACGCCATTCGGTATTCATGTTCTTGTAGGTGTACTCCAGGTAGAGCGGCGCCGCGCGAGTGATCTTGGCGAGCTTCTTATGATCCACCCGCACTTCTGGATTGAACTCATGCCCAAAATCTTTGGCATTTGCCTTCACCTCAACAAACACGACGACGTCTTCGTACCTGGCAATAATGTCGATCTCAGCCCAGGGTTTGCGATAATTTCGCTCTAAGACCCTATACCCCTTGGTTTCCAGGTACGTAGCCGCGACAGTTTCTGCCCGATTACCAAGAATTTTTGTGTCTTCCACAGTTTCTAGTGAAACAAAAATAACACTTCTTATCAACTAAAAGCGGTTGACTGGAGAGGCTCGATCGGCTAAACTGGATCCTAGCTGAAAAGACGTAGAGTCCTGCAAATTCCTAAAGAAATTAGCACTCATACGACCATCGAACACTGTATAAGATTCATGAAAAACGACTCGGTCGGCTTTATTGGCGTTATTGCGCTGGCCATCGGACTCATTGCATTTAAGGGCGCTGGGACAACCAGCGTTTTTGATACGGTGGTGGCAAGCACGATTGAGGGAACCGCGGCCTCGACGGTTGCCTCTGAGCTTTCACAGGCTCAAATGTTCGATATCAATAGCTTGATGGGAAGCCTGGGAAGCTCCGGTAAACTCATCAGAACGGAGACATTAGCAACCGTTCAGGAAAGTTCTTTGCTTGCATATCAAACGGTTGATGCGTCCGCCATAGATCATGAAGAGGAGTCCAATGGTATACGAAAATATGAAGTCCAAGGAGGCGATGTACTTTCTGAGATCGCTTTTGACTATGACCTCAGCATACAGACGCTCATTGCGGCCAATAATATCTCCAACATTAATGCCCTGAAACCGGGAACGATTCTTACCATTCCGCCCATCGATGGCGTCGTGCATGTGGTGAAGTCAGGGGATACGGTAGGATCCATAGCTCAAAAATACAAGGCGGCAAGCGATAAAATCGTCTCGTACAACGACCTGCCTCTTTCTGGGGATCTCAGAATCGGACAAGAGTTAATCATACCCGGTGGCGTTCTCGCGCCCAAGGCAGTCGCTACGGTACGTCCCGTGGCCGGCAGTAAGCGCTTTGCGGGATTGCCAAAGTTTGATGGTTACTACATCACCCCGGCGACATGTATCATCACCCAGCGCGCCCATATTCGAAATGGCTATGACTGCGCCGCCAAAGTAGGAACTCCGATTTATGCCATGGCAAGTGGCCAAGTTAATTTTGTACAGGCAACTGGAAATTATCATGGCTATGGAAGAATGGTTAGAATAACTCACGCCAACGGCACTGAGACGCTCTATGGTCATTTGAGTCAAGCGCTTGTATCAGTAGGGGAAACGGTGAGCCAAGGGCAGGTAATTGGCTATATGGGCAATACTGGAAAATCTACAGGTCCGCATCTCCATGTTGAAGTGCACGGAGCATACAACATTCTTGCCCGCTATCCGATTCGTGGTCAGGTCATCGCCAAACAGCAATAAAAATAATAGTGGACACCATGTCCACTATTATTAACTAGGAAAAATGGGGTTAAAATACAATAGTTGCCAAATGGCAAATATCAGATTACCTCACTTTGGATACGATAATTAACCGCCTCGGCGAGATGATTCATGCCGATGTTCGGGCTTTTTTCAAGATCGGCAATCGTTCGGGCGAGCTTTAAAATCTTATGGTACCCACGTCCCGAAAGGTTATGGGTGGTGACAATTTTGCGCATAAAATCATTGGACACGGTGTCCAGTTTACAATATTTTTGGATTTCTCGTGGCCCCATCTCGCTATTGGTAAGTAGGGGAGTGCCCACAAAGCGCTCACGCTGAAATCCACGAAGCCCCGCAATGGTTGCTCGCATGGATTGTGGGCTTGGCCCTGTCGGGGGAGCATCCGAAGCGAGCTTATCGTACTGTTCACGCGCAACATTGATCTGGATATCAATACGGTCCAGGATAGGACCTGATATTTTCTTTTGGTATCTGGCAATCATCGGCTCCGTGCAAATGCATGCTTTGACCGGATCGCCATGATTGCCGCACGGACAGGGATTCATGGCGGCGACGAGCATGAAGCGGGCGGGGAATTTGACCGAGGTTGCCGCGCGCGATACCACGACTTCGCCCTGCTCCATGGGCTGTCGAAGCGCCTCAATGACAGTACGGGGGAACTCGGGGAATTCATCAAGAAATAACACGCCGCGATGAGCAAGCGTAATCTCTCCGGGGCGCGGCCAGCTCCCGCCGCCCACAATAGCGACCGATGACGTCGAGTGATGGGGACTTCGAAATGGCCGCTGGGTGATCAGGGGAGTGTCGCCCATGAGTCCCGCGACGCTGTAGATTTTGGTGACTTCGATCGCTTCTTCGTGGTTCATCAGGGGCATGATGCCCGCTAAGGCACGCGCCAAGAGTGTCTTACCGGATCCCGGCGGGCCGTGCATGAGGATATTATGGCCGCCACCGGCGGCAATCATCAGAGCGCGCTTGGCCTGCTCTTGGCCTTTGATATCGTCCATACTAGAACCGCTTATGTCGGTATTCTTGAGGTGCTCGGCATAGTTCAAAGGCCGCGCCGGGGAAAGCTTTACCGTGCCCTCCAGGTATCCAATGCATTGAGCCAATGAACTGACGCCGATGATATTGATGCCCGAAATTGCCGAAGCCTCGGGAACGTTTTCTTGTGGGAGAATGACTTCTTCATAGCCTTGGTCGCGCGCCATGCTGACCAGCGGAAGCACGCCGACGATCTTGCGGACCAGGCCGTCGAGCGCCAGCTCGCCAAAAAACAAGCGCTTGGCCGTGAGGAATTTGATTTGCTTGGTGGCCAGGAGATAGCCCAGGGCGATCGGGACATCAAAGCCCGACCCTTCCTTGCGCACGTCGGCGGGTGCGAGGTTGACGATAATGCGCTGATTCTTCTGTTTTGGGGCGATAAAGCCGCTATTTTTGATCGCGGAGGCGATGCGATCCTTGGACTCTTCGACCGTCTTGTCGGGAAGCCCGACAATATTGAAAAAGTGAAGCCCCGGCGTCGAATCCACCTCGACTTCCACCGGGAAGGCTGAGAGGCCGAGCGCGGCACCGGAAAAAACACGAATTGAAGGCATGGGATTTAGGAAAAAGTCACCTTGCTGGCACAGTCCATACAAAGATTCGCAGTCGTCACCGCCGCAAGCCGCTTCTCATGGATAGGTTTTGAGCAGTCAGTGCAAATGCCATAGGTGCCGGCATCAAGTTGCTGGAGCGCAGCGGCGATTTCCTTGAGGCGCAGCTCGAGGCTTTGCTCGATGGCACGCCGCTCTTCGAGATTGGTCACGGTCTGAGCCTTTTCATCCAAACTATCGGCGGGGTCAGCCATGTCTTGAGGCACCGAAGTCCAATCGCCTTTAATGTTGGGATTTTTTACCGCGATACGGCTTAGCTCCGCCTCAATCTTCGCCTTTTCTTCAAGGAGCGTCTTGGTAAGTTGTTGAATGTGTTGTTGGTCCATGCCTCAGCGTAGCATGGGAGGAGAGAAAAATCTACTTGCCAGGTACCGCGCCTACGAGTGTGTCGATGACACGGAATATATGGTCGCGGGTGTTGGTGAAAACGATGTAGCGGTCGCCGTTGGGCATGGTCAAGACGGCATAGTCAATACTATTCAGCGCGTCACCAAAATTGCGGTAGCGGACTTTGACGCCTTGGTAGGTATTCTCAAGAAATCCCGTACTGGCAGCGCGCGAAGGCGTGATCTTGAATAGGTCTTTAAGCGCGGTGGTCATCGTAGATTCCCATGATGCCAGGATTGCCTCGGCATTGGCGGCAGGTTGCAGCTTCAGCAAAAAGCCGCGGCCATTGGTACTATCAGGCTTGCCGAAAAGGCTAAATACGATGGGTGTATTGACCTCAAGAACCCCTGATAGATCGGTAGGCATCGTAATCCCAAGATCAGTCAGTAACCCAGCAGGTGTGACGGCAAGATTATCACTTTGAGAAATCCCGACACGGTACATTTTGAGACTTCCTGGTGCCAGGGTTTGTTGATTGATCGATGTATTGAATGTATCTAAAGCAACACGAGCACCTGCAGCAGATCTATACAGGAGGAGGGTGGAATCCAGCGGAAATATATTCTCAAATCCTTGCGGGACCGGAGTAGGTGTCGGGGTGGGCTCCTCGGTGGGCGTAGGTGTCGGAGTTACTTCCGGCTCGGATCCGCGAGTAGCAAGGAACCATATCAGGCCGATAATCACGATCAGACCGGCAACGCCAATCATAATCCATTTCTTGCCACCACCCCCCGAAGAGGAAGGGGGAATACTCACCGGAGCCGCAGGTACTGATATGGCGGGAGGGCGGATGGGAGTAGGTGGCGCGATAGGCCGCGGTGGCATAGCCGGAGCAGGGGCTGGAGGTCGCACCACGGGCGCTGGTGGTGGGGGCAAGGGCCGAGGCGGAGAGATTGGAGGCGCTGGAGGAGCCACGGGTGCTGCGGGCTTCGCCCCTAAATCACTGCTCATCGTGCGAACGGGAGGCACTGCGGTGCCGCTAAAAGGCGCGGGTGAAGGCGAAAGGTGGGAGATATTGGTATCTTTGACTTGAAGTCCCTGAAGAGGAGCGGGGGAAATAGGTGCGGGAGCTGGCGGAGGAACGGGGCGAGAGAATGCGGGAGGGACGGGCTTTGGAGGAATCGGTGCTTGTGGTTGATCTGCCATACAAAAAAATTATTATTTTTTCATCGTCAGATTTATTCTACCATACTCATCAATATTTTTAACTCGAACGTGGATAACTTGCCCGACCTTGAGCACATCGGATGGTCGTCGGATTTTTTCGCTGGTCTCGATCTCGCTCACGTGCACGAGGCCGTCTTTGCCCGGCAAGTACTCCACCATGGCGCCAAAGTCTAGCAGACGTGTCACTCTTCCTTCAAATTCATCGCCTGGCTTTGCTTCGAACGTGATGGCGTTGATGAGTTTTTTGGCTGCCTCCATTGCGTCGGGATTGTCTGATGTTACAAAGACAAGGCCGCTATCATCGATATCAATAGCAACGCCGGTCTCATCGATAATCTTATTAATGATCTTGCCTCCGGGGCCGATGAGAGCACCGATCTTTTCGGGATTGATTTGAATCGTCATGACGCGAGGGGCAAACTTTGAAAGCTCGGCACGGGAAGTCGTGATCGCCTTCGCCATGGCATCGAGAATCTCAAGGCGGGCTTTACGGGCTTGATCAAGCGTTTTGGCAAGAATCTCCTCGGTGATGCCCTCGATTTTGACATCCATCTGCATGGCGGTGATACCATCGCGGGTGCCGGCAACTTTCATGTCCATATCGCCATGATGATCTTCGGGGCCTTGGATATCAGTGAGAACTTTGTACTTCTCGCCTTTTTCATCAAACATCAACCCCATGGCGATACCGGCTGCCGGGCTTTTGATGGGTATGCCGCCGTCCATCATGGCAAGCGATGATCCGCAGACCGAAGCCATAGAAGAAGATCCGTTGGACGCTAAGGTTTCAGACACCACGCGAATGGTATAGGGGAATTCTTCCTTGGGCGGGAGGAGTGGCTCAAGCGCGCGCTCAGCCAAGAATCCATGGCCGATATCACGGCGTCGGGGCGCACCCAATCGTCCCACCTCGCCCACGCTAAACGGCGGGAATACGTAGTGATGCATGAAGCGCTTTTTCGTCAGATCGATTTCCATCGTCTCCACCCATTGCTCAAGTCCGGGAGCGCCGAGAGTGAGAATCGAGAGTGACTGGGTTGTCCCACGCTGGAAAAGTCCGGACCCATGCGTGTTCGGGAGTAAGGCGACTTCCGCGGAAAGTGCTCGAAGTTCATCCACGCGGCGCCCGTCCGGTCGTTTCTCGGACTCAATAATATTTTTGTGGACCACATGATCCACTGCTTCTTCAAAGATAGCCTTGGCCTCTGCGAGCTTTTCTTTCTCGACGAGCGCTTCAAGCTCTTCGTGGAGCCGCGCCATGCCATCGACATATTCTTTCTTGTTACTGGTGTACAGCACGGCGTCGAGCTTCGCATGAGCGAAATCCTGCACCAGCTTGATCAGCGCCTCATCATGTGAAACTTTGCGCACTTCGCGCTTGGTCGGAGCGACATCAGCGGCGATTTCTTTCTGAAAATCAATCATCTGCTGAAGCTCTTTGAAACCATACGAAACGGCGCTGACGATATCCGCTTCGGGCACGATCTTCGCCCCCGTTTCGATCATATTCATGCGCTTTGAAGTACCCGCAACGACGACATCATAGTCGCTTTTCAGGCGATCTGCATAGGTAGGATTGGTAACCATTTTTCCATCGGAACGCCCCACGCGCACGCCAGCAACCGGCCCGTCAAAAGGAATATCGGAAATCATGAGCGCCAGCGAAGCGCCAAAAAGCCCGATAATATCGGGATCGTTGACTCGGTCAAAGGAAAGCACCGTGATGATAACCTGGAGGTCGTTGCGGATCGCGGTGTCGAACCGCGGGCGAAGGGCACGGTCAATCAAGCGGCCCGCCAGGATCGCTTCCTCGGAAGGGCGCGCCTCGCGCTTGATCCACTTTGAGCCTTTGATTTTGCCTGCCGCGTAATACCGTTCTTCGTACTCTACCGATAAGGGAAAATAATCGGCACTGGCGAGCTTCTTGGCCATGATCGCCGTGACGAGCACCGCCGTCCCACCGTACTGTACATAACACGAGCCATCGGCGAGCTGGGCCAATTTGCCAAGCTCCACCGTCAACGTTCTCCCCGCGATCTCGCGGGTATATTTTTTTACTGCCATACTGCACCGACAGCGAAGAGAGGAGAGTAAGAGATTTTGGCCGAAACTTTCTGAAAAAAGCTTTGGCGAATGCCCCTTTGATCTATTCCTCGTCCCGCTTACACTGGTTTAAGTTACTATTGAAACAATAGCACAGTTTACGAATACATCAAGAACTTCTTCACATCAGTCTCAAGATCATGAAAAACATCGACGACTTCTTTGAGCTTGCCTGACGTGCTGCGGCCAAAGGACATTGCCTCGACTTTGAGGCCTTTGTTAATCTTGAGATACTCGACGAGGGGGATCATATCGCCGTCGCCGGAAACAATCACGGCAACGTCGATTTTATCGGCCAAAATCACCGCGTCGATGGCCATGCCGACGTCCCAATCGGCTTTCTTGGCTCCACTGCTGAAGATTTGCAAATCCTTGATCTTGATCTCATAGCCGCTTTTTTCGAGGGCTTCTACGAATGCCGCTTCTTCTCCGGTCTCGGTTTTGATCACGTAGACGAATGCTCTGATCAGCTTGCGAGCGCCGACGGATTCCTCGAGGATTTTCTTGAAATTCACCTTCGCGTGGTAGAGATTCTTCGCGGTGTGGTACATGTTTTGCGCATCGACAAACACGCCCACTCGTTGGTGCTCTGACTCGATTTTATTCACAAGGGTAGGGGCCTTCTTGATAGAAACGGGCATCGGGGAAAATTATGAAAATATAAAAACTTAGAAAAAAAACTAGGCCCGCAAAATATGCGCTTTTGCTACTTTCGCGTGGCTCTCCGGGTTGTCGCGCTTGAGGTAGTCCATCAATCGCTTGCGCTTGGCAACCATTTTCAAAAGGCCGCGGCGCGAGCTGTTGTCTTTAGTATGCTTCTTCAGGTGTTTTGAAAGCCGCTCAATTTCCGCACTAAAGAGTGCGACCTGTACTTCAGGCGAACCGGTGTCTCCGTCGTGGACGGCACTGGAAGAAATTATTTTGCCTTTTTGCTGGGGCGTAAGCATGGACACACGATATCATATCTTGGTAAGATTTGCAAATGGATATTGTGCGACTTAAAAGTGACTTTTTGGAGTACTTGGAAATTGAAAAAAATCGCTCACCCAAGACCGTCCAGAACTATGACCACTATCTCAGCCGCGTCCTCAAGTTTTTGGAGGCAAAAACTCCTGGGGATATCACCGAAGAAGGCGTTCGCAAGTTCCGACTGCATTTGAATCGTTTCTTAGATGCTCATGGAAAGCCCCTCAAGAAAATTACCCAGAACTACCACATCATCGCCCTGCGGACGTTTCTCAAATATCTATCCAAGCGCGACATCAAAGCGCTGGCGCCTGAAAAGCTTGAGCTGGCAAAGCAAGAAGACCGCGAAGTGACGTTTTTGGATGAGGGCGAGCTGGAGCGGTTTCTCAAATCTCCCGAAGATCCTCGTGACCGTGCGATCCTCGAAACGCTCTTTTCTACGGGCCTTCGCGTGTCCGAGCTCGTGTCGCTCAAGCACGCTGAAATTGATCTGGATCGGGGAGAATTCTCGGTACGCGGGAAGGGGAGTAAGATTCGAGTCGTGTTCTTGTCAGCCACGGCACGTGCCGCTATCAAAACGTACCTGGCTAAACGCACCGATATCGAGCCGGAGCTTTTTCCCCTCACGCCTCGCTCAGTCCAGCGGATCGTCAAAAAGTACGCCATCAAAGCCGGCATTATCGGCAAAAGCGTGCATCCGCATACCTTGCGCCACAATTTTGCCACCGATTTGCTACGCAATGGCGCCGATATCCGCTCCGTCCAGGCTATGCTCGGGCACGCGTCCGTCACGACAACCCAAATCTACACGCATGTCACCGACAAACAGCTCCGCGAAGTACATGAGCGGTTTCACGCGAAGAAGTGACTACTTCAGGATCGTGATGCTTCCGATGAGGGGGAGCTTTTTCATATGGCCGCCGGCGGCGTTGATGATGCCGATGATCATGAGGATAAAGGCGAAGATCGAGATAAAGAATCCGATGAGAATAAAGGATGTTACCCAACCCACCAACCACGTGATGAGCAACACCAGCTGTTGGTTGGCGTGAAACATGGCAAAGGCGCTTTTCTTGCCGCTTTCGCTCAACATCGGGATAAAGAAAATAATCGGAATGATATATCCCACGATCGCGAATACTTTATGCTGCTCCGTATCGCTTGCAGGCATCGGTGCCGGGGTCGCCGCTTGGTTCATTGGTTCATCCATAAAAAGTTTCCGCGCTATCTCGCCGTGGCGGATATGGCGGTGATTATCTCTTAAGTTTAGCACGATAAGATTTATTTATACAATAAAACAATCCGCCATGGCGGATTGTTTTAGTTTTGTGGACTCGGGGAGAGTCGAACTCCCGTCTGAAAGCATTGCTACACAAGCACTACACGCGTAGACCGTTTGTATACATGAAGGACCGGTAAACGGACGAAAAGTCCCTCGCGTGCCATGGGTAGTACGGCACGAATCCGTCATAGCAACCAGGTTCGTGACGTTACTCGCTGATGACGCCCTAGCCGGTAAGCGAGTATCCCCGGTAGAACGACTGCTTAAACGATGTTAGGCAGTTGCGAAGCCATATCCCATAGGGGCATAGCTTGGCATTGAATAGGTGTTTTTAGCACTTATAATTTTGCACATAGTTTGGCGAGGTGTGTGCGAGCTCGGCGTGCGCTTGTTGTAAACGTGCTCCCATCAAATCCGGTCAAGCCCCGTTAGAAATCTGGTAACAACCTATGAGTACTGTTCTAAGAGA
>JBBTUB010000011.1:0-14609 GCA_038064015.1 Patescibacteria group bacterium | reverse complement strand
TCAGCATACCAGAGAGGCGAACAGTTGTTAAGTCAGGTGGGGAAGGTCAGTAGATCATATGCTCCATCTTTTTGATCGGCCTTGAGCTCACCGTCCATAATAATTCCGTGGGGCAACGTACCATTACTCATACGGAGCTGGAGTTCAGCAATGGCATCTTCCCCCTTCGTGAAATGCTTCAAGGTAACTCCAGGTGCAAGTTCCTCGATGATGCCTCGCCACGTTTTTTCGTTCTCTGCCTCATCATCAATGAGCCAAATTTCAGTCTTTGGTTGCTCTTGTTTTTCGATTTCTCTGCCTTCCTCGCGTAAAAATTTTTCGACTGAATCATCACCGGTAAAATCAAAAAAACTATCACTCAAGTCTTCAGAGTAGAGCGTACTGCCAAGCGCAAAATGAAAGAGCGAGCATCGATTAATAATTTCTTCATCATACTTATCCCGAAGACGACCAAAAAATTCTCCACTAGCTTTGTCGTGTCCCATCGCACGATCTTTAAACGGCTGAAGCTCGATAAGCTTGCGAGTCCGTTCCTCGGGCGACAAATGCTCCACGGCAATTTCGGGCTGCGTCCGCTCTCGTGTAATTCGTTCTGATTCAGATTCGCTCATGAGATTATTCCTCTACCGCTATCTTATCATCTTCTCTCGAGTCAAGATTCATCTCCGCTGGAACATCCATCGCACCATCTTGCTTAATGAAGACATCGCGGGGTTTGGCGCCGTCTCCCGGACCGATGATGCCTTTTTCCTCCAGGAGATCAAGGAGGCGGGCGGCGCGGGCGTAGCCAACCTTGAGACGGCGCTGGAGGAGCGAGGCGGAGGCTTTTTGCGCTTGCACCACGACAGCCTTGGCTTCGCCAAAGAGCTCATCGCCCGCATCGCTGTCGCTTCCACCCGGACCAGCGGTCACTTGGTCAAAGTCTGCAGAGAGGTCTCCCTCGGTACCGCCGGTGACCGGAATGTCGGCTTTGGTCGTTTCTCCTAGAGCTTCGGCCTGCTTCTTGATGAAGCCGACGACGTCTTTGACTTCGTCTTCGGTGAGAAACGCACCCTGGACGCGGCGGAGCTTGGCGTTGGCATCGCCAGCTTGGTAGAGCATGTCGCCATGGCCCAGGAGTTTGTCCGCACCGGGAGCGTCAAGAATCGTGCGAGAGTCAATCTGGCTGGCAACCTGGAGGGCGATGCGACTGGTGATATTTGCTTTGATGAGTCCCGTGATGACATCTACCGATGGTCTTTGAGTAGATAGTATTAAGTGAATGCCGACTGCGCGGGCCATCTGCGCGAGGCGCACGACAGCAGCTTCCACGTCGCGGCCATGCGATGCCATGAGGTCGGCGAGCTCGTCGATCACAATCACGATAAACGGCATGATTTCTTTTTTCTCAGCGGCTTGCTTGCCATTATATGAGTAGATGTCGCGGGAGCCGCCGTCGGAGAGCCGCTCGTAGCGCTTCTCCATTTCACGCACCGCCCAGCGAAGCGCATTGACGACTTTTTTGGTATCGACAATCACCGGCGTGATGAGATGCGGGATGCCATTATAGAGGGAGAGCTCCACACGCTTGGGATCTACCAGGATCAGTTTGAGTGTGTCAGGAGAGTGTTTATAGAGCATCGAGAGCAAGACTGTATTGATCGTCACTGATTTGCCAGTACCCGTCGCACCGGCAATCAGCATATGCGGCATCTTTTCCAGGCCCGTATAGACGGGGAATCCCGCTACATCGCGGCCAAGCGCCAGCGGCAAGTAGTACTTGCTCTTCTTATAATCATCGGACTCCAGGAGGTCGCGCAGGCCGACGATGGCTGATTTTTTGTTGGGCACCTCGATGCCCACCAGCGCCTTGCCCGGGATGGGAGCTTCGATGCGGATCGGATGAGCGGCGAGCGCGAGCGCCAGGTCATTGCCAAGACCGGTAATGCGCGAAAGCTTCACGCCCACGGCGGGACGAAGGGTGAATTGGGTAACCGTCGGCCCGATCGACACCTCACCCATTTCCACATCAATACCAAAGTGCGCCAGCGTACGCTTGATGATCGTAACATTGGCATTGATATCGCCGGCGCGTGGTTGTTCTTTGTCGGAATGCAAAAGATCCAGCGGGGGAAGCGTCCACTTGCCGGATTTTGAAAACTTAATGACAAACTCGCGCTCTTCGTCGCTTTGTTTGGTGACTTGCTTGGCGGCGGGAGTAATCGGTCGAGCATCCTCAGCTTTGATATCGACAATCTGCGAGCCGCGTTTCACAACCACGTTGTCTTTGAGCTCAGTCGCGGCCACCTGCCCCTCAACTTCTTCTTTGCGCGACCAGGGCAAGAGCCGATGGATCGAAATATTGAGTGTTACCAGCACCGCGATGATGACGAGCACCATGAGCACCACGACCGATGCGGTAAAACCGATTGCGGCAAGCAACGGGTACCCGAGTATGACCCCGACATAGCCGCCCTGCAAAAGCCGCGTATCAAAATCGACATCATAGAGAATAAAAAAGAACGCGAGAACGGCTAAGACGAATAGCAAGGTTCCCAACAGCGCACTTTTGTAAATCTTCCGGTGGATGTCTTTGAGGAACGCCGCGCCGAGCATAAAAAATGCGATCGGGATCAACGCGATTCCCCAGCCGAAAAGTTTTATGGAAAATGATTCGAAAAGTTCACCCCCCGCACCGGCTCGCCCGACATAGGCTAAGATCGTGACGACTGCGATGCAAAGACTGATGATCCCCCAGATGCCGTTTTTGGTCTCCTGTGACAATCCCAGGTCAAAATTATTTCGTTCCGATCTGTCGCGTGAGTTGTTGCCGTTCTTTTTTCCTTTTCCCATCCCCCCAGTATACGCTCTTGACATTTTTTTGGAAAGGACTACACTAATTCCAGTAGCTGCAAGAATTATTTACATATCTCATTGGCAGCCGAAATTGCAACGTTAACTAAATAATAGCGAGAACCGCTTCTCGAGCGTGGTTGCTTGTTTCTTTTTGTCGCTTTATGAATCCCCAAAGGAAACTTTTCTCAAAATACGCCCAAGAAAACATCGAGGCTCCTGACTTGGTGCAGGTCCAGTTGGATTCGTATGACTGGTTCATCAAAACAGGTTGCAAGGAACTTCTCAAAGAAGTCTCCCCGATCGAGGACTGGACGGGAAAAGAGCTCGAGCTCCGTTTTTTGGATTTCAAACTCGAAGAGCCCAAGTACACCGAGCGAGTTGCCCGCGAGCGCAACCTCACCTACGAAGCTCCGCTTCGGCTCAAAATCTCACTGACGCACAAGCGCACCAAGCATGTCGAGGAGCAGGAAGTGTATCTTGCTGATTTCCCATTGATGACCAAGCGCGGGACGTTCGTGGTCAATGGGGTAGAGCGTGTGGTTATTTCCCAGCTCATTCGCAGCCCCGGCGTATTTTTTACCATTTCACGTTCAAGCCGCTACAAGCGGCTTTTCGGCGCCAAAATTATTCCAAGCCGCGGCGCGTGGCTTGAGTTTGAGACGGAAGCCAGCGGCGTGATCTCGGTGCGCATCGACCGCAAGCGCAAAGTGCCGGCAACCGCCTTACTGCGGGCGTTTGGCTTGAGCAAGGACGAAGATATTAAGAAGCACTTCGAGGATATCGATACCGATCCGGAGATGAAGTATATCGTTTCTTCCATCGTCCAAGACGCTTCTTCCAATGAAGAAGAGGGGCTCATCGAAGTCTACAAGCGCATCCGCCCCGGAGATCCGGCCACCGTCGAAAACGCCCGACAGATGGTGCGTAACATGTTCATGAGCTTCTCTCGATACGATCTCTCCCGCGTCGGGCGCCACCGCATGAACCTGCGCTTCAAGACGACACACGAACTCGATGAAGCGAACCGTACCCTGAAGCTTGAAGATCTCATCGCCGTCCTCCGCGAAATCATCACGCTCAACAACACCCCGGGAGCCGATGCGGACAATATCGACCACTTAGGCAACCGCCGCGTCAAAACCTTGGGCGAGCTGCTCCAAGACAAACTGCGCCTCGCGTTCTCACGCATGGAACGCACCATCAAAGACCGCATGAGCACACTTGAGGTTGAAAGCATCTTGCCGGCCCAACTGGTCAATTCCCGTCCCGTCGTGGCCGCTATTAAAGAGTTCTTCTCATCCGGCCAGCTCTCCCAATTCATGGACCAGATCAATCCCCTAGCAGAGCTTGAGCATAAGCGGCGCCTGTCGGCACTTGGTCCCGGTGGCTTGACCCGAGAGCGGGCAAGCTTCGAGGTACGCGACGTCCATCCCTCACACTACGGCCGCATCTGCCCTATCGAAACTCCGGAAGGACCCAACATCGGATTGGTCGGCCACTTGGCGCTCTTTGCCCAGGTTTCCCCGCTTGGATTTATCTTGACCCCCTACCGCAAAGTCATCAAAGGCAAGCTCACCGATGAGGTTGATTATTTAAATGCTACCGAAGAAGAACAGCATGTCATCGCTTCCGCCGGCGTGAAGGTAAGCGACAAAGGGATCATCCTTGATAACAAAATACCCGCCCGAATCCATGGCGAAGTCGGATTGGCTCATGCCGATGATATCACCTATGTGGACGTGTCCGCCAAGCAGCCATTTTCCGTCGCCACGTCATTGATCCCATTCCTCGAAAACGATGACGCGAATCGCGCGCTCATGGGATCCAACATGATGCGCCAGGCGGTCCCCATCATCGCCCCCGAATCTCCCTATATCGGCACCGGGTTGGAAGGCAAAGTCGCCCGGGACTCCGGCGTTATGATCATGGCGCAAGAAAACGGAGTCGTCGACAAAGTCGACGCGGCGTCCATCGTGATCTCCGCCGAAGGCGGATCCGCCTCTGGCGGAAAAGATACCAAGCATGAGTATCTCCTGATTAAATTCGCAAAATCCAATCAATTCACCGCCATCAATCAGCACCCGATCGTAGAAATCGGACAAAAAGTTAAGAAAGGCGACGTCCTCGCCGATGGCCCCGCTACTCAAAACGGCGAACTGGCGCTTGGCCGCAACCTGGTCGTAGCTTTCATGTCATGGGAGGGCGCGAACTTTGAAGATGCCGTTGTACTCTCCGAGCGACTCGTCAAAGAAGATCTCTTCACCTCAATTCATATTGAAGACTATTCAGTAGATGTCCGGGAAACGAAGCTCGGTCCTGAAATCACCACCTATGACATCCCCAATCGGTCTGAAGCGAAATTAAAAGACCTCGATGAAGAAGGTGTTATTCGGATCGGCGCTGAAGTGCGTTCACAGGATATTTTGGTCGGTAAGATTTCTCCCAAAGGTGAGAGTGACCTGACCGCGGAAGAGCGGCTTCTCAAGGCAATTTTCGGAGAGAAGTCCCGCGATGTCAAAGACACGTCGCTTACCCTCGATCATGGCAAGACCGGCCGCGTGGTGGGCGTAAAGATTTTCTCACGCGATCAGGGCGACAAACTGCAAGCCGGCGTCATCAAGACCATCCAAGTATCCGTCGCGCAAATGCGCAAGATCCAAGTCGGTGACAAGCTCGCCGGACGCCATGGCAACAAAGGCGTTATCTCGACCATCCTTCCCGAGGAAGATATGCCGTATTTGCCTGATGGCCGGCCTGTCGACATGATTCTTTCTCCGCTCGGTATTATCTCCCGCATGAACATCGGGCAGATCCTGGAAACGCACCTTGGCTGGGCGGCGTCAAAGCTCGGCTACAAGGCTATTATTCCCTCGATGGGAGGACCCACGGAAGGCGCGATCAGAGATGAGCTCAAAAAAGCCGGGCTCCCCGAAGACGGCAAGATACATATCTACGATGGCCGCACCGGCAGGATGTTTGAGCAGAAGACCACGGTTGGAGTTATCTATTTTATGAAATTAAGCCACATGGTGGAAGACAAGATCCACATGCGATCAATTGGACCATACTCGCTGATCACCCAGCAGCCTCTGGGAGGAAAAGCACAGTTCGGCGGCCAGCGCTTCGGAGAAATGGAAGTCTGGGCTTTGGAAGGCTACGGTGCCGCGCATACGCTCCAAGAAATGCTGACGATCAAGTCCGACGATGTCCAAGGCCGCGCCAAGACCTATGAGTCTATTATTAACGGCGAGGAAATCAGAGCGCCGCACTTACCGGAATCTTTCAAAGTATTGCTTTCTGAAATTAAAGGCTTAGGATTAAACGTCGAACTCCGAGAACCATGAACTTCGCAACCTTAAAACTAAAACTGGCGTCCCCCGAGGATATTTTGGAATGGTCCTACGGCGAAGTGACGAAAGCCGAGACCATCAACTATCGCACGCAAAAGCCCGAGAAGGATGGGCTGTTTTCGGAAGCGATTTTCGGCCCGACCAAAGATTGGGAATGTTACTGCGGCAAGTATCGCCGCATCAGATACAAGGGGATCGTCTGCGACCGTTGCGGCGTGGAAGTCACCCGCTCGATCGTGCGGCGCGAGCGCATGGGACATATCACACTCTCCACTCCGGTGGCGCACATTTGGTTTTTGCGTGGCATTCCCTCGCGCATCGCGACCGTCCTGGATGTCTCACTCCCCGACCTTGAGCGGGTAATCTACTTTGCCGCATACATTGTCACCTTCGTCAATCAAGACCTCAAGACCGAGGCGATGAAGAAGATGGAGACCGAGTTCCGCTCATTGATCAAAAACGAAACTCGAGAAACGGAACAGTCAAAAATCGAGGAACAGCGCGACCGTGAGAAAGAAAACCTCAAGGCCCTCAAGAAATACCAAATCCTTTCCGAACTCGATTTCCGCAATCTTTCGATCAAATACGGCGAAGTCTTTGAGGCGGGCATTGGTGCCGACGTCGTCCGCAAGCTTCTCGAAGGCGTGAAGCTCGAGGATGAGATCAAGCGCAGCGAGGATCAACTCAAAGATGTCGACAATCCGGTCATCCAGAAAAAGATCGTGCGCCGCATCAAGCTGCTCAAAGGCATGATCAAATCCGGCGTGCGCCCGGAATGGATGATCATGACCCAGCTTCCGATCATCCCGCCGTTGCTTCGGCCGATGGTTCCCCTGGATGGCGGGCGCTTCGCGACTTCCGATCTCAACGACTTGTATCGTCGCGTCATCAATCGCAATAATCGCCTCAAACATCTCATGGAGCTCCGCGCTCCGGAGGTCATCACGAAGAACGAAAAGCGAATGCTCCAAGAAGCCGTCGATGCGCTCATCGACAATGCCATGCGTCGCGGCCAGACCTTGGTATCTGCCTCGACGGGACAGAAGCGCGCCCTCAAATCGCTGGCCGACATGCTTAAAGGCAAACAGGGCCGTTTCCGCCAAAACCTCCTCGGAAAGCGCGTGGACTACTCCGGCCGGAGCGTTATTGTCGTGGGGCCGCAACTTAAAATGAACGAGTGCGGACTCCCCAAGTATATGGCGCTTGAGCTCTTCAAGCCTTTTATTATTAATTATTTAATTGCGAACGGCTTTGCGCACAATATCCGCTCTGCGAACCACCTAATCGAGCAAGAGACTCCCGAGGTATGGGAAGCGCTTGAGCACGCTATCCAAAACAAGCTCGTGCTGCTCAACCGGGCTCCTACGCTGCATCGGCTCTCGGTCCAGGCATTCACTCCAAAACTGATTGAAGGCAAGGCGATCAAAATTCCTCCGATGCCGACCCGCGCGTTTAACGCTGACTTTGACGGCGACCAGATGGCCGTCCATTTGCCCCTCACGGACGAGGCTCAGAAAGAAGCTCGGGAGCTCATGCTTTCGACGCATGGCATCCTCAAGCCGGCGACCGGCGATCCTGTTGCCATCGCCACCAAAGACATCACGTTCGGATGCTACTACATGACCAGCCTGGCCAAAGGAGTACCGGGAGAAGGTCGCGTCTTTTCTTCCGAGTCCGAAGCGCGCGTGGCATACGATCATGACATTGTAAATCTGCGAGCAGCCATCAAAGTATCAATTGACGGCGTACTGACGGAAACCTCGGTTGGTCGCATTCTTTTTAACCGAGCGCTCCCGGAGGACTACCCGTTCGTCAACAGAACCCTCAACCAGACCGACCTTCGCAATATCGAAGCTGAAATTCTCGAGCGCTACGGAGAAGACCGCACCGTGGTGTATCTCGATACCATTAAGACACAGGGTTTTCACTACGCGACGCTCTCGGGAGTCTCCTGGGGCATGGACGACTTGAGGATTCCGGAAAGCAAACCCGGTATTATCAAAGAAGCTGAAAAAACCATCGAAGAAAATATCAGCCTGTACGAACAAGGCCTCCTCACGGAATACGAGCGACGATCCAAGGCCATCGAAATATGGGCGGTAACCAAGTCGAAGCTTGAAAAATCCGTCAAAGACCAATTCGACGAAACCAGCTCCATTCATATGATGGTAGAGTCCAAAGCGCGCGGCAACTGGGGCACGGTCAACCAGCTCGCCGGCATGCGCGGCCTCATGGTCAAGCCGGACGGCCAAGTCATCGAGTTGCCCGTCAAGAGTTCATTCAAAGAAGGCCTCAATGTGCTGGAATACTTTATCTCCACCCACGGCGCCCGCAAAGGCCTCGTGGACACCGCCCTCCGCACCGCAAGCGCCGGATACCTCACGCGCCGCTTAGTGGATGTCGCTCAAGATATCGTCGTCCAAGAAGATGACTGCAAAGACAAGGAAGGCTACACCATCCATGCGAGCGATAGCACGGTCACGGGTGAAAGCGTGGGCAGACGCATCATTGGCCGCGCGATTTTGGAAGATATCAAGGATGCGAAGGGTGAGATGATTGCCAAAAAGCACTCGGTGATCGATAAGGAGCTTGCGATTGCGATCGACCGCGTAGAGCCGAAGACCCTCAAAGTCCGTTCCCCGATCACCTGCAAAGCCATCAACGGCATCTGCAAGCTTTGCTACGGGTATGACTTATCCAAAAATGAACTGGTGAAGATCGGCGAAGCGGTCGGTATCGTTACGGCGCAAGCTATCGGCGAACCGGGAACCCAGCTTACCATGAGAACGTTCCACACCGGAGGCGTCGCATCGGTCGGCGACATCACCATGGGGCTGCCCCGCGTCGAAGAAATTTTTGAAGTACGCCCGCCGTCCGGCAAAGCCCTGGTCTCCGAAGTCGACGGCACAGTCGCCAGCGTCGAGCAAAAAGGCACTCAATATAGCATTAAAATTATATCCGATAAAGGCGAGGAGCGTGAATACCTGACACTGCCGGGAGGCAATGCCCTGGTCAATGCCGGCGATCTTCTAATCGCGGGACAACAGCTGTCCGACGGCCACGTGGATCTCAGAGAACTCTTTAAGATTGCCGGCACCATCCCCCCGGTGGCCCGATATATTGTCCGTGAAGTCCAGAGTGTGTATTACGCGACGGGCGAAGGCATCAACGAAAAGCACATCGAGCTGATCATCAAGCAGATGTTCTCACGGGTAAAAGTGCTTGACCCGGGTGATACCGAGCTCCTTTCGGGCGATGTCCTGGAAAAACGCACCATCTTGGAAGCCAATGATGAGCTGGGAGATGGCAAGAAGCCGGCTACTTACGAACAACTTCTCATGGGCATCACCAAAGTTTCGCTTTCCACCGATAGCTTCTTGTCCGCCGCATCTTTCCAAGAAACCGCCCGCGTCCTGATCGATGCCGCAACATCCGGCAAAGAAGACAAGCTTCGCGGCCTCAAAGAAAATGTCATCATCGGCCGCCTCATCCCTGCCGGTACGGGATTCGACATCGAATCTCCGAACATGGGCGAGGTCATGAGCGCTGATTCGCAGTAAGTAATCGCTATCTCTACAAGAAAACGCCCTCCACAAAAAAATCCGGAGGGCGTTTTCATTGCAGAGGGAGGAGATAGTGGATTTTGGGTGTGATGTGTGGTAGCGTTTCAGTATGAATACACTTCTCACCGTTCTTGTTCCGTTCGTATTGATCTTTGTCCTGCCGGGATTTCGCATTATCCAGCAATACCAGCAAGGGGTGGTGTTTCGGTTTGGCAAGATTGTGGGCACGAAGCAGCCGGGGCTTTCCTGGATCATTCCCTACATCGATCGCCTCCAGAAGATCGATTTTCGCACGTTCACGCTTCCGATCCCACCGCAAAAAATCATCACCAAGGACAACGTCTCGGTTGATATCTCCGCCGTCGCCTACTACAAAGTCGTCGACTCGATCAAGAGCATTGTCGCCATCGAGAATGTCCAATCGGCTATCAACCAGATCGCCCAGACCTCGGTCCGCAATATCGTCGGCCGCTTTCAACTTGATGAAATTTTGAGCGAACGCGATGCGATTAACTTAGAAATAGCCAAAGTTCTCGACGCGCACACCGAGCAGTGGGGTGTCGTCGTGCCGATCGTGGAGATCAAAGACATCGAGCTTCCCGAGGGCATGCAACGGGCGATGGCTAAGCAAGCGGAAGCTGAGCGCGAGAAGCGCGCCAAGATCATCGCCGCAGAAGGAGAATTTCTCGCATCTCAAAAGCTCGCCGATGCCGCTGATATTATCCAAGCTCATCCCATCGCCCTCCAACTCCGCAATCTCCAGACCATGGCGGAAATCAGCGTCGAGAAAAACTCCACGATCATTTTCCCTGCTCAATTCATGAGCACGCTCTCCGAGATCAAAAGATTCCTCAATTCCGAGGGCATAAGTAAGTAGGTTTATGTAGGTTGGCTAGATAGCCTTATGTAAGTTTATTTAGCTAGAGCCTATTTTTGATACCCTCAATCCAGCCGGCGATTTGACGGGCTAAAAGCGAGCTCGCACGTACTCTCACCCTTAACATGCCGTATTGATAGTTAGAAGCTCGCTTTCGTTGGTATACACTTTTTTTCTTCTTACGAAGTATATATGCATGTGAAAAATATTCGCTATCAAAGGCCGTGATCTTGCTCCAGTATGTAATCGCTTCAGCCCGATCTTTTTCCTCGGTAGGATCCAGGAATATATCAAATAGAAATTCCTTATTTTTGAGATGCCCGACTTCCTGAAGCCAGCGCAAAAATAGTTTGATGCGATGGGGATCAGAGCTCATGAACCGGACTCCGGTTCGCAGGTCACCTGCATGACCATGCTTCCAGTACAAGATGGTACCCATGAGCCAGAGTTCTCGCTTTGATATCTTCTTAATGTCGTGTGAAGATAGATTTTTTACTTCAATGATCGAGGACGATGTTTGCTCGCGACGAAGCAAAGCATTTTTTTTGGCCGTAGCCGATCGCTTCTGCTCAAGTCGTTGCTCGTGGTGGGCATCCATGGTAACATTTTGTAGCCACGAGGCGATCGTGGACTTGGGAATTGCCAGTTCTTTCTGAATCTCCGAATATGATAACCCTTGGCGACGCAAATCCAACACAACATTTTTTTGATTTTTCTTAATATCGAATGGCATATTACATTCTGTACTAGGTATTACCGTTACTACTAACATAGTATCACCTTGCATACATTTGTCAAAAAACTAGATTATTGGCTGATATTTATCCTCTTTGGAATTTTATCCACGGGATTGTTGACGTTTTATGCCATGGGGCCGGAAAGCCATGGGGTGCTGGTCCGCCATGCGACGTTTATCGGGGTGGGGTTAGCGGTCATGCTTGTAGTATCTTTTTTTGACTATCGTATTCTCAAGAACCATTCGGCGCCTGCTATGATCTTGTATGTCTTCGCGGTGGTGCTCCTCGGCCTGGCGCTGGCATCACAGGAGATTCGCGGATCGAGCGCGTGGCTGCGGTTTATGGGATTTCAATTTGAACCTTCGGAATTCGCCAAGCTCGCGCTGCTCATTCTACTGGCAAAGTATTTTTCTCAAAAACACATCGAGATTTATCGGGCGCATCATATTATCGTCTCGGGATTCTACGTGGCGATCCCGCTGGCGCTTACCTTCCTCCAACCGGACCTGGGGTCGGTCATCGTCTATCTCGCGCTCTGGGTCGCCATGCTCTTGTTCGCAGGTATCAAGCGACGTCACCTGCTTGCCTTGGGAATGATCGGTATCGTGGCGATCAGCCTCGGGTGGCTCCTTGTGCTTAAACCCTACCAAAAAACTCGCATCGTCTCATTTATCAACCCCTACGTGGACGCTCGAGGAAGCGGCTACCATACGATCCAGTCGCGCGTGACCTTTGGTTCCGGACAGTGGCTCGGAACCTTTCTGACTAATCGCGACGAAACACCCGTGCTGGTGCCGGAGCCCTATACCGACTTTACCTTCGCGACATTCGCGCAAAAATTCGGATTTATCGGCGTGCTAGTCCTCGGCGTGCTCTTTGCGCTCATGACCACTCGGGTAGGATCCATCGGACTGCGGGCAAATAATAATTTTGCCAAGCTTTTTTCGCTAGGATTCCTCACGATTATTCTGACGCATGTCGCGGTCAATGGCGGGATGAATGTGGGAATCCTTCCCATCACCGGAATTCCATTCCCCATGGTAAGCCATGGAGGAAGCCACCTCGTAACCTTGATGATTGGCTTCGGGATCATCCAGAGCATCAGAGCGCGTTCTTAATTTTCTTGAAATTGCTCTTGCGTGCCGTACGTGCGCAAGAACGTGGAGTTTTCAAATAAATTCGTCGTGGCTTCGACATAGGTGCTGGAAATGCTACCGATGATCGGGGAGGACCACGATACTTCAAACCCCCGGGTCGTCTTTGCCAGGAATGTGCGGATCTCGGTGCGATTTGCCGACACGGGGCGGCGCAGGGCATCAAGCAGGACGACGGTGACATCTGCCTGCGCAAGATCAAAATCTGAATTATTAAGCACCGATCCGCGAAGCTTGGACGAGGCCGGGATGAACTGCGTCCCGGTCACCACGAAGGTGACTTGCCGGGTAGCCAATACATCGAGCTGCTGCCAATCCACCTCGCTAATCCGCAGCGCCGCCTTGGATACCGGCTCGGCAGTTTTGAGTGGCGAGAGCAACACGTACTTGGTCTGTCCGGGAAGAATATAAAAGGCGCCGGTATTATGAAGGATCTCTTTGCCGGCGTCATCCATCAGCGACAATTCGTAGCGTACCCGCGAAGACCCATACGAGGCATTGGGGTTTTTAATTTTCGCCACGACGTCATAATCCAGATCGGCGACCCGCAACACGGTAGTCTCTACGGTCTCCAGCGCGGCAAGGCTCGCGTGTGGATCAGGAGTTGGCGTCGGGGTCGCGGGGCTGATCGTACTAGCGGCACGAAGCCCAATAAATCCTAAAACACCCACAATGATGAGGGCGATCAGGAATTGCTTTGTGGTACGAACCGCGACGTTCACACCTACAGTATAACAAAAAAACGATTGGTCGGGCAGCTACCTACTTTCGCACCCCGCTAAGCGAGATACTATCATGGGCCTTGGTGTCTTTCACTTCCGAGTTCGGAAAGGGATCGGGTGGTACAACACCAGTATAGCTACCCAGCCAATTGTTTCTTTTGATTGGGGGGATCGGGACGAATGAGAAACTGAATCTTGAAGAAATCACAAATGTAATGACGATCTATTAGTAGCGCTCGGCTTAACACCTTACGGTGCTTCCACCTACGCCCTATCAACGTGATAATCTCTCACGGATCTACGAAGTCTAATCTTGGGGCCCGTTTCGCGCTTAGATGCTTTCAGCGCTTATCGGAACCGAACATAGCTACCCAACGCTGCTCTTGGCAGAACAATTGGTAGACCAGAGGTTCGTTCATCCCGGTCCTCTCGTACTAGGGACAACCCCCCTCAAACTTCAACGCCCACACCAGATAAGGACCAACCTGTCTCGCGCTTTTTGATCTAAATCAATTGGACTATACCTTATCCCGACATATTGTCGGGACCCAACGTTTTATGGCAATCTTGCCATCGAGCATTGCTGCTCAGTCTCTACGGGGTTAATGTGCGTACTTTTCTCTTCTTCGAGTAGTTTAGATCTCGAAACGTGTCAATTAATTTCATAAGAGCTTTAAAGTCTTCTTGAGACTCAACTTTCTTCTTTGATTCAAGAATCTTTTTCATGAGAGCGACTTGTTTCTTCTTGAGAATAACAAATGGCTCTACGAGTGATAAGAATTCTCGAATGCTGTCCATCTTATTAATCGTGTACTCGAGAATGCCATCGTTGCGTTCTCGAATGTATCCTAAGTTAATAAGTGAACAAATCTCTTCGAATTGAACTCGATCTTGAGCTGACTGAAATAGGATGACCGCAGGTGCAACTTGGAAACCGTACCGATAGTCGGTATTGGGCTTTAAGCGCACATAGATACTGCCATCTCCATCCAGAAAGCCGGCAAGATAAGCTCTTGTAATTGACGATAAAGATTTCATACGGACACAACTTCCCTCGGTATTATCCTAACATACGACAGGTTAATGTAATATCGTTAGTTATCCACCGATATGAGTTGGTTTTCAATTATGATTGCTCATAATTGCCGCCACGATTATGTCTTCCTCGGGGTTCAAACGGTCAAAAAGTCGAAAACATCAACTTCTTAACGGTTTGAACCCAGCTCGCGTACCCTTTTAATTGGCGAACAGCCAAACCCTTGGCAGCTTCTTCACCGCCAGGATAGGGCGAGCCGACATCGAGGTGCCGAACACTGCCGTCGCTATGGACGCTCGGGCAGTACTAGCCTGTTATCCCCGGAGTAGCTTTTG
>JBBTUB010000010.1:0-10159 GCA_038064015.1 Patescibacteria group bacterium | reverse complement strand
TCCACTATGGAAAGATTTCCGAAAAATCGACCCACGAGACTTGATACTAGTGGATTTGACGATATTGATGATTCCAGGCTCCATCATAGTAATTTGCATGATCAAAATGAGACTATGGGGGGAGAAAAAATAGATCCGGTTACGGGGAAGTCTATTATTAACGATGGTCGGCATGACGAGAAAAAAAGGCTTACTCCAGTAGGCGATCTTGAAGAACACCAAAAAGCGCTGGATCAAGAATTAGAAGGTGACGCTGCTGACCAATGGCTTAAACTTCAAGCGGACGATGAAAAGAAGAGAAAGCAAAATGCCGCATGAAGCTCTCACGAATTTTTATTGCAATTGCGGCGGGAGTGGTATTGGCGCTGCCGTTGACGTTTGAATCAAAGGCCAGCGATGTACCGCCAATCATGTTGCCCGTGGCCACGCCGGTTGTCGAAAAGCGGATTGATATTGATTTAAGCGAGCAGCGACTGCGATTTTACTACGGTGCCGACGAAGTGCGGAATATCCTGATTTCTTCGGGCCGGCGCCTCACACCGACGCCGAAAGGAGAGTTTGTAATTCAAAAGAAAATTCCTGTGATGCGCTATCGCGGCCCGGGGTATGATTTGCCGAACACGAAGTGGAATCTGCTTTTTCATAAAAACTACTTCATTCATGGCGCGTATTGGCACAACAATTTTGGCCATCCCATGAGCCACGGCTGCATCAACGTGGCATACAAGGATATGGAGGGGCTCTACCATTTTGCCGAGCCCGGCACTCGGGTGATTATTCACGAATAAGGGAAAAAGAAGTATACTCAAGAGGTGGACGATCAATCACTCATGCCAATGCTTCCGCGCCATAGCTACAGCCTTATGGCGATGTTCGCGCTCGTGGCCGTGATGGGAGGATGGTATCTCAAAGATGTATATCAGCCGACCCTGCTACAATCCGAGGCACAGCAGGCGGCTCATACGCAAGTTCTTTCCTGGCAACTTTCCAGTCATACCGAGCCGCGATTCTACTCACTGCGCGGCGATGAGATTTTGACCGGTGAAGTCTCGAGTGAACCCGCAGGTCCGTATCTACACGTCACGTTTCTTGCTGAAAATTATCAGGACGCTGAAAAGTTTCGGGATGATGCGGAGGGTTTTGCCCGATTCTTGGTAAGCCAGACGCCGCTCCGAGAGCGGACCAAGAATATCATGTTTCATCTCGTTGACGAGCTTCGGGCATTGCAGGAGCTTCGTGAGGCTGGAATTCCCGCCGATCGTGCCGTGGTACTTTCTGATCAGGGAACCTCGGCCCCCCCTCGTGCCGTCATGTATGATGTGGCCAGCCAAGAAGTCATGGCCTATTACGAAGCAGAGCAATAACGCTTGACGCTTTACATTCTACGATCTACGCTTTACGAACATGTGCGGCATTGTCGGCTATGTAGGAAAACGCGAGGCGGCACCACTTCTTTTAGAAGGGTTAAAACGCCTGGAGTATCGCGGCTATGATTCGGCCGGAATTTGCGTGGCTGACGGCGAGAACAAACTCATGCACAAGAAAAACGCTGGCCGGGTAGACGAACTGGTCGCGCTCATGAATGGATCCATGCCCACCGGTAGTTGGGGCATCGCGCATACCCGCTGGGCAACTCATGGCGTGCCAAATACCACCAATGCTCATCCCCATCCCGATTGCCACGACAATATCTTCGTCGTCCACAATGGCATCATCGAAAATTTTCGCGAGCTCAAAGCTAAGCTCATCAAAGAAGGCCACAAATTTAAGTCCGACACTGATACGGAAGTTTTGAGTCACTTGATAGAGAAGTTCTATAAGAATAGTCTGGAAGATGCGGTCATCAAAGCGCTCAAGCTGGTTCGCGGCGCGTACGGCATTGCCGTCATTGCCCAAGCAGACCCAGGCAAGATCGTTGCGGTCAAAAATTCTTCACCCATTGTAGTGGGGTTGGGGGATGGCGAAGCGATTGTCGCCTCTGATGCATCGGCGATACTCACGCATACCAAGCAGGTGGTGTATCTCAATGACGGCGAGATCGCCGTGGTAACCGCGGACGGCGTGACGTTTACGAACCTGGCACGCCAAAAATTATCAAAAAAACCAGAAACGCTTGAGTGGGGAATCGAGGCCGCGGAGAAGGGCGGCTATGAGCACTTCATGCTCAAAGAAATCTTTGAACAACCGGAGTCGCTTGCCAATACCTTGCGAGGGCATCTCGTCGAGAAAGATGGAACTGCAAAACTTGGTGGCATTGATTCAGTAGCGGACCGGTTGGGAGACATTAACCGAATCATCTTGGTTGCGTGCGGCAGCGCATCGTACGCTGCGTTGCTCGGCAAATACATGCTTGAAGAATACACGGGAATTCCTTGCGAAGTTGTTCCCGGTTCGGAATTTCGCTATCGAAAACCGATTCTTGATAAACACACGGCATTCGTCTGTATCTCGCAGTCCGGTGAGACTGCCGATACGCTTGTATCGTTGCAAGAAGCAAAAGAGAAGGGAATCGTAACGCTGGGTATTGTAAATGTGATTGGGTCCGCGATTGCGCGAGAAACCGATGCCGGCATCTATATACATTCCGGCCCCGAACTCGCGGTGGCGACTACCAAAGCGCTCACCTCACAATTTGCGGCTCTCGCGTTACTAACCCTCTACCTTGGACGAAAGCGCGGGATGTCGCTCGTCACTGGTCAGCGCATCGTACGGGAACTTAAAAAAATGCCGGAGCTGATCAAGAAAGTTCTGGAAACTGCTCCTGATGTGAAACGGTTAGCGAAAAAATACTATAAATCCCAAAGTTTCTTTTTCACAGGGCGCAAATACCAATTTCCTATTGCGCTTGAGGGTGCGATCAAGCTCAAGGAAATTTCATATATCCATGCCGAAGGGCTTGCCGGAGGCGAGCTCAAGCATGGGCCGATCACACTCATCGATAAAGACTTTCCCACCTTTGGCATCGTCCTCAAAGACAGCGTCTACGAAAAGACATTCTCTAATCTCGAAGAGATCAAAGCCCGCGGTGGGCCTATTCTCGCGATCGCCACGGAGGGGGACCAGGATATTTTAAAGATCACCAAGGACGTAATCTACATTCCCAAGACACTGGAGATGCTTTCGCCGATTCTCTCTGTTATTCCCCTGCAACTCTTTGCGTACTACTGCGCGGTCTATAATAAGCGCGATGTCGATAAGCCGAGGAATTTAGCTAAATCCGTAACCGTTGAATAGTATGAAGAAACTACAACATCTCGGAGCACCTATTCTTTCGCTCACAGAATTTGCAAAACTTCGTTCCAAGCTCAAGGGGAAGATTGTCATGACGAGCGGAGGTTTTGATCCCGTTCATCCCGGGCATATCAGCTGTTTTATGGAGAGTAAAAAGATGGGCGATATCCTCGTGGTTGCTATAAATGGCGACCTCTTTTTGAAAGCAAAGAAGGGAGCATCGTTTCAGAATTTGGAAACCCGGTCACTCATTGTAAGCGGTATTCGCTACGTAGACTACGTGGTGCCCTTTGAGGCTCCGGGGGATATTTCGGCCGCACAGGCGCTTGCAGCAATTCAGCCTCATATCTATACGAAAGGCGGTAACCGCGTCGGAGCTTCTCATATGCCGAAAGGCGATCTCGACGCTTTTAAGAAATACAACATACAGGTGAAGTATCGTGTTGGTATTGATAAAATTTGGTCCAGCAGCGACTTTTTGGAGCAATGGGTGGCATTTCGTACTCAAGATCCGGAAGCGATTAAACGTGTTAAGGAGTTCTATAAGTTAAGTTACGCTGGCTCAAAGAAAAAATAGTTTTTGCGGTATGGGCGAAGTGGACAACTTTTATTGAAAAAAACCTCCACCCCTCTATACTTGAAGAAGAGTGATTTTTGAGTTTTTATATAGAAACGGAGGTGTTGTAGTATGAATCCAAAGAGTTTTCATCTCGTTGGCGGTATTGTGTTAGCGCTCGTCGGTTTACTTGGGCTTTTGGGTGTTCTCGACTCAGTGTTTGGCGATCTTAGCTATATGGTATACCTGATCGTCGGCATCATTGCGATGATCGGTTCGTTCGTGTTCCCGATGGGCCTGCAAAAAATCGTAGCGCTCCTCATCGGTATTATTGCTCTGCTCTTGGGGCTGTACAATTTGTTTCTCTCGGGAGACGCATTCCTGGGAATGAACTTGGGGAATTCCGCTGCTGGCGTGCTTGATCTGATCGTCGGTATCTGGGCGTTGCTTTCCGTAAAAGGCAAGCCCGCTACGATGGGCGGAGGTATGCCAAGCTCGATGTAGAGTTGTATTTCGTTTGTTTTTTGCTAAAATGGCACCATGAGTGCCATTTTAGTTTCCGATAGCTCCGAAGAGTATTTTATCAGTCCCTCCAAGGGCAGGCGCGATTTTTCGCAAGTCATCGACGACGTCGCGGCGTTTGTCCGGGAAGACGAGCAAAGCCGCTATGCCATTGTCGTGGGGACGGATTCAGAACAGCATCGCGACGCGGCGGAATTTGTAAGTGTGGTGACGGTTCATCGCATCGGGAAGCATGGTAGATATTTTTGGAAACGCATGCCTCCGATCAAGGCCTATAACCACCATGACCGCATGCTCAAAGAGGCTACGTTTTCACTTGATCTCGCCCAGCGTGCCGTCACCGCGCTTCGCGCGCTCGTACCGGACAGCCTGTATAATTTTGAGATTCACTTGGATATCGGACACAACGGCCCCACGAAGACGATGATCTCCGAGATCGTCGGCATGATCACCGGCAATGGCTTCGTCGCCCGCATCAAGCCGGAGAGTTATGCGGCGAATAAGGTAGCGGATCGGCATGTAGGATAAATGAACACCATCTTCTACGTATTCATCGGAATTATCGGTGGCGGCATGGTCGCCTTTTTTTTGCTACGCTCGCGTAAATCACAGGATAACTCGCAAGACCAATCCATGCTCCTGCTCAATCAGCGCCTTGATGCGATGCAGGCCGCCACTCATCAGGCGCTTCGTGATACGGTCAAACTCGTGGCTGATCAGCTCAAGGACTCCCGCGAGTCGGTAGAGCGCTCAAGTCAGACAGTACACAAACAAGTAGAGGGATTCACGACGGGCCTCACGCAACTCACTGAAAACCTTAAACAAGTGCATGAAAGCGTGAAAGGCGTGTCGAGCTTCCAGGATATTTTTAAGTCACCCAAGCTTCGCGGCATCTGGGGCGAGGCAAGCCTGGAGTCCAGCTTGCAGCAATTTTTTGCCCGCGAAGGCTACGCGTTACAGTACTATTTCAAATCCGGGGAAGCGGTGGATGCGATTTTGAAATTGCCCAACGAACTCATCTTGCCGATTGACTCCAAATTTAATTGGGAGAATTTTGAAAAGATGGTCAATGCGGAAACGGATGCCAACCGTGCGATCTACCAGAAGCAGTTTTTCAGCGACGTGAAGAAAAAAATCGATGAGATCGCCAGCAAATATATTTTGCCGTCCGAAGGCACGACCGATCTTGCGCTGATGTATGTGCCGGCAGAGACAGTGTACTACGAGATTATTAATAACATCAAAGACGTCGACATTCCTACTTATGCGCGAAACAAAAAAGTCTGGCTCGTGTCGCCCAATACCTTCGGTCTTTCGGTATCCGCGATTCGTCATTGGGTCAAAGACATCCAGCTGACCAAGCAGACCAAGGACATCATGAAGCGCTTAGAACGCATTGCGACGGATGGGCACAAACTTGGCGATGATTTCCGCAAACTCGGCAACCACCTCTCCAACGCCCGTAGTTCCTACGAAGATTCAGAAAAACGATTGACGCTGATGGTGGACAGAGTACAGAATGTGGTGGAGTTGGAAGGTGGCGAAGAAAAGAAGAATTTGCTAGAATAGCTATATGAAAAGCTTACAACAGAAAGGTTTTGCGGCAGTTGGTGTAGTAGCAGTTTTGCTGGTTCTGGGTGTTGGTGCTTACTTTGCGCTCACTACCGAGGTTGCGGTGCGCAGGCAAGCAACTCCAACACCATCAAGTTCGTACGTGCCGTCATTGCAGGGATACAACATTAATCCCGACACCATCTATCCATCTCGAAGCGTATCTCCGACTCCAATCCCAAGCGGTTCCCCAGTTGCGTATGGCCGTGTCATTATTTCCTATACCATGGGTCCTACCGCTTCAACTCAGCCGTATGTGGGAGAGGTCATTGTCAAAATCAGAAGTACCAATACCGAGTATGCTCGTTTTCGCACCGATGCGCAGGGCGATTATCGAGTCACGCTTTCGCCGAATACGTACTACTTCATTCCCGCGGATGGTGCATGGCCATGGGCAACCAACCCGCAATATACTCGAGACATCGTTGTAAAAGCCGGAGTGCATGTCAAAGCTGACCTCACGCTCATCGCCAACACCGCGCAGTAAGCCGCCGGGACTGGAAAAAAATTCCACAGTTTGCTAGAGTACGAGCCATGAATATACTCTATTATCCGTTGATCGCGTCTGTGGCGTCTCTTGCCTACGGAGCAATCTTGATTGCGCAGGTGCTCAAGAAGCCGCAAGGGGATGAGAAGATGAAGGAAATTTCCGCGGCAATCCGCGAAGGAGCGAGCGCGTATCTCAAGCGACAAAACAGAGTCGTTGCGATTGTGGGGATTATCGTTGCGATCGCGCTTTATATTTTTCTCGACACCACGACGGCAATCGGGTTTGTGGTGGGGGCGCTCGCCTCGATGCTCGCGGGCTATGTGGGGATGTTTGTTGCCGTGCGTGCCAATGTGCGTGTCGCGGAAGCGGCGAAGTCGGGGATCAAACAAGCGTTTAATCTGGCATTCCGAGGGGGCGCCGTCACGGGATTTTTCGTCGCTGGCCTCGCCCTTCTTTCAGTCACGCTTTTTTACTGGATCACCGGTGACGTGAAGTCACTGATTGGTCTTGGCTTTGGAGGTTCTTTGATCTCTGTCTTTGCGCGTCTTGGTGGAGGTATCTTTACCAAAGGCGCTGATGTCGGAGCTGATCTTGTTGGCAAAGTCGAAGCGGGCATTCCCGAAGATGATCCTCGCAATCCCGCGACCATCGCTGATAACGTGGGTGACAATGTCGGCGACACTGCGGGTATGGCAGCCGATCTTTTTGAGACCTATGTCATCTCGGTCATCTCGGTCATGCTTTTGGGCACACTCTTTTTCTCAACCGTGCCAAACATTGCCGCCTTCCCGCTTGAGATTGGCGCCGTCGGCATCATCGCATCGATCATTGGTTCGTGGTTCGTGCGCCTCAAGAAAGGCATTATGAGCGCGATGTACCAAGGACTTGTCGTCTCGGGAGTTCTTTCAGTAGTCGGCTTCTACGGCATTTTGAAATATTGGAATTCTTTGGACGGCACGCATATTCCTATGCTCAATGGCTTTGGGGCTTTGCTGGTTGGCCTTGCGGTGACGGGATTCATTTTCTTCCTTACTGATTATTACACCTCCAAAAAATTCGCGCCGGTGCGTGATATCGCACAGGCGTCAACGACGGGACATGGGACCAACATTATCGCCGGCCTTGCGGTGGCGATGCGCTCGACAGTGTGGCCTGTAATATTCATTTGTGCGGGCATCTGGCTCGCATACTATTGGGCAGGACTCTACGGCATCGCACTTGCCACACTCTCGATGCTTTCGCTGACGGGTATCGTCATCGCGATTGATGCGTTCGGCCCCATCACCGACAACGCGGGCGGTATCGCGGAGATGGCCGGGTTACCAGAATCTGTCCGCGCCAATACCGATCCCCTTGATGCCGTTGGAAACACGACCAAAGCCGTGACCAAGGGCTATGCGATCGGGTCAGCCGGTCTGGCCGCGCTTGTCTTATTTACTTCATATACGCAGGAACTTGGTTCCAGTATTAAATTTGATTTATCTGACGTGAACGTCATTATCGGACTGCTTGTTGGAGGACTCATGCCGTATCTCTTTGGTGCAATGGCGATGAAGGCCGTCGGCAAAGCCGGCGGAGCGATCGTTGATGAAGTCCGCCGCCAGTTCCGGGAAATCAAAGGCATCATGACGGGAGAAGCAAAGCCGGACTATGCCGCCGCTGTCGATATTGTTACCAAAGCCGCAATTCGAGAGATGATTATACCGGCACTGATCCCTATTGTTTTTCCGATCGCGGTTGGCTTTCTCTTAGGCGCAGAAGCGCTCGGAGGTCTACTGGTTGGCGTCATTGTTACAGGACTTTTCATGGCGCTTTCGATGACGTCTGGAGGTGCTGCATGGGACAACGCGAAAAAATATATTGAAGAGGGAAATCACGGCGGCAAAAAATCTCCAGCGCATCAAGCGGCCGTTACGGGAGATACCGTCGGCGATCCCTACAAAGACACCGCCGGTCCCGCCATCAACCCCATGATCAAGGTCGCCAACATTGTGGCACTGTTGATAGCGAGGTTTCTGGTCTAATCAGAAACCTGATACACTTAACATCAGTGAATCGCATAAATGCTCTCGCTCAGGGAGCGCTATAGACTGGAGGTGTTGTTATGTACGAAGAAACTACAACAGGTTGGGAAATTCTTCAGACCTCATTCTCCTCGCTCTGGTCTGACGTCATTGGGTTCTTGCCCCGTTTCGTCGGAGCCATCCTCATATTTTTTATCGGATGGTTAGTGGCGGTTGCCGCCGGCAAGCTCGCGTGGCACATCGTTAAATTCTTACAGCTTGATCGCGGACTTGAGAGCGCAGGATTCAAGCGAATCTGGGAACAAAGCGGATACAAGCTCGACACCGGCAAATTTTTCTATGAGCTGGTGAAATGGTTTGTCATCGTCTTGTCGCTCATGTTTGCAACGGAGATTCTGCAACTGCCTCGGATTACTGAATTTTTGAGCCAGGTAGTCGAATATATTCCCAATGTATTCATCGCCGCTATCATCCTGATCATCGGGGTCTTGGTTGCTCGGTTTGCCGAGCACGCGGTGCGAAGCTCGGTGAAGATTGCCGGACTCTACTCTGCAAACTTCCTCGCCATGGTTGCCAAGTGGGCAGTCTTGATCTTCTCGTTTCTCATCGCGCTTGATCAGCTGCAAATTGATACGCAAGTGCTCAAGATCGCTGAGATCGGTATCGTAGTTGCTGTTGCTCTAGCCGTTGGTCTCGCCTTTGGGCTTGGTGGGAGAGATCATGCGGACGAACTCTTAGGGAAGTGGCGTAAGCATACTCAAGAGTAAGTAAAATATAGGCTTTTGTGTGTACAAAAAAGGGCTTGACGCCCTTTTTTGCTTCTGATAGACTAATACCACTGATGAAAAGAAATATAACCATTCTCCAGAAAAGCGGCTGAAAACCTCGCATTGGTGCGTTGCTCAGACCGCGGAGAACGCGGTTTTATTTTTTCCGGATAGTTGTTTGACAATTTGATAGCGGGAAGTTAAGTATCAAAATGAGAAATTGAATCTTGTAAGAAATCACATGTGTAATATAAGGGCGTATGGCGGATGCCTTGACATCAAAAGACGATGAAGGACGTTGCGTGACTGCGATAAGCTTCGGGGAGCCGTCGAGCAGGCTTTGATCCGGAGATTTCCGAATGGGGAAACCCACTTCGATTTACCTCGAAGTACTCGGCGCAAGCCGGGAGTGTACCTGGGGAAGTGAAACATCTCAGTACCCAGAGGAACAGAAATAAAATAGATTCCGTCAGTAGCGGCGAGCGAAAGCGGAATAGCCCAAACTTTTGTCTTGTTAGTTTACTAATATGGCAGGAGGGTTGTAGGGATGATACACCTAAACATACCTTGCGATTCCCTTTTAGAATCGTGGGGTATGTTCAGAGAAGGTTACAAATTTGATGGTTAGCTGAACGGCCCTGGAAAGGCCGGCCAAAGAGGGTGATAGCCCCGTAAGCGAAAATTATCAAACCTTCGTATTGTTTCCTGAGTACCCATGGAGCAGACTATCCGTGGTGAATCCGGGCCTACTACGGTCCAAGGCTAAATACTTTTGATGATCGATAGTGAACCAGTACCGTGAGGGAAAGGTGAAAATAACCCCGGTGAGGGGAGTGAAATAGTACTGAAACCATACGCCTACAAAGAGCCGAAGCTTTCCGCCGCAAGGCGGATGAGTAACGGTGTGCCTATTGAAGAATGATCCAACGACTTTTTGCAAACGGCGTTAGCATAAGCC
>JBBTUB010000009.1:0-11394 GCA_038064015.1 Patescibacteria group bacterium | reverse complement strand
TGAAGACCCCATTGCGTATATGGAAGATCTTATAAGAAAAGAAGCTGCGTATCTAGAACGATTTCAGGATCTCATACCTGAAGTTATTACCCGTGCCTTACTCACAAAAGATCCAGATATGTATATAAAACTTTTTAATGATAAATTGGCAACTGCTAGGGCTCATGATCCGGCGATCGATACTTGGTTGTTACAAAACGATATTCTTCGAAGTCGTTAGTTGTGTAAGTAGCAATGAAGGGAAGATCGCCGAGCAAAAAAAAGTTATGATAAAATAGGAAGATCAAAAACATATGTCAAATATTTATAAAACTCTGGCGGGTGCGGTGATACTGGGAGCTTTCATTGGTGGATATTTTTGGTATCGTTCGGCACCTCGTGAGGTAGTGGTGGTCAATCAAGGTACCGGTGAAACTCTGCGGCTGACACGCAAAGAAGAAAAGACTACGGTCACGATTGTTTCAGTAGGGGATATTTTTTTACATGATACCAATATCGCTGCGGCCTATAATGCCACGACAAAAACATATAATTTTGACTCTGTATTTTCGGCAGTTTCTGATTATTTTTCGGAGGCGGATCTGGCTACTGCCTGGTTAGGTGGCGTATTGAGTACGACCGGTCCCTACACCGGCTATCCATTATTTACATCACCGAGCGCCTTGGCTGAAACATTGCAGTCCATCGGCATCGATGTTGTTTTTCGGACCAATCATACGATGGATGCCGGCACCAAGGGCTTGAGCATGACGACGCAGATACTGGAGCAGAATAATATCGCTCAAGTCGCGGCGGCTGACACGGAAGAAAAAAGTCAAAAGATATTTATCTATCAAAAGGATAATCTGAAAGTCGCGTATCTTGGGTACACCTATGGTATGAATGGCCTTCCCATCCCGAAACCATGGATGGTGAATCTTATTGACCATGAAAAAATAAAAAAGGATATTGTCCGTGCTAAACAGCAGGCCGACTTTGTGGTGGTCGCACTGCACTTTGGCAACGAATACGAGCGCCTTCCGAACGCGTGGCAAAAGGAAACCGTCCAAAAAATCGCGGATGCCGGAGCCGATATGATCATCGGCTCTCACGTGCACGTCATTCAACCGGTTGACGTCGTGACATCCGCCGATGGGCGCAAGGTATATGTCGCGTATGGACTAGGCAATTTTTATTGTGATCAGCGAACTCGCTATACTGACGCGGGCGTGATGTTGCAGTATGTCATCGAAAAAACCGGCAACACCACGGAGCTCAAAGATATTAGTTTTATTCCGACGATGATTACGCGGTACAAAGTTAATGGCAGAACGACATTCCAGGTGTTGCCCGCCAAAAAATATATTGCACGGTATGAGCAGGGCCAAGCAAGTTTTCTATCTGAAGCGAACGTCGCTCTCTTACGGCAAACATATCAAGATACCATTCAGCATCTCAGTAACCCGGCGATTAATTTTATGGAGTCAGATGAGAAATAAAAGGGGTCCCACCTACGCCAAGGCTTCGGCGGGCAAGCAGGTACCTCATGTATTGTGGACATAAAAAATCTTCTTACTCGAGAAGAACACGCAATTTTGCGCAAGCTTGCTTCGCCGGCGAAGATACAGGACTACCTGAATACTTTGAGCATCAACACGAAGGCGCATGGGAATACCGCGCGATCACCCCGCGTCGTGATGCAAAAGCGCCACGCGCATTGCCTGGAGGGAGCGCTGGTCGCGGCACTCGCGCTGTGGTATCACGGCGAGAAGCCGTTACTCTTGGATCTGGTCAGCGCCGTGCCCGATGTGGACCACGTGGTGGCGCTTTTTCGCAAGCACGGCCACTGGGGTGCCATCAGCAAGACCAATCACGCCGTGTTGCGCTACCGCGAGCCGGTATACGAGTCCATCCATGAGCTGGTGATATCGTATTTCCACGAATATTTTTTGGATAACGGCAAAAAAACACTTCGCAATTACGCCGGGCCGCTCAATCTCGCCACACTATCGGACACGTCCTGGATCACCTCGGAGAAAAATCTATGGCACGTGGTGGACTGGATCAATGATAAGCCACACTATGACATCATGGATCGTACGATGATCCGCGGCTTGCGGCGAGCCGATTTGATCGAGCGCAAAGCCGGGAAAATCACGGAGTATTGACACCCTCGGTGCAGGATCTATACTTGAAGTATGACAGACTCATATAATTCACCGACGACGAAGCCGTTGTTCCGTGGTACGCAAGTGGTGTGGTATATTCTTGGGATCTTGGAAGTGATCCTGGCCTTTCGGTTCGTGTTAAAGCTTCTCGCGGCAAATCCTGGAGCGGGGTTTACCGATTTTGTGTACAGCATCTCACGGCCGTTTGCGGCGCCGTTTCTGAATGTGTTTCGTGTGACGCGCGTGGAGGGCAGTGTGTTTGAGTGGACGACGCTCTTAGCCATGGCCGTCTACTGGCTCGTCGCCTGGGGCATCATCAAGCTTTTTCTGATGAGTAAGTCAGTCTCTACACCGGAAGCCGCGCAGAAATTGGATCGGGAGGAGTGATATGACGCTTCTCATCATCTCCATTCTGATCATGCTCGTCGGGTTGGCCGGCGTGCTCCTGCCGTTTTTGCCGGGGGTGCCGCTGGCGTGGCTGGGATTCTTCATCTATGACTACGGCACGAACTTTGAGGTCTTGCCGCACTATGCGTCGCTTGTGTTTTTTATTTTGATGGTACTGTCGGTGGTGATGGAGTTTGTGTTGCCGATCATTGGCGCCAAAAAATATAATGCGAGCAAAAAAGGCCTCATCGGTGCAGCGCTCGGTCTTGTTATCGGGCCGCTTCTTTTTAATATTATTGGTGTCATCATCGGCCCCTTGATCGGGGCGATCATCGGCGAATTGCTGGCGGGGAAAGAACAGCAGGCATTCCGCTCCGGACTGGGCACTTTCATCGGCTTTATGATCTCCATGATCTCGCGCATGGTACTAGTCCTCGTGATGATCGGAGTCTTTGCGATAGCTGTTATTTTCAAGTAAGCGCATGTACGAAGATGTATTGCGCGTGGTCGAGCATCGGATTGATCTTTATAACAAGCACTATCGGTGCGATTTTAATGATATCAAAATCAAGAAGATGAAGTCGCGGTGGGGGAGCTGCTCGAAGAAAAAGAATCTTAATTTCAACGCGCGGCTTGCCGAGCTTCCCGACTATCTCATTGACTACGTCGTCGTCCATGAACTGTGCCATTTGAAGGAATTTAATCACTCGCGCAGCTTTTGGAGCCTCGTCGCCCAGACCATCCCGGATCACAAAAACCGCCGCCGGGAGCTGCGGCATTTGACAAATAGTCGCCGATGACATATAATGACCCCATAGTAACGTAGTAGTAGCAGAGTCGAGCTTCTCGTCGTAACTAATAGTAGAGCTAACAAAAACATCACATGAACGGAACAATCAAAACGCTCACGGATAAAGGATATGGTTTCATCGCTCGCGATGGCGAGACGAAGGATCTTTTCTTTCACTCCAAGGATTTGGTCGGCGTCACGTTTGACGAATTGCAAGTTGGCGACAAAGTCAGCTTCGAAATCGTCGATGGACCCAAGGGTCCCGCCGCTTCCAATGTACAGCGCGAAGCCGCAGGAGCAATGGCTGCATAAGCATTGCTAAGAAAACCACCCCGCAAGGGGTGGTTTTCTGTTAGAATACCACTATGGCTGGCGAAAGCATCATTTCATTTGAAGAGGTCTCATTTGAGCACAAGCACGATACGCCACTTCTGCGCGAGGCGAGTTTTTCGGTGCGCCGCGGCAAAAAATATACCCTCATGGGCCAAAACGGCGCGGGCAAGAGCACGATCTTCGCGCTGATCACCGAGACACTCAAGCCTACGGCCGGGAAGATCAACATCGCGCCGGGTCTCTCGATTGCCATCTCACGGCAGGTGATCCCGCGCGATCAACTGGAGCTCACGGTGCGGGAATTTTTTGCTCTTTGTTTTTCTGAAAAAATATATAATATCGATCCAAAAATTGACGAAGTTCTCGAAGTCGTGAACCTGCAAGGCCATGAGAAGGTCCATGACCGGATCGTAAAGTCGTTTTCCGGTGGCCAGCAAGCACGCTTGCTCCTTGCTTCCGCGCTCATTCAAAATCCCGACCTCTTACTCCTGGACGAGCCGACCAACAATCTTGACAAGGCCGGCATCGAGCATCTCACACATTTTATTAAAAATTATCAAAAAACCGTGATCGTCATTTCCCATGACGCGGACTTTTTAAACTCTTTCACAGACGGAGTTTTATACTTAGACGTCTATACAAAGATCGTCGAGCAGTACGACGGCAACTATTTCAATGTAATCGAGCAGATCGCCGCCCGCGTCGAAAAAGAAAACAGCAAGAACGCGCGGCTCGCCAAAGAAGCGCTTGAGAAAAAAGAAAAAGCGAATTTTTTCGCCAAGAAAGGCGGACGGCTCCGTATCCTCGCCAAGCGCATGCGCGAGCAGGCCGCCGAGTGGGAGGAGGAGCAAGTTGATGTGCGGCGCGAAGACAAGGCCATCCGTGCGTTTACGATTCCAGCGCAGACCAATCTCTCCGGTGATATTCTCACCCTAACGTCTTACAACATCATCCACCGCGGCAAGCCGAAAAAGCACAAAGCAAATATCAAGCTCCAAAAAAACCGCCACCTGCTCTTGTCCGGCCCCAACGGTATCGGGAAGAGCACCATGCTTGAGGCGATCGCGCGCGGCACCGCCGATGGCGCCATCATCGCGCCGGGGATCAAGATCGGCTACTACCGCCAGGATTTTTCGACGCTTAATTTTAAAGACACCGTGTTTGATTCACTGCTGTCCGTCATGCGCGAAAAAGACGAGCACCACATGCGCTCGACGGCGGCGAGCTTTCTCATCACTGGGGATATCATCATGAACAAGATCGGCAATCTCTCCGAAGGACAAAAAGGCCTGGTCGCCTTCGCCCGTCTGGTGATTGAGCGCCCCGGCCTACTCATCCTCGACGAGCCAACGAATCACATCAACTTCCGCCACCTTCCCGTCATCGCCAAAGCCCTCGACCAATTCGAAGGCGCCATGATCCTCGTCTCCCACGTCCCCGAATTCGTCTCCCAAATCAGAATTGATGAGACACTAGAGCTGGGAACATCATGAATACCCTTTGGGATGTTGTAGTCATTGGTGGTGGGCCGGCGGGGATGATGGCGGCCGGGAGGGCGGCGGAAAAAGGCCGCAAGGTTTTGTTGCTCGAGAAAAATCCCGGTGTCGGCAAAAAGCTGCTCATCACCGGTGGGGGACGATGCAATGTGACCAACAACAAGCCGGAGATGCGCAGCATGGTCACGAAATACAAAGGCAATGACCAATTTCTCTTTTCAGCGTTTTCGCAATTTGGCGTCGCGCAAGCACTGGAGTTTTTCCATACGCGCGGCATGCCAACCAAAGAAGAAAACGAAGGGCGCATTTTTCCCGTCTCAAATAAAGCAAAGTCTGTATGGGATGTGTTGGTGAAATATATGCAAGAGGGGAAAGTTCAAGTGCAAACCGGCGCGGCAGTGTCGGGCATTGCCGTTGATGCGAAGACGAAGAGTTTTGAAATAAAAATATCCGCCAAAGGCGGATCCGCCTCCGGCGGAAAAGGCGGGGAAAAAATTATTGCGCGATCTGTCATCGTGGCCACTGGCGGGCTCTCGCGGCCGGAGACGGGGTCGACGGGCGAGGGATTTGTGTGGCTCAAAAAACTCGGTCATACGATCATCGACAACGACTTCGCGCTCGTGCCGATCGCGCTCAAAGACGCGTGGGCGAAGAAGCTCGGCGGTGTCGTTCTCAACGATATCAAGATTTCAGTTTTTCAGAATGACCAAAAGCAATCATCGCAGATCGGCAAGTTGCTTTTTACGCATTTTGGCATCAGCGGGCCGACCGTCCTGGTGATGAGCAAAGAAATCGGCGAGTTGCTCCAGTATGGTGAAGTTGCGATCATGCTTGATTTGTTTCCCAAGCTCGATCACGGCGCGCTCAAATCAAAACTCCAGGAATTACTGATCACGCAGAGCAATAAAAAATTAAAAAATGTCTTAGGCAAGCTTGTTCCCTCTGCACTGGTCGCGCCCTTGCTCGCGCTGGTCAAAATCGACGGAGAAACGCCCAACCACAGTATAAGCCACGACGCTCGCATTGCGCTTACCACGCTATTAAAAGCCCTGCCGCTCAACGTCAAAGGCCTCCTGGGTGCCGACAAAGCGGTCATTTCATCCGGCGGTGTCGCCCTTGAAGAAGTAAACTTTAAAACCATGCAATCCCGCCTCGTGCCCAATCTGTATCTCGTCGGCGATGTCCTCAACATTGACCGTCCCACCGGCGGCTACTCGCTGCAACTCTGCTGGACAACCGGCTATGTAGCAGGTGATAATGCATGATATATTATTTTTATGAATATTGAAGAAGAAATACAAAATATTCGGGAGCGCAACAAACGGGTTGAGATCGATAAGGCATGGGAGCGGAGCTGGACGAGGCGGGTATTTATTGCGGTGGTGACGTACATCATCGCCGGCATCTGGCTGATCCTGATCCACGACGCCAAGCCGTTGCTCAAAGCGCTTGTTCCTGCAATCGGGTATCTGCTTTCGACCTTGTCGCTGCCGTTTATTAAATCATGGTGGAGCAACCGATGAAAATCAACGTCCAAGCACGGCCGGGAGCGCGGGAAGAAAAAGTCGAGAAAATCGATGGAAGCAACTTTCGCGTATGGGTCAAAGAGCCGCCGGTACAAGGAAAGGCCAACGCGGCGATCATCAAGGCGCTTGCCGAGTATTTTGGCGTCAGCCAATCCCAGGTCCGGATCGTCAGTGGCTACGCCTCCCGGGCCAAAATAATCGAAATTAGCAATTGATATGAGAGAGGCTCCACCAAAAATCAATCAGCGACCACCGATTTCGAAGGAAGAAATGGATCGGCACCTGCAGCAATATCGTGAACATCGAGTCGAGCTTATTTTTGCCGCCATGCGGAGCCGAGACAAATTAACTGAATCACATCGGGATTTTTATGTCGGGTGTGCGCTTATGACCAGTGATCCTTCTCGTGCGGAAGATCCATACCCTATCTATCTTGGCGGCAACCATACGCCCGAACCTGCGGAACGAAAAGGCTGGCAAAAACCCTGTGCTGAGCGAAGAACTGTAAAAGCCGCCCTAGATCAACATACGGGCCTCATCATTGCCTTCGTCACGGTTTCTGAAAAAACCAGTACGGGAGACGAAGAAGGCAAACATGACGCGCTTCATCCCTGCAAAGAATGCCGCAAGATGTTTCGGGAACTTTTGGCGAAAAATCTGCTCCGGCCTGACAGCATCGTATGCAATGTAAATGACAAAGATGTCGATACCGGCGGAGAACTCAAGATCGAAGAGCGCACGGTCCAGCAACTTCTTGATCTATATCCTGATGATCCCCAGTAAAATCATTGCTATTTCCTAGATTCTTCTGTATAGTAACAACATAATGACATTTCAGGAACTCGGTATCGAGCCCAGGTTGCTTCAGGCACTCACCGCTCTCAAAATCACCACTCCTACGCCCATCCAGGAAAAAGCGATTCCCGGCGCGCTTGAGGGAAAAGATGTGGTTGGCATCGCACAAACCGGCACCGGTAAGACGATGGCCTTTGGCTTGCCGATGATCCAGCGGCTGATGGTCAGCACGGGGCAGGGACTCATTGTTTTGCCGACCCGCGAGCTGGCACTCCAAGTTGACGAAGCGCTTCGCCGCGTCGGACATGGCTTTGGCCTTCGTACGGCGGTGCTCATCGGCGGCGCATCAGCGCAACAGCAAATCCGCATGCTCCAGGCCCGTCCGCGCATCATCATCGGTACGCCCGGCCGCATCAACGACCATGTTCAGCAACGGACCCTCTCCCTTAGTAATATAGCCATCCTCGTCCTTGATGAGGCTGATCGCATGTTTGATATGGGATTCGCGCCGCAGATCAAGCGGATTATGATGGTACTGCCTCGCGAGCGCCAGACGATGCTTTTTTCGGCAACCATGCCCAATGAGATTTTCTTGCTCGCCAAAACCTACATGAAGCTTCCGGTCCGGATCGAGATCGCGCGTGCCGGCACGACGGCCGAGACGGTGGCGCAAGAGCTTTTTGTGGTTAACAAGCATGACAAGATCCGCTTGCTCGACCGGCTGCTCACGGATTACCATGGCACGGTGCTCGTGTTTTCGCGTACAAAGCATGGTGCCCGTAAAATCCGCCAATCCGTCGAAGACATGGGACACAAAGTCGCGGAGATCCACTCCAACCGATCACTCGGCCAGCGCAAAGACGCGCTTGAAGGATTTAAGACCGGCAAGTACCGAGTTCTCGTTGCCACCGATATCGCCGCTCGTGGCATCGATGTTTCTGATATTGAAGTCGTGATCAACTTTGACGTACCCGAGCATGCCGAGGATTATGTGCATCGCATCGGACGGACGGGGCGCGCCGGACAGACCGGGCGGGCGATTACCTTTGCCTCACCCGAGCAGAAGCGCGAAGTCCAAGACATCCAGCGCCTGACGCGCATCTGGATCCCTGTTTCCAAAATGCCGGAGCTTCCTCAAGCGCGAGCTACGAGCCGGCCTGCTACGCCTGATTTTCAGCAAAGCAGGCGCTCTTCCACTCCGCGCTATTCGCGGTATAATAGAAGGTAATTAGTAATTAATTTCTTAACCTATGCCGGATATCAACTATCTTGCAGTGCTCGTGGCAGGGATCGCCGCGATGGTAGTGGGTGGACTGTGGTACGGACCGTTGTTTGGAAAGCTGTGGATGCAGGGGATGGGCTGGGACCCCAATGATCAAGCCCGCATGGCCGAGGCCAAAAAAGGCATGGCAGCCGCCTATGTCCAGATGTTTGTTTTTTCACTGGTGCAAGCCTTTGTTCTCGCGCATGTTCTCTGGGCTTTCCGCACGGCATCTCCTGATCTGATCGGCGCGTGGGCGGGGATCCAAGGCGGATTTTGGGTATGGCTTGGCTTTGTCCTCCCACTCAAGTATGGCGATAAGCTCTGGGGCGGCAAAAAATTCAAGTTCGTCGCCGTTGACCTTGCCTACTACCTGGTGCTCCTCTGCGTGATGGGGATTATTTTGTCAGTCTGGAAATAAATGGACACGCCACTTTTCTATATTCTTCTTTTTGTTCACCTCGTCTCGTTGATCGTCGGTTTTGGCGCCGTGATTGTGATTGATACGTTTGGCCTCTTGTGGACCATGCGTCGTACCCGTCTCAAGCTCGTCAACCAAGTCGCCAATGTGACCCAGCGGCTGATTTGGATCGGCTGGGGAGGTCTCGTGGCATCCGGCATCGGACTCATCATTTTCAAAGGCTTCATCGATAATCTCACCATGATCAAGTTGTTCTTCGTGGCGATGGTGGGTATCAACGGCGTGCTTTTACATAAGATCAAAAAGCAGATGGAAGCTCACGAGATTGACGAAGTCTTACCCGGAAATCTCCGAGCTCGCATTGCATTTTCAAGCGTAGTCTCACAGATTGGTTGGTGGGGGGCCATCATCATCGGCTTCGCGCATCGTCAGATCCGACATGTCATCGACTGGCCCCCGCATCCCGAGTACGTCATCGGTGCGCTCGCCGCTATTTTTATACTTATTGGTTTTCTCACTATGCCGCGGCACAAGGCCAAGGCACTTGACAGATCTCATATCTTCTGATACGCTATAAGCGGAGGGTATCGTATGGCACCGCATACAGCGTGGTGCCGTCGACACCGCGCCTTGATCCTCCAAAAGCAGTAATAATATGAGATTATTTAGTGCTTTTGGACTGGTCGTGGTATTTGTCCTCATAGCTGTCATGATGCCTCGTGTATTTCATGACGTTGAGGCAACCCTCCACCAGTTCTTATCAGTTGCCCAGAATGTGTTGAGCCTCGGCTCCGACTTTCTGGCAACTACCTCGACCTACTTACCCAAGTAGTGTCGCAGATGACTCCCCCCGTGCATCTATGCATTTGGGGAGTTTTTCTTTATACTCATGAATTATGGGAGAAAAGAGACCAGAAGAGAATATCATCAAAGAGCGATTCGATCATGAAACGCATCAGCCGCGCCAGGTTGTCGAGGATGCGGCGTTTCGGGCTCGACTGGCGGAGTTGCGGGAATTCAGTAACCATATCAATCGTAAATTGCAGGGAAAGCTTGAGGCTGCGGGTTTACCATACTATAGCTGGAATCGTGGAACAGGTCCGAAGATTATGCGCCTTGCTGTTTTGTTACGCCCTCCGTTATATCATTCTGCTTCCGAAGTCGACCAGTCTGATCGATACGGGACTTCCGACGAGCAGATGACATTTTTTTTGCACATAACCGACGACGATAAGCTTCAGAAGCTCAGATTTCATTCTGGCATCTCTATTTCGAAGAACAGAGAATCGTTTGTAAGTTCGTTTGCAACAGATACCCCTGGCCATGAAATAGAGAAGAGCCTGCTTGAGCGCGCCATTCAGTCTCGTGACGCTGACGGCATCATTGACTATTTTATCAATCGTCTTCGTCCAGATGGCGGCGATCGAGAGGCATGGTCCTATGCCCAAGACTTTACTGATTATTGCCAGAAAGCGTATCGACTGAGTTCCGTGATGGATGTGCGTCAGTTCTTTGCAAACGATTACTATATTCTCCATCAATCCAAAGAAATTATTCGGAATTTGATTATCGTCATTCTCACTACTCAACTTTCATTGCTGGCAAGAGATCTTGTGAATGAGAAGAAGCCATTCGAAGATTTAAAAAATATTCTTAAAGATCGTGCTCAAAAAATTCTTGAGGTGAAGATAAAACGGCCTTCTTCGATAAGAGGCCTTCAGACGTTTATCGTAAATTCTCAAGAAAGGACATCGGAAATCATTCGTCGCATCGTCATGAAGATTGACACCGCAGCATTGAGACCGAAATAGATCCGATGCTTTGCATCCGGGGAGTTTTTCTTTATACTTAGACCCATGCCCGCAAAGAAGCCCTACCACCTCACCGGGGAGCATTTTTATAAATTTTTCCAGTGCCCGCATTGGATTTGGTATGACCTGTACGAAGACAAGCAAAAAATGGGCAGGACGCCGGCGTTGATGGAAATGATCCACCAGGACGGACTCCAGCATGAGCGCAATGTCGTCGAGAAGCGCCACACCGAAAAAAAGTTCGAAGAGATCAAGCCCGAGCTTTTCAAGGATCTCGATGAGGCCTTTCTGGCGACCCTTGAGCTCATGAAGCAAGGCAAAAACATCTACCACGGCGCGCTCATGAGCGAGCACTGGGTGGGAATTCCGGATTTACTACTGACCTTCCCCACTTAACTTAACACGCCCGCTTTCCGTAGGCATCCTT
>JBBTUB010000008.1:0-21895 GCA_038064015.1 Patescibacteria group bacterium | reverse complement strand
TAGGAAAGACCCAAGAAGCCGTACGCCAAATCGTATCGCGAGCACTCAAAGAACTACGAAACCATGTTACATAATTCCGACGAACAAATTGAACGAGACCTGCAATTACTGAAAGACTCGATTACGCCTTCGGCCGATTTGGGGCGCCGCGTCGCGGCCGTCACACGGACGAGAGCGTTTCGTTATCCTTGGTATCATATGCTACCGAGAAAATTTATGATGATCCCTGCCGCTGCCGCACTGATCGTGGCAATTGTATTGATCAGCGGGAAGAACGGGGAGTCGATGCCACGTTCCACGAGTCAGATATCGTATGAAGATGGTTCAGTTGATACTATGATTAACAGTCTTGTAAACGACGCAACTGCCGAGCAGTCGATTACCGATGAGTCTGACGCTGATGTCGCACTTCTCGATAATGATCGCACGGTACTTGATTCGTTTGCCGGGGCCTACAACGCCAATGAATACTAAGAAAATCGTATCTTCCATGCTTGGTCTTGCCATGATGTCCGCGTTGATCGTGCCAACCACGACGTATGCAAAAGGCGAGAAGCCCGAGCGCGAAGGAGTGCCAAGTAATTTTTGTACCCGGTTCTCCGCGAAATCAGGAGAACTTGAAAATCGCCTTGCCGATAAAAAGGCAAGAATCTCCGATGCGCAAGCTGAACGCACGGCGAAGCTCAGCACGAAGCAAGCCGACCGGGACGCACGCTTGGCAGCGAAGCGAGCCGAAGCGGACGAGCGCCGTACCGAGCAATTCGCGAACCTTAAAGGCAAAGCAACGACCGATGCCCAAAAAGCAGCTGTCGCAACGTTTGAGGCAGCGGTAAAAGCAGCCATTGTCGCTCGCAAATCCGCCGTTGATGCCGCTATGAAAACATTCCGCGACGGCCTCGCCGCATTGGCCAGTACGCATCAAGCTTCAGTGAATAATATAACCACTGCCTATAAGACTGCCGTTGATGCCGCTCATGTGAAAGCCAAGTCTGACTGTGCTGCCCTTGTCGCACCCGCCACGGTACGCGCTACCTTCCAGGCATCCATGAAAACCGCCAAAGAAAAAATGCAAGCTGATCGCAAAGCGCTTGAGAAGCTCGGACCGCAGGCTGAAGCATTGGCAAAAACTCGCAATGCCAGCGTGAAGAAAGCCATGGATGATTTCAAAGCCGCCATGGAAAAAGCCCGCGCCGATCTCAAGGCCGCGTTCCCTAAGCCATCACCAACTCCTTCAGTATAAATCGGTAAAAATTAAAAATCCCCGCTCTAGCGGGGGTTTTTAATTCGTGGTAGAAATAAGATCACGGAGAGGTCGCATAGTGGTCTAGTGCGCCGCCTTGGAAAGGCGGTATACCCGAAAGGGTATCCAGGGTTCAAATCCCTGCCTCTCCGCAAAATGAAAATCATTGTCGCCTCAAAGAATCCCGTCAAAATCAACGCCGCCCGGGAAGGGTTTATAAAAATGTTTCCTGGGGAGAGTTGTGACGTCGAAGGTATTGATATCCCATCGGGCGTGAGCCATCAGCCTAATGGCGACGAGGAGACCTTTGCTGGAGCCAAGCAACGCACCGAGACGGCATCACAGTTGCACCCCGATGCGGACTTTTGGGTTGGCATCGAGGGCGGTGTTGAGGAACGGGAAGGCGAGTTGGCAGTCCTTGGTTGGGTCGTGATTAAGTCACACGAGGGAAAGTGGGGTAAGGGAGGAACCGGAAAGTTTTTCTTGCCACATCGAGTTATGGAACTAATTCACCAGGGCAAAGAGTTGGGAGATGCAAATGATCTGGTATTTCATAAATCCGGCTCAAAACAAGGCTCCGGCGCGACTGGCCTTCTGACTGGCGACGTTATCACGAGAACTATGTACTACATCGACGCCGTTGTCCTCGCGTTGATTCCATTTAAGAATACTGAACTTTACTGATGGATAATCATCCAACAATACAACATCTCTGGTTTGATTTTGATGGCACAATTACTTTTCAGACGCCTGAATTCCATGCGGCTCATGATGAACTTCGCCATCGCACCTATGCAAATGCAACAGGAAAACCACTTACTGAAAAACTGAAGGAAGAATTTCACGGCCTTTATAAAAAATATGGCAGTAATTCTGCGGTGTTTCGATCGCTTGGACTTCCAACTAATTACTGGCAAGAACATTTCAATACTTTGGACGTTTCGAAATTATACAAGCCCAATCCAAGTATTAATATGACACTGGATTATCTGCGTACGAAACTTCCCATTTCTCTTTTTACTAACCTCACTGGCGACAAAATCCCGAAAATGCTGTCCCTTATTGCCATTGAGCAATCATGGTTCACTCATGTCTTGAGCGGTGATGACATTAAAGAGCGTAAACCAGCCCTGGATGGATTTTATAAGATGATCGAGTTATCGCAGCTTCCTGCGAAAGACTTAATGTATGTGGGGGATAGAGTTGATGTCGATCTCAAGCCAGCAAAAGCAGTCGGGATACAAACATGTCTCATGTGGGGAAAGTCTGAAGAAACCGACTTCTCCTGTGAAAAATTTGAGGATCTAATAGAAATTGTACTCCCCGGATCTTCTACTTTATCAAAGTAAAGTAGCGGGCATAGAATTATGATATCAACTGAAAAAGATCTCTACTATGTGGCGGTCAAAGTATTCCTCAAAAAAAACGGAAAGCTTTTTATTTTCAAAGACAAATTTGGAGACTGGGATCTACCGGGAGGACGGATTCGCAAAGATGAATTCAATGTACAGCTTGAAGATGTGCTACGACGCAAAATGCTTGAAGAACTCGGCAATGAAATTACCTACGATATCGGCAAGCCGGTGGTCTTTTTTCGACACGAGCGAACCGAAGCATCCTTAGGACAACACGTGAGAATTTTTGCCATTGGATATGAAGGAAAGTTTTTGAAAGGAGAAATCAAACTTTCTGAAATCCATACCCAAAGCGAATGGGTGGACATTGCCACGTTTAAACCCGAAGATTACTTCACTGGCGGCTGGCTCGTGGGAGTCCAAGAATACCTCACGAAGCGATAATTTCTTGCCAGCTCTTGGGCTCAAGCTTGGCGAGATCTACTTCGGCGAGACAGCGGAGGAGGATGCGGGCGGTTTCGGTGTTGGTCATCAGGGGTAGATGGTGGTCGACGGCAAGACGACGGATCGTGAAGGCATCGCGGTCGGCGGGACCGGGCGTGGGAATATTGATAACTAAATCTATACGGCGATCAGTAATCGCGCTCGCAATGGTCGGTTCACGCTGGTTAATTCGGTTGTAGAGTTTTGAAACGATGCCGTGCTGTTTGAGATACTCATGCGTGCCTTTGGTCGCGACGAACTGCCAGCCAGCTTCGAAGAGCTTCTTGATCTCGGTGATCAGCTTTGGCTTGGCCTCATCAGCAAGGCTTAGTAAGATTCTTTTTCCATCTACTGATTGTTCGGTCGCAAGCCACGACCGATAAAATGCTTCGTTTAAATCCGCCCCAAAACAGGCCACCTCGCCGGTTGATGCCATTTCCACGCCAGCAACCGGATCCGCGCCCTTGAGGCGGCGATAGGAAAACTGAGGGGTTTTGACGGCGACGTAGTCAAGATCAAGCGTGCGAAACTGCACGTCATGCTTGATCCCAAGCATCGCTTCCGTGGCAAGCGCGATGAAGTTACGATTGATGACCTTGGATACGAACGGGAATGATCGCGAGGCACGAACATTGCACTCGATTACTTTGATAGCATTGTCTTTGGCAAGGAATTGGATGTTCATCGGCCCGGTGATCGCGAGTTCCTTGGCGATTGCCTTGGCAATGCGCTTGGCGCGCCGCACGGTTTCCAAATACAGCCGCTGGGGCGGAAGCACGACCGTGGCATCGCCGGAGTGCACGCCGGCGTTTTCGATGTGCTCGGAAATCGCGAAGATCACAATCTTGCCATTGCGGGCCACGGCGTCAATCTCAAATTCTTTGGCACCGGTAATAAACTTTGAAATGACGACCGGATGATCTGGAGAGAGCTTCGTTGCTTGGTGAAGATATTCTTGGAGTTGCTGGTCGTCGAGTACGACATTCATAGCACCGCCTGATAATACGTATGAGGGACGGATGAGGACAGGGTACGAGGCTTTTCTCGCGAAGCTCTTTGCTTTCTCGAGCGTCGAGACCTGGGTCCATTCAGGTTGATCGATACCAAGCTCACCGAGCATTGCAGAAAACTTGCCGCGGTCTTCGGCGCGGTCGATCGAGGTGGCGGAAGTTCCTAGAAGTGCGTAGTGATTAGTGTGTAGTGGCAGAGCAAGATTGTTGGCAATCTGGCCGCCTACGGAAACTACGATGCCTGCGGAGCTATGTTCAAAATCAGCAATATCTCGCACGCGCTCAAGCGTGAGCTCTTCAAAATACAGCCGATCCGAGTGATCAAAGTCTGTCGAGACCGTCTCGGGATTTGAGTTAATCATGATCGTCGGCTTGCCGTGAGCGCGGAGTGTCTTGGCGGTGTTGACCGCACACCAGTCAAACTCTACGGAAGACCCGATGCAGTACGGACCCGAGCCAATTATTATGACCGGCTTTTTTGAAAGTGGCGCCACATCATGCTCCGAGCCATGATAGGTGGTATATAAATAATTCGTCTGCGCATCAAATTCACCAGCCAGCGTATCGATTTGTTTTATGATTGGCACGATGCCTTGTTTGATCCGCCTCTGGCGGACGGCTTCTTCAGTAGTCTTCGTTGCACGCGCAATATCTTTATCTGAAAATCCCATCTGCTTGGCCTCTTGTAGAGACTGCTTTTTGAAATCAAATCTCGCGATCACCTCGATATGCTCCAAAAACCACGGCGTGATCTGTGAGAGCTGATGTATTTTTTTGACGCTCATGCCCCTCCGAAACGCTTCCAGTAAAACCCATAATCTTCGGTCGGTAGGATTTTTAATTTCTGCTGTTACATGCTTCATGCTGCGTGTTTCCTGCCTGCCGGCAGGCATGGCATGATTCACATTCAACATGCGCATGGCTTTTTGAATCGCTTCCGGGAATGATCGCCCCAGCGCCATGACTTCGCCGACGCTTTTCATTTCGGAGCCAATCCGGTGATCGCTCGACTTCATTTTTTGCAAATCCCAACGGGGAATTTTGACGGCCAGATAATCAAGCGCCGGCTCAAAGAATGCCGAAGTACTTTTGGTCACCGCGTTTTTGAGCTCATGGAGCCGATAGCCCAGCGCCAACTTGGCCGCGACATACGCCAACGGATACCCGGTTGCTTTTGATGCCAGAGCACTTGAGCGAGAAAGGCGAGCGTTTACCTCAATGACACGGTAATCAAACGTCGGAGGCCGTGAGGCCGAAGATACTGAGGCAGAGGGCCGAAGTGCGTACTGAATATTGCACTCGCCGACAATGCCCAGATGATTGATCGTCGCAATCGCGATCTCGCGAAGCCCGTGGTACTCGGTATTGGTGAGCGTCTGGCTCGGTGCCACGACGATGCTTTCGCCCGTGTGGATCCCCATGGGATCGAGGTTCTCCATATTGCAGACGGTGATCGTATTGCCGTCACGATCACGCACGACTTCGTACTCGATCTCACGCCAGCCGTGGAGATATTCTTCGATGAGGATTTGTGGCGCGCCATGCAAAGCCTCGGCGGCTTTTTCGCGCAGTTGTGGGGCAGTATCAACTCGGCCGGATCCAAGTCCGCCAAGACTATACCCCGATCGCATCATCACGGGGTACCTGATCTTGTCGGCTGCCTTGAGCGCAGCAGCCACGCTGGTCACCGCAAAGCTGCGCGGAGTTTTGACATTAATCTTGTGCAGTTCTTTTTTAAAAAGATCTCGATCCTCGGTAATCTTGATCGTACTGACCGGGGTACCAAGAATATTGACGCCCGTGAGCTGCAGACCGAGATTGAGCGCGGTCTGCCCACCAAAACTCACGAGCACGCCGTCGGGCTTTTCTTTTTTGATGATGCGATTGACCGTCTCGAGATTAAGCGGCTGAAAATATACCGTGTCGGCGCCATCGCCATCGGTCTGTACCGTGGCAATGTTGGGATTGATCAGCACCGTCTTAATCCCTTCCTCTTTGAGCGCCTTGATCGCTTGTGAACCCGAATAATCAAATTCTCCGGCCTGGCCGATGCGCAATCCACCGGAACCCAAAATGAGTACCTTTTGGAATTTCAAATTTTAAGTTTTAAATTTTAATTGAATGTTCATTGAAAATTCATTTGAAATTGGAAATTAGTAATTTAAAATTCTCGAAGAGGAATCTCGTAGCCGTCGGGCCGGGGGATGCTTCAGGATGGAACTGTACCGAGAAAAACGGCTTAGTCTTGTGCGCGACGCCCTCGACTGAATTGTCATTTAAATTTCTAAAATTCACGTACCAGTCTTTTGGTAGCGTTTTTTCGTCCACGGCATAGCCATGATTCTGCGAAGTGATGTAGCATCGGCCCGCATCTTCCTGTACCGGCTGATTATGCCCTCGATGGCCAAACTTGAGCTTGTACGTCTTCGCCCCCGCGGCAAGTGCCATAATTTGTGAACCCAGACAGATTCCCATGATTGGCTTATTTTTTTTCAAAGCTTTCTTTAAAATAGCAATGGTCTCAATATAATCCGCCGGATCGCCGGGACCATTGGAGAGTACCACGCCCGCAAAATCTTCTTGGGAATAGTCATAGTCTCGCGGCACGCGCTTGATTTGAAATGGCAATTTCATCAGCGAGCGTAAAATATTCATCTTCATGCCGCAGTCGACAAGGATGATTGTTTTCTTAAATTGCTCGTTGTAGATGATGGGTTTTGCAATCGAAACAAATGGAATTCTTGAAGCTTGAAGCTTAAAGCTTAAAGCCTTAGGTTTTAAGCTCATGATTCCTGCCATCGTTCCTCGGCTCCGCAAGTATTTCGTGAGCGCGCGCGTATCGACACCGGTCATCAGCGGCACATGTTGCGATGCGAGCCAATCGGCAAATTCTTTCGAGGCTTCACTGGTTACGACTCCAGTCGCATGGATTTTTTCGGACTCCCACCTTTCGACAGGCTCAAGGCCATAGTTGCCAATCAGGGGATACGTGAATACAAGAATCTGTCCGGAGTAGGATGGATCGGTGAGTGACTCGGTATACCCGGTCATGCCGGTATTAAAGACAACTTCCCCTAAAAAAACGCCCCGCGAGCTGCGAGGCGTGACTCCAGTAAACACTTTATGATCTGAAAGCGTGAGGTTGATTTTGTTCAAACTTCAGGTAGAATAGCAGGAAGTTATCCACCATGCAATCCCAACTCAAGCACGTTATCAGCGCTGATCAGTTTCTGGATCGTACCCTTTTGGACAAGCTTTTCTCATTGGCACAAGAAATGGAAGCGCATGACACCAATGGAAAGTACCGCACCGCGCTTGCCGGCAAAATCCTCGCCACCGTCTTCTACGAACCGAGTACCAGAACTCGGTTTTCTTTTGAGGCGGGCATGATGAAGCTTGGGGGGGAGGTACTGACGACGGAGAGTGCGGCGCAGTTTTCATCGGCGATCAAAGGCGAATCAATCGAAGACAGCATCCGCATCATCGGGGGCTATGCCGACGCCATTGTCCTGCGCCATCCGCAGACCGGAGCCGCCAAGATTGCCGCCAAAGTTTCTCCGGTGCCGGTCATCAATGCGGGGGATGGCAGCGGAGAACACCCAACCCAAGCACTTTTAGATTTGTATACAATCAGCAAAGAAAAAAAATCGCTCGACGGGCTTCATATCGCGATGGTGGGCGACTTACTGTATGGGCGTACGGTCCATTCGCTTTTGAAATTTTTGCCGCTCTACAAAAAAATAACGCTCTATCTGGTTGCCCCCGCGAAACTCCAGCTCCCGCAAATCTACCTGGAGTATCTCAAGAAACATAAGATCTCGTTCCAGCAATTGTCGGATTTTAAAAGCATCTTGCCCAAGCTCGACGTGCTCTACATGACCCGAGTCCAGAAAGAGCGCTTCGCAGATCCAAATGAATATGAACAAGTAAAAAATCTCTATGTGATCGATGAGAAAAATATCAAGGCCATGAAGAAATCAGCCATGATCATGCACCCGCTCCCGCGTGTTACCGAGCTTTCTCCCAAGATCGACAACGACCCCCGCGCCTGGTACTTCCGCCAAGCCCAAAACGGCCTCTACGTCAGAATGGCGCTCTTATATACGCTTTTATGCCGATAACTCGACTACCCGGACTCATTGACGTGCATGTTCATCTGCGCGAGCCGGGGGCCACGCAGAAAGAGGACTTTGCCACCGGGACGCAGGCCGCCGTCAATGGCGGCTTTTCGTTTGTGATTGATATGCCGAATAATCCCGGTGCACCGACGATTTCAATTGAACGCCTAGAGGAGAAAATCAAACTTGCCGATGCAAAAAAAGTATGCGAAGTTGGATTTCATTACGGAACAGATGGAAACAATCTGGAAACTTTTGAAACAGCAGCCAACAATTCGAGAGTGTACGGCTTGAAAATATATTGCAACCACACTACTGGGGAATTACTAATTTCTAATTACGAATTACTAAACCAGATTTTTAAGGCTTGGAATTCTCCAAAACCGATCCTCGTACATGCAGAAGGGAACATGCTAGAAAAATGCCTTGAACTTGCACAGAAATACGGCCGGCATCTGCATCACTGCCACACTTCACTCGCCTCCGAAGTTGAATTGATCGCGCAAGCGAAACAATCCGGTATGCACGTCAGCGCTGGCGTGACACCGCATCACTTGTTTCTTGGCCCATCAAGCGGCGCGACGATGAAGCCGCCGCTGGCAACTCAAGCCGATCAGGATGCGCTCTGGCAGGGCATCGCCGATGAGACGATTGATCTGATCGAGACTGACCACGCGCCGCACACGCCGGAAGACAAAGCGAAAGGCGCTTTTGGCGTCCCCGGACTTGAGACAGCGCTTGGTCTCATGGGCCTGGCAATTCACCAAGGCAAGATCACCGAGCACGATCTCATCAAGCTCATGCATCTTAACCCTAAGCGTATTTTTCACGTGCCTGACTTTGATGATGTAATTGAAGTTGATTTTGATCAGCCGTATACTGTGAACAGTAGTAAGTTCGCCAGCAAAGCCAAATGGTCACCCTTTGACGGTTGGACACTCTATGGAAAACCCATTCTTCGATCCAAATAAATCGTACTATGAGAACTGGGAGACTGGTCCCTTTGGGGCTTTTGCGGACGGAAAAGATTACTATAAGTCGGGCGATCAAATTCCCTTTGGCATTGCCGCCGGACCTTTGCTCAATGCAAAATTTATCAAGGCAGCACTTCAAAAAGGCTTTGACATTCCCGTCTATAAAACTGTCCGCACTCGAGAAAAAAAAGCTAATGAGTGGCCAAACGTAGTCCCCGTAAAAATTGGGGGGGATCTCTCGATTGAACAAATACATAAAGGCGTGATCATGCAAAATGAATTTCATGAATCACTTGCAATCACCAACTCGTTTGGCAATCCTTCATACCCGGTTGACGTCTGGCAGCCCGACATGGCCGAAGCAGTTACCTATGCGCGACCAGGGCAACAAGTCTGGGGAATGATTGAGGGCACTCGATGGGATGCCAATTTTTCTGATCAAGATTTCCTTGAAGACTGGGTTTTGGCCGCACGCCTAGTGCAAGAAACAAAGGTGTATGGCATTGAAGCAAACTTTAGTTGTCCCAACGAACGGAATCTTTTAAAAACACTCCTGTGTTATGATGCTCCGCAATCGCGGCGCATTGCTGACGCGATCAAAAACAAAATCGGGGACATGCCGTTGGTCGCAAAAATTTCATACTTTGAGAATCAAGAGGAACTGCGCAATCTCGTAAAAGAACTAGGCACTACCGTAGACGGCTTTTCGGCAATCAATGCAATCCAAGCTCCCGTCTACAAGCCCGACGGCACGCAGGCCCTCCCGGGAGGCGAGTGGCGCCTCAAGTCCGGCATCTGCGGTTCGCCGATCAAATGGGCAGGACTTGATATGGTCAGACGCCTCGCAACCCTTCGCGACACCGGCATGAAGTACACTATAATAGGCGTTGGTGGCGTCATGACTCCTGCCGATTACCACGAGTACCGCTCCGCCGGTGCCGACGTCGTCATGTCCGCCACGGGCGCAATGTGGAACCCAAGATTAGCTATACAAATCAAAGAATCATTACAAACATGACATTCCAACATTCTTGAGAATGTGAGAATATCTTTCTGAAAATGAAACATCAAGAAGCAGGAACAAGCTACGGAAAAGAAGGGGCTTTTGAATACCGAATGGTACGCGATCGGCCTGATGGCATTTTTTTATATAAACCACTGATTGAATACCTACAAGCAGAAGATTTGCATGGAAAACGTATTGCTGATATCGGAGCCGGACGAGCTCCATGGTCCATCTGGGCAGCGCAACAAGGAGCAGAAGTTTTTGCTTCTGACATCGACCATGCCATGGTTCTCGCTGCTCAAGAAGCTGTAGCAAGCGCTCATGTTGAAGGCGTTCATATTGTAGAGGCTGACGCAGCAAAGTTGCCTTACCCAGATGCGACTTTTGATAAAGCCCTAAGTGTTCAAGTGGCTTGCAATCTGCCAACCGGCAGTTTCGAGCAACATTTCGCAGAAATGGCACGGATTTTAAAAACAGGTGGTGAAGCAATCCTCACAGCACCGACGAGTTTTGGAATGGTTTTCACTTCAGGCAAGATGGATCACCAAAGATTACTCGAACGACTTGAGATTCTTGCGACAGAACCCAATCCGGTTGATCGTTTACAAATGCTCGCTCGGGAAGATAATGCACATCTTGCAACATTCGTGGAAAATGGAGAATATCTAAAGCTGGTAACTGACGAACAGGAACTCCGGTCAGGACAAAAAATTTGGCGAAAATTATCCGGCATCGTGGTACCAAATTATTATCATGCGCACCAAGAATACCTCACGGCAATTGAAAAGTCTGGATTAAAATTAGAACGACTTATGCAGTTAAAATTCGATTCTGAGGAAGCAAGGGCATCACATAATGCAACGATGACCATGGAAAAACAACTGGGACCGGAGTATAGTGAAAAAAATCCTCACAATATCTACATCGTCGAAAAATCATGAAAATCATTATCGCCGGATCATTGAGCGCTGCAGACGAAATCATCAAAATCAAAGATAAGCTTGTGGCCCGAGGGGATGAGGTGGAGTATCCGACGGGAGTAAAGAAATACGAAGCAAGCGAACATAAGATGCCAAGCGATGAAGAAAAAGCACAAGACAAGATCGATTACGATCTCATCCGAGGATATTTTGAAAAAATTAAAAACTATGATGCACTCCTGGTGGTCAACCCGGAAAAGAACGGTGTGCCCGGCTATATCGGCGGCAATACGTTGATCGAAATGGCCTTCGCCTTCGTCCTCCGCAAGCCAATCTATCTTTTGCATCAAATCCCGAAAATGCCCTATACTTCAGAGATTGAAGCGCTAATGCCGATTGTACTGGATGGAAACTTATCTAAATTAAAATGAATCAAGAAGCTTTAGAAATCTTACAAAAAACGAAGGCGGTGATTGAAAATGATCACTTTGTTGGTACGTCGGGACAGCATATGAGTGTCTACGTGAACAAGGACTATCTCTTGCCGCACACCACCGAGACTGCTCGGATCACTCAGATCATGGCGGAAGCAAACAGAGACCTCGATGTCGATGTGGTCGCCGCACCAGTGGTCGGAGGAGCAATTCTTGGCAATTGGGTGGCGTATCATCTCTCCAAACTACAGGGCAAAGAAATCTTGAGCGCATATGCCGACAAGACTGATGAGGGACCGCTGGTCTTCAAACGAGGATATGACACGCTCATTAAAGACAAAAAAATACTCATCATCGATGACACGATCGCTACGGGACTATCGGTGAATAAAATGATCGATGTCGTCAAACAATTCGGTGGCAACATCCAGCGACTTGCGGTTTTTGTAAATCGAGTGCCGAAAGAAGTGACTTCGCAAACGCTCGGCGTCCCGCTCATGGCACTCTGCGAAATTCCCGCAGAAACGTATGATGCCGACAAATGTCCGCTCTGTGCCAAAGGCATTCCCGTCAACACCAAAATCGGGCATGGGAAGAAGTTTTTGGAAGAGCAGAAGAAAAATTAATGACCATCATCGATAAGTACAATCAACGGGCGGAGAAGGTGAAATCGCTAGTGTGCGTTGGGTTGGATTCGGAGTATGAAAAACTTGGCGGGCTAAGTCAGTTTGAATTTAATAAAAAAATCATCGAGGCGACGCATGAGCATGTGGCGGCGTACAAGCCTAATATTGCGTTTTATGAGGCGCGGGAGGATGAGGGATTGCGGGAACTCAAAATGACGATGGACTATCTGCGCGCGGAGCATCCGGATATTTTCACGATCTGTGATGCGAAACGGGGAGATATCGGCAATACGAATAATGGCTATATCACGGGAATACTGGATTGGCTCGGGTTTGACGCCATGACGCTCACGCCGTACATGGGCAAGGAATCGCTCCAGCCGTTTTTGGATCGGAACGACAAGTTCTTTTTTGTGCTGTGCAAGACATCAAATCCGGGCGCGGGAGAGTTTCAAGATGAGATGTGGAAGAAAGTCGCCGAGCACGTCAGTACCTGGGGGGACAACTGCGGCCTCGTCGTGGGCGCTACGTATCCGGAAGAATTGAAAAAAATCCGCGAGATCACCGGCGACATGACCTTCTTAGTTCCCGGCGTCGGAGCGCAAGGCGGAAGCGTCGAGCACACGATCAAAAGCGGCCTGAATAGCCAAAATAAAGGCCTAGTTATCAACAGCGCGCGCGGCATCATCTTTTCAGACAACCCAAAACGTGAGACAATAGCCCTGAAAGAAACTATTAACTCATATCGATGACAAGAAAAATTTTCGTTGAAGTACTCTTAGGGATCTTTGTGGTAACACTCGTTGTTTCAAACGTGCTTTTGGCATCACAAGTGGTTGCACTGCGGGAAGAAGTTCCTACGCTGCTTGGAAAACTTGCAATCCAAGAGCAAGAAGCCTCACCGCTCCCCACGCCGGCGATAACATCACTCCTTGCCAACATATGGACCGTGCCGCAAGCGGTGACGAATACGAGCAAGATCCAAATCACCTCGCTCACTCCCAGCGTCGGTGCCGGCCCAGTCAATACGAAAGTCAGCATCAAGGGGAAAGGGTTTACCACCACCGAAAATACCGTAACGTTCGGGTACCATAAAATCTCCGGTCTCAAGGCCAAGGCAGGTGTGATCGAGTTCATCGTTCCTAGCTACCTGGTCTATCCGTGCGTTGCTGGACAGCCCTGTCCCACCGAAAATGCTCAAAAAGTCCTGCCCGGACCCTACTCGGTTTCCGTGAGTAACAAGAGCAGTACGAGCAAGCCGGCGACATTCCTCGTCACCGAATTCTAGGCCAGCATTGCGATCGACTTTACGTCATCGCACAAAAGCTTCGGGATACCGTCCCGATCGCTGAGTTTGCCGCTGACCACGACAATATTATTCTCTTTAAATACATCCGGGTGCTGATCGAGAACGGTCGGGAAGACCACAATCTCGATTTTTGAGTCCATGTCTTCGATCCATGAAAACAGCATGGGTTTGCCGGTTTTGGTGACGATCTTTTGTACCCTGGTCACCAAGCCGCCCACTTTTACCGCAACTGATTTTTTGTGTCCCACAAGCTCCTTGATGGTCAGCACGCCTTGACCGTATCCCATCTGCTTTTGATAATCCCGCAATGGATGATCGGAAATAAATAGCCCGAGAAGTTCTTTTTCCCACATGAGCTTCTCGGCACGCCGTGCCGGCTGGATTTCGCGCAAGCGAATCGGAGGCAAGGCGGCATTGGAGGCGGCAAGCGCAAAAAGGCTCACCTGGCCGCTTGACCGGCGATATTGCGATTCCCGCGAGTAGCTCAAGAGCTCATCCACGCTCGCCAAGAGCATGGTGCGCTCCCCAAAGACATCCAGGGCTCCGCACTTAATCAAGCTCTCAAGTGATTTTTTGTTGAGATCTTTGCTGTGCACGCGGGCGATGAAGTCCTCTAAAGAAGCGAACGGCCCTGATGACGTGCGGTCGGCGATCATGACATCGATGACATTAACGCCCACATTTTTGATGGCGGCAAGGCCGAATCGAATCTTGTTTTCTCCGCGCACCACCGAGAATTTTGCCATGCTTTCATTGATGTCCGGCGGGAGCACCTCGATATCCATCGTGCGGCACTCATCAATGAGAAACGCGACGCGCTCGATGTCATCAGAGTCGGAATTCATAATCGCCGCCATAAACTCAAGCGGATAGTTGCCTTTCAAATACGCCGTCTGGTACGCCAGCATCGCGTAACACGCGGCATGCGAACGATTAAAAGCGTAGCGGTTAAACGGTCCGAGTAGCTCCCAGAATTTATCAGCAACTTGTTTCGGCGTTCCGACTCGAGCCGCGCCTTCTTTAAATTTACCCTCCTGCTCTTCGAGCAGTTTCCTGATTTTTTTGCCGACCGCTTTGCGCATGACATCAGCTTCCGCCAAGGTAAAGCCGGCAAGAACCTGCACCGCCTGCATGAGCTGCTCCTGATAGACCATGATGCCGTAGGTATTTTTGAGCACCGGCTCAAGCGTGGCGTGGAGGTACTCGACTTTATTTTTCCCGTGCTTGCGCGCAATGTACTCGGGAATCAGCTCCATCGGCCCCGGGCGGTAGAGCGACACCATCGCGATAATATCTTCGATCTCCGTCGGCTTGAGGTCTTTGAGGTAGCGTTTCATCCCGGAGCTCTCAAGCTGGAACACACCCGTCGTCTGTGCTTTTTGAAAAATCTTAAATGCCTTCTTATCATCTAAAGGCAGCGAGTCGATATCAACCTGGATGTCATGATTGCTTTTGATCATCTCCACGGCATTTTGAATGATCGTGAGATTCGCCAGGCCGAGAAAATCCATTTTGAGCAATCCGAGCGACTCAATCGCGTGCATCTCGTACTGGGTGATGATATCGTTTTCCTTGGTGCCGCGCTGAAGCGGGACGTATTCGGAAAGCGCCTTGGGAGTGATCACGACCGCACAGGCGTGGGTGGAAGAGTGCCGCGCCACGCCTTCCAGTGGGATGGCCGCATCGATGACCGCTTTGACATCAGGATTGGTGCGGTAGAGTTGCTTGAGCTCATCGACTTCTTCGATGCAACGCTTGAGGTAACCTTCTTTTTCGCCTTGTTGCGGATTGAAGGGGACCAGCTTCGCGATGCGATCGCAAAGCTCATACGAAGATCCCAAGGCGCGCCCCGCATCCCGGATACTGCCGCGCGCCGCCATGGTACCGAAGGTGATGATCTGGGCGAAATGATCTTTTCCATATTTTTGACGGACGTACTCAAAGACTTCGTCGCGGCGCGCATCGTCAAAATCAATGTCGATATCCGGCTGACTGACGCGCTCGGGATTGAGGAATCGCTCAAAGATCAAATTATATTTGATCGGATCTACATTGGTGATATTCAAAAGATACGTCGTCAAACTCCCGGCAGCCGAGCCACGCCCCGGCCCTACGATAATGCCGCTTTGCTTCGCCCAATTCACCAGATCCTGCACGATTAAAAAATAGGCGGCAAATCCGGTCTTGCCGATGACGTCAAGCTCAAAAGCGAGTCGCTCGCGAATCGCCTCGGTAACGCTCTCGCCATATCGGCGCTCCAAGCCTTTGTCAGCAAGCTCTCGCAAGTAGGTCTCGGCGTCCGTGCCGGCGGGAAGCGGGAATTCGGGGAGCTGGATTTTGTCGAGAACAATCTCCACGTTGCAGCGATCGGCAATGGCGGCTGTTTGCGCGAGCGCCTGCGGGACATCGCTAAATTTTTCTCGCATCGCTTCCGGTGAAAGGACGGAAAAATCATCACCGTGAAAAGAAAAGCGATCGGGATCATTCAGCGTATTGCCTGTTTGGACCGCCAATAAAATCTCATGGGCATGAGCGTCTGTGGAGCGCAAATAGTGTGAATCTTGAGTGGCAACCAACGGAATCCCGGTGGTACGCGAAAGCTCGATCAGGTCCTTGGTGACGACCTCTTGTTCCTCGACGCCCTTTTGGCGCTGGATTTCCAAAAAGAAATTTCCCTTGCCGAATATCGACACAAACTCACGCGCAAGCCGTTCTGCTTTTTCGCCCTGACGACTCGTCAGCGCCCGCGAAATTTCTCCACCCAAACAACCCGAAAGCCCGATAAGGCCCTCGGCATGTTCGCGCAAGATATGTTTATCGATCCGCGGTTTGTAGTAAAATCCTTCCAGATGCCCGGCGGTCACCAGTTTCATAAGATTCTTGTACCCGGTATTGTTTTCAGCGAGGAGGATGAGATGGTAATAGTTCTTTCCGTCTGCGCCGGGCCGCCGATCAAAACGGTTCTCGGTAATATACACCTCGCAGCCGATGATCGGCTTGATGCCGGCCTTGATTGCCTTTTGATAGAATTCTATGGCACCATACATGACGCCGTGATCCGTAATGGCAATCGAATCCATGCCAAGCGCCTTAGTATGCGCAATTAAATCGTCAATTTTCGAAAGCCCATCCAAAAGAGAGTAGTGGGTGTGGGTATGAAGATGAGCAAATCGCATGTTATAGTATAGTAACAGAAAGCCGTAAGAAAACGAAAGGCTTTTCGTCTAAAATTATGGGTATCGATGAGGCAAAATTCGCCGAAATATATGACGAATTCGCCCCTAAAATTTTCAAATATTGTTACTTTCGGGTAAGCTCACGTGAAGAAGCCGAAGATATTGCTTCGCAAGTATTCATACGCGCGTGGGACCATATCGCCGAGGGGAAAGAGGTAACCAATGTCCAAGGGTTCCTCTATCGCATTGCCAGCAATTTGATCATTGATTTTTATCGGAAACGAAAAGATAAGCGGGAAATTTCACTGGATGATCCCGATAACCCGATCGATATCCCCGATGCATCAGATGTCCATGAGAAATTGGAGCAACAATGGGAGATGCGAGAAGTCAAAGAGAAGCTTGATCTGATCCCGGAAAATTATCGAGAGGTCATCGTCATGAAATACGTGGACGACCTGTCGATCAAAGAAATTGCCTCGGTCATGGAAACGACCGAAAATAACATTTCAGTTCGCTTGCATCGCGCCATCGAAAAACTAAAATCTTTATATGAAGCCTGATATTTTTCAACAACTCGAAAAACTTTCCCGCCACAATCCTGTCAGGAAGGAATGGCAAGCGAGCACCAAGCGCATCCTGGTGGCATATATGGACGCGCACCCCAAGATGCGACGTGCCTCGGGGATCTCGTGGTATTATTCCAAATTTTTTATAAAAACAGCATCCGTCCTGGCGGTGGTGGTTCTGATGGCAGTCGGAGTGACCGGAGTTACGCTGGCGGCCCAAACAAGCATCCCGGGAGACGCGCTCTACGCGTGGAAAGTGGGCGTAGAAAATTTTGAATCAGTATTTATTGTAGGGACTCAGAGTCGTGTCGAGTTTGAAGTCGAACGCACCACCAAGCGGCTCCATGAAGTAACCGAGCTCGCCGTTCGTAAGCCGGCTGATACCGATCTCTCGCATGAGGCACACGTACGACTCCAGGCGCAGGTCAAGGTGACCGCCGAGGAAATCGCCAAGGTAGCTTCCGAAAACCCGCAGAAAGCGCTTGATGCGGCAGTAACGTTGCAATCCACACTTCAAGCCCATAAAGACATCCTGGACCAACTCGCGCCAAAAGTAGTTGACAGCACTAAACCACAGATCCAAAACGCCTTGGACGCGATCGGAGAAACCACCGATCAAGTGGAAGTTAAAATTCAAGATCTTCGGACCAAGACGCAAGACGACATCGTCGCCGCGCATGCAACTGAGGCGATTCAGACTGATGCCAAGGCAAAACTGGAAGAAGTCCAAAAAGCCATCGATGAGGCATGGGATCAGATCTCCGCATTAGCCGAAGGGCAAACCGTGCGAGATGAAGCTGAAGCGCGGATCGATGCGGCACAAAACGCCCTTTCCGACGCTCAAGATGCCTATGCGAAAGCGGAGTATGCCGACACCCTCATCGCACTGCAATCCAGTGCCCGGTTGCTTTCCGAAACCAGCGCCTTGATTGAAGCGACGCAACAGGCCGGCATCGCGGTGAAAGAAATATTGGCAGTTCCATCTCACGCTCCTTCTCCGAGTCAAAGTCCGAGTCAGAGTCCGGCGGCGCCAACCAAAGCTCCGGCGCCTTTACTAACTCCGACTCCCACAGCAACACCGGTCATCACTCCTATTATTTCGATTGCCATCAACAAGACCACCTATGTGCCGACTGAGATCATCATCGTGACCGTAAAAGCCACCAATCCGGCCGCAGAGCCCCTCACGCTCAACTGGCAAAGCGGCTGCCAAGTAGACGCGGCGATCGATGACCATCCGAGCACGTTTGGACTCGCGTGTGTGGCGGGAGCTACGTCTGCTACCATTCCCACGCAACAATCTTTTACGTGGGTCTTTACGCTCGCGGCTCCGCTGGCAGCAGGCACTCACGTTATGAACGCTGAGGTATTCGGCTACGGTAAGGTTGATGTAAAATTTGACGTGTCGTCGCTTTAGTTTTGCAAAAAAGACCTGAGTGTGCTAGGTTAAGAACCTATGGGAGTCCCACGCGCACATTCCACTCGAGCACAAAAAGGACGTCGACGCAGTCACCTGGCCATGACGGCCAAGGCGCTTTTGGTCTGTTCTCACTGCCAGAAGCCGACCCTTCCCCACACGGTATGCAAATACTGCGGGTTTTATGACGGCAAGGAAGTCGTCAATGTCCTTGCTCGAGAATTAAAGAAACAAGAAAAGAAAAAGCACCAATAGTTCCGTGGCATCACGTCACCTCTCACGCTCAATCGCCATGCAGTCCCTCTATGAATGGGACTTCAAAGGGCAGCACCTTGAAGCTCTCGACGACATCACTCAGCATAATGTCGCCGAGTTCGCTCCGGGCATGGAGAGCGGGAAATTCATTAAAGATCTGGTACATGGCGCGGTAAGCAAGCTCGGCGAGATCGACGACATCATCCAGAAGGCTGCTCCTCAGTGGCCCATCGACCAAATCGCCATGGTGGATCGTGCCGTGCTGCGACTGGGCATCTATGAGCTTCTCTTTGGAAATCATGATGAGGTACCTCCCAAGGTCGCCATCAATGAGTCCATCGAGCTTGCGAAAACGTTTGGTGGTGACTCTTCCGGAAAATTCGTCAACGGCGTACTGGGCACCATTTATCGAGAAATCGGAGAACCGCGAAAGTTTGAAACTTCAAAAAAGAAACATGCCTGAAATTACAGAACTTGAAAACAATATCGGTGCGACGTTTAAGAATAAAGATTTCTTGCAGAGCGCGCTGACGCATCGGTCATATTTGAATGAGAATCCCGCATGGAAATTTGATCACAACGAGCGCCTCGAGTTCCTCGGAGACGCGGTGCTTGAGCTGATCGTTACCGAAAACCTCTACGCCACGTATCCGAATCCCGAAGGCGAAATGACCAACTGGCGCGCGGCGCTGGTGAACTCGGTGATGCTCGCTCACGTGGCGACGAAAATAAAGCTCAACGACTTTTTATTACTCTCCCGGGGAGAGGCGAAAGATATGGGGCGAGCGCGGCAATATATTTTGGCCAACGCGGTGGAAGCAGTGATCGGAGCCTTGTATTTAGATCGAGGCTATGACGCAGCACGCCAATTTGTGGTGAAGTTCATCATGGACGAACTTCCCGCGATTTTGGAAGGGAAGAGCTACCGCGACTCAAAAAGCCGTCTCCAGGAGGAAGCCCAAGAACGGCTCGGCGTTACCCCTTCGTATACCGTTCTTGAAGACTGGGGACCCGATCACGCAAAAAATTTCCGTGTCGGGGTAACGCTCGACGATGGCCTGGCGGGAGAGGGAAGCGGCCCCTCCAAGCAAGAAGCCCAGCAAGCCGCCGCCGAAGATGCACTTGCCAAACGCGACTGGTAATGATATTCTCAGACCTATGTTAAAAGTGCGACTTCAAAGAATTGGTAAGCCCGGTCACGCGTATTTTCGCGTGGTGGTTCTCGAGCATACCTCGCGAGTAAAGGGAGAGTATCTTGAGCTGCTCGGCACCTATGACCCGCATAAAAAAGTAATGAGTGCCAAGAAAGACCGCGTCGAGCATTGGATCAAGCAGGGCGCCCAGTTGTCACCGACGGCGAATAACCTTTTGATTAATCACGGCGTCATACAAGGCGAGAAGATGCAGTCGTGGAAACCCAAGAAAAAAGAAGCAACTAAAGAACAGCCCGTCGCCGCAGTGGCGACGCCCGTCCCTGCAACCCCAGCAACACCATGACCGAACAACATCTCGATAAAGACTTCGTCGAATATATCATAAAGAACATCGTCAATAACCCCAACGATGTGGTCGTCACGCGAAAAACCGATGAGATGGGAGTACTGATTGAAGTCACGGTCAATCCCACAGATATGGGACTTTTGATCGGTCGCGCCGGCACCACCGCCAAAGCCATCCGGATCCTTGCCCGCATTATCGGCATGCGCAACAATGCCCGCGTGAATCTTCGCATTATCGAGCCGGAAGGCAGTATGCATCAACGGCCACCGGCAGCGGAGGGATCAGGCGCCCCTCAAGACCGTCCCGAACCCGCCGCCGCGCCGCGAGAACCAAGCATGCGAACCCTCGAAAGCGACAGTGATATTGATGATGTACTGAAAGACATGCAGGCATGAGATTTGATATCATCACCCTCTTCCCGGAAATCATCAAGAGCTTCGCCAACGAAGCTCTTATTGCGCGTGCGCAAGCAAAGAAGATAATCTCAATCAATCCGCATTTTCTCCGTGAGTCAGGCGAAGGACCTCACCGGAAAGTAGACGATCGACCTTACGGCGGCGGTGCCGGCATGGTGATGATGGCTGCTCCGATTGCCAACGAATTAAAAAAAATAAAGAAGAAAGAGAGAACCAAAATCATAGTCTTTTCGGCGAAAGGCAAAGTCTTCAATCAAGCGACCGCCCGGCGCTATGCAAAGCTCGATCAACTCATCATGATTTGCGGGCGGTATGAAGGCGTTGACGAGCGCGTCGCGCAGTACCTCGCCGACGAAGAAGTCTCGATCGGGGAGTATGTGCTTTTCGGTGGCGAAGTCCCGTCGATGATCGTCATGGAAGCCGTCACGCGCCTCCTCCCCGGCGCACTCGGAAAACCCGAATCTCTGAAAGAAGAAAGCTTCTCAAAAATCGGCTTAGAATACCCACATTACACCCGTCCGGAAGTCTTTCAGAAGCACAAAGTCCCTCCGGTATTACTTTCCGGAAATCATGCTAAAATCAGTGAGTGGCGGCACAAGAAAAGCAGGTCTTGACGGTGGATAAAGCCTTTGCTAGACTTACAAGCACGATGAAATAATACCCTTCAAAAGCTACTGGTATTGTATATTCGGGATTATCTCTAAGGGGGATAGTCCCGAGTATTTTTTGAAAGAACTTTGACAATTTACGAAAGAGACCATCGCATAAAAAAGATACGAAGTACGTAGTTTCGTATCGTTAACTAGAACTATTCTTAAGAGAGTTTGATCCTAGCTCAGGATGAACGCTGGCGGCGTGGATAAGGCATGCAAGTCAAACGGGTATTGAGGCCGCAAGGCTTTAGTATCAGTGGCGAACGAGTTAGTACTACCTTGGTACATTCCCCGAAGTCGGGCATAATTCGCCGAAAGGCGAACTAATTCCCGATAGTATCGCAAGATTAAAGAAGCAATTCGCTTCGGGAGTGGCCTCGGTCCTATCAGCTTGTTGGCGGGGTAACGGCCCACCAAGGCTATGACGGGTAGGG
>JBBTUB010000007.1:0-12400 GCA_038064015.1 Patescibacteria group bacterium | reverse complement strand
TGCCAGGAGCATATCACAGTTCAGAAAAGTTGTATGAGATTTGGGGTACCTTCCAAGGAGATACGCTCATGAAAAAGGTCGTTTCGTTGGCTCTCGTTTTCTTCGTCCTCCTCCTCGCTGGCACCCCCGCTATCGCCGGCGGAGGGGGCAACCCAGAGAACGGGACCCGCACCAAGAATTGCCAAACCGACCAGTACGGAACGTACTGCCAGGTACAGTGGCTCTCGGCGGATGGCAACATCCAACGCGGTCACTGGGAGTGGACGTCGACCGATGGCAACTCCACCAGTGGGGGTTGGTGGAGAGTGAACGTTGTCCGAGGCATCAGCTTCGGCCAGACGTACTATAAGTGGTTCTCGAACTGGGGCGGCAAGGGCTAAGCCCAAGCCCCATCGTCCTCGACGGAGGCGCGCCACCCTGGCCGCCTCCGTTTTCAATTTTTGAGAACTGTGAAAAAACTTGACCGCCGAGAAGCTCTGCGAGATAATAGAATCATGAAAAAATTATATATATGCCTGGCGGTTATGGCATGCATGGTTGCGATGCCTTCGGCTCAGGCAGCAAAATCACAAGGAAAAATTGTCATATACGATCATGGCCCCCAAAAAGTAATTCTTGCCGACAACGCCTGGAATACTCCTTTAAAAAATATGGCCTTCACGACGTCAGGAGATGCAGCAGGCGCTACCATATCCCGTCTCGTTGTGAAAATCCCCTCTCGCCAGCAAGCATGCTTTGATTCGAGAGTTGAAAACGGCGCGCTGGATCTTTTTTGGTATTCTGATCAAGGGCTGTTCGGCATGTCATCAGTAAACGGAGTATTTGATTTGAGTGAATTTCCCGAAGATTACCGCCCCCGAGCAAAGCGCCTGATCACCCTCTCGGCTGGCCATGTAGTGTCCGGTGACCCATGTAATGTTCGCCTCACCATCCGTGCTTCCGATATCACCTTCTCCGGTCCGATCCAAGCGACTTCCAACGATCTGTCGGTAAACGCGCAATTCAAGTAATGCGACCTGTCGTACTTGCAATTCTTGATGGCTGGGGGCATAGCGCCGTGCGGGCCGGCAATCCCATCGCTGAGGCAAAGAAGCCTACGTTCGATATGATTGCTGCGACCTACCCCGCAACGCTCCTGCAAGCCTCTGGGAGCGCGGTGGGGCTTGCCTGGGGAGAGTTTGGCAACAGTGAGGTTGGACATCTTACCATTGGCGCCGGGCGTACCCTATTTCAGTACTCCCTGCGAATCAATAACGCCATCAACGATGGCTCGTTTTTTGCAAATCCAGCGCTCGCCGGCGCTTTTGATCACGCGCGTTCAACGGGCGGATCCGTGCACATCACCGGCCTATTAACCGCCGGCACGGTGCACGCGCAATTTTCACACCTGCTCGCACTTTTAGAACTCTCGAAAAAATATCCGGAGATAAAAACATACGTGCATCTTTTTACCGACGGCAAAGATTCAGGCCAAAAAGAGGCCGCATCGCTCCTGGCAAAGCTGCCGATCTCTCCCACGACGCTCATCGGCCGCGACTTCGCGATGGATCGAGATAATAACTGGGACTTCACGCAGATTGCCTATGACCTGATTGCCACGGGAAAGGGCCTTGTTGCCGACGTTTTCGGAGATGCATTGGCAGCGTATTATCTGCAAGGCAACAATGACACGAAGATCCCGGCTCTTGTGACCCCGTCATACGAAGGAATAAAAAACACCGACGCAATTATCTTTTTTAATTTTCGAGAAGACAGCATGCGGCAACTGGTGGCCATGTTTCATGATCGCTCTCCCGGCCTGTTTCTTGCCGCAATGACGGAATACCTCCCTGATGTCGGCCTGCACGTGGCATTTCCTCCTCCCCCGGTACCCAATAATCTGGCAGAGCTCTTGGCTACAACCGGAAAACGCCAGCTTCATATCGCCGAGACCTCAAAGTACGCGCATGTTACCTATTTTTTCAATGGTATCCGAAATAATCCGTACCAAGGCGAAGATGATGTCCTTCTTGAATCTGTAAAAAACATCGAGCAGTCTCCGGAGATGGGAGCTTCGCAGATCGCGGATCGAGTCATTGCTGCGCTCGCTCAAAACACCTATGAATTCATCGTGATAAACTTTGCCAATGCCGATATGCTCGCCCACACGGGCAATTTTGAAGCCACGCGCTATGGCATCGAAGCGATTGATCGAGCATTTGCGACACTGTTGCCCGCGGTTCTTGAGCGTGATGGCATCCTCCTCATCACGGCTGATCATGGCAATGCGGAGCACTTGGTCAATAAAATCACCAGTGAGCCGGAGAGTCGGCATGATGACAGCCCGGTCCCCCTCTACCTGGTAGGTAGAGAATTTACAAATATCAAATTACAAATATCAAATGAAGTCACGGGGATTTTATCAGACGTGGCGCCGACAATTCTTGAGCTTATGGGAATTGCTAAGCCTCCGGAGATGACTGGAGTATCCCTCCTCCCAACACTTCTTGGCCCCGGTACATGACCGCAGATTGCCCCGGGCTTGGGGAAGTAAAATAGTGCATAGTTGATAGTGCATAGTCGAGATGCAAAACTACCGGAATTTCTTCACCACGATATCTGATTTTTGCTTTTGCTTTCAACGGAAGTTTTTGCGGTGTTATCCAGTTGATGTCTGTTAATTTTGCATTTTGAGATTTTAATTTTGATTTTTTCACATAAAGAATATTCTTTTCTTTATGTGCTACGTAGTACGGCCCTCCGCCGATCGTGATATTCAGTCCGTGCCGTTGGCCGATAGTATAGTATGCCGCTCCCTGGTGCTCTCCTACAACTTTTCCATCGAAGATGATAGCCCCTGGTTCCGGCTTGATATATTCCTTGAGAAAATCTTGCATATCAAGCTCGCCGACAAAGCACACGCCCTGGCTGTCTTTCTTATCAAACGTCGGCAGGCCGAATTTTTTCGCCATGCTCCGCACCTGCGGCTTCGTATACGCTCCGATCGGAAAAAGCACATGCCTGAGCTGATCTTGCGTCAGCGTCCAGAGAAAATATGTCTGGTCTTTATTTTTGTCTTTTGCTTTATATAACTTATTATTTTTTGTAATCGCGTAATGCCCGGTTGCGATAAAGTCCGCACCCTCCTCAAGCGCTTTGCGAAGAAAAAGCCCAAACTTGATCTCTTTGTTGCACATGACGTCGGGATTGGGCGTGATGCCGGCGCGATAACCGTCGATCATATACTGCGCGACTTCTTTGCCGTATTCTTTGGAAAAATCCCAAGTCTTAAACTCTATGCCAAGCTTTGCCGCCACGCGCATGGCATCAAGCCGGTCTTGTTGCCAATTACAAAATATGGCTGCTTGTCCCGCCGAAGCTTTAGCGGAGGGGGACCACGGCTTAAAAAATACCCCCACGATATCATGTCCCTGCTTTTTTAAGAGTGCTGCTGCGACTGAAGAATCAACGCCACCCGACATTGCAACATAGACTTTAGAAGATTTTGAGCGCTTCGAGGAGGTGATATTTTTTGATGTAGGTTGAGGTTTCGTCATGGAAGATATTACTTTGCTCCCACCCGGCGCCATAGCGATTTACCGACTGGATCACGCGGTTCGGCCCGCCATTGTACGCGGCAGCAAGCATTGCCTTGGTGATGGGAACATCGGCACGCTGAATCTTACCTCGCAGCTCCGCTTCGTGCAAATCAAAGAAGAGGATGATCGCTTTGAATGCATTGGTGTGATCGGTCATGCCAAGCTGATGATCTTTGATCAAGCCTGCATTCGGGTAATAATCAATCATGCCAAAATACGTCGGCTCGATAAACTGCGCCAACCCGCGAGCTCCCGCCTTGGAGTTGATGTATCGATACGCCCACGCGCCATTGGCTCCGATGATTGCCAGCGTGCGCTCGGCAAGCGCCTTGCCTCCATCCTCTGAAAGCGTGAGCCATCCCGGGTCAACCTGCTCGGTCAATATGATATTTTTAGCAAGATCAGGTGGAACCACATCAGCCGCCAGTTTACCAGGGTACGCGAGTGACATTACCTTTCGAGCTCGGAGATCTCGATACGCTTCCTCGGCACGGACATTGAGATATGCCGTCCCGGCGGCAATCGTCTCAGGGGTACGAAGCAACTCCGAATACGGCGCATATACCATATCGGTATAGCGGCTTTTTGGGGCATCCTCGGCAAGCTGGAGTGTTTTTTGCTCGGGGAGAAACTTGCGCTCGATCAAAAATTTATTGGCAACCACCACCAGATCCGAATTGCCTCGGATTTCATAGACTGAATTAAACACATTGGACCACTTGATAACGACGTCAATTTTGGGATCTTCACTGGAAAGCAATGTGCCATCGGGGGTGATCCAAATTCGCCGCTCCATGAGTTCGCCCGTTTTCACATTCAAGATGGCAAGCGCAGTCTGGTGCTTCACGCCCTCGGTATATTCCAGCCGAGGAGAAGCCTTAAGCATGGCGATGCCGGTTTGGATTTTATCAAGCATAGTGGGCCTAGCGAAAAATTGCAGCCCGAAAAATTGCAGTTCGCGACTCATCGCAAAGCCGATCCCCGCTCCGGCGATCACAACTACGATCGCCAACCCAACAAAGATTTTATAGATTTTGCTCAATGATCGCCGCTTTATCAAGGGCAAGATTTGCATAATAGTTACAAATACTGGAGTTGCAGTTTGCATTGCCGCTGATGTATGACTTCGCCGCGCGGATTTCCGCTTCTCGAGTTTGCGCCTTCGCGCCGTCATTGGCGAGCTTAATGGAAGCCGCCGTAAATGAATCCTCAATGCTCCAAGGATTGGGCACGGCATGTCCAGTAGCGTTACGGATTCGTTCCTCGTACCCTTTCCAGGTGGAAGGGATGAACTGTGCGGGTCCCATCGCGCCTCCACACCCGTAACTCGGCTCTTTCGAGACCTTTACGGAGTTTGGGTCAAGCCCGAGACGAGTAACGATATCAAAGAATGCCGCTTTTTCGGTTTCCGCGCGCTTTAGGTACGTATCGCGCTTTGCGGGATACTGTTGGGCGAGGCGGATATAGCACAAATACATGTCGTCGTTCCAATTGCCGGTGCCGGTGCTTTTACCGAGGCGAGACTCGATCTCAAGAATCGCAATGAGAAACGCGGGACGGATGCCGGCGCGCTTCGCGGTAAGCTGGCCGAATTTTATGACATCTTCTACTGCAACGCCGCTTTGCTGGAGCGACGATACTTGTTCGCGAATCCGCTCGATTTGCTGCTGAGTCTGCTTGACGAGAGTTTGATACTTTGCCTCATCGCCTTTTGTTTGCTTAAGTAATTTATCTTTGGTGCTCTTATTTTGGTCAAGCGTCTTGCGTTGTGATTCTTGGAGCGCCTTGAGCTCGCCGAGCTCAGTACGCTTTTCCTCAAGGCTCGATTGCTTATTCCCTAAGTCTGCTTTTAAAGCCTTCAGGGCGGTAATATTGGCATTGAGGCTGTTTTGGACTTCATCGAGATTTTGAATCGTGCCGAAAAATTCTGAAATCCGATCATTCCGAAGTAACACCTGAGTTAAATTTTGCTGATCAATTTGATAGATAACCTGGAGCGTTTGTCCGAGAGCGCGCTTATGCGCCTCCATCTCTGTTTCAGTTTGTTGGATGCTTTTTTGGGTCGTCGTGATCTCCGAGTCGGTCTGTCCGATCGCGAGGCTCAAGCTCTTAACCTCGAGCTGAATCTTGCCGATCTGGGCGTTAAGCCGGCCGATCTCACCGGAAAGAGTCTGCGCTTTGCCGCTGGATTCAAGGATTTGCTTTTGATACTCGCCGATCTGGCGCTGTAATTCCTCGATTTGCTTGTTGCGCGCGGCTACCTCCTCCTGGACGGAAGCGCTGCCCTTGAAGGGATTGATAAAAAATGTTCCAATAAGAAGCAATAGGATCCATCGTTTCATGCGCTTTCATTATATCACATCTCGGCAAAAATTCTTCAAGGGCTCGGCTATTCTTGCGGTGACCACGGTGGCAAGCTATGCGCTCGGACTGCTTCGTGACCGCCAATTTGCCCATCTTTTTGGGGCTTCTCACCAGCTGGATGCGTACCAGGCCGCCTTCATTATTCCTGACTTATTGCTCAATATTTTTGTCGCGGGAGGCTTAGCAGCTGCATTTATTCCGTTACTCGCGGAAATTCGTACCCATAATAACGACCGTGAAGTGTCGGACTATATTAACTCAATTCTCAATGGCTCAATACTCGTGGTTTGCGCCGTTGGGCTGGTGACATTTTTTTTGGCACCGTGGATTGCGCCGTTGATTGTACGCGGCTTTCCTCCCGACGTGATGCACCAGTACATCGTTCTGCTTCGCATCATGTTGATCTCGCCCATAATTTTCGCGGTGAGTAACGCTCTTGGAAATTTACTGGCATCACAAGAACGATTTTTCTGGTATGGGATTTCCGCTATCGTATACAATCTCGGCATTATTCTTGGTACGTGGTTACTTTTTCCTTCATTGGGGATTTATGCCGCCGGTGTTGGGGTGCTTATGGGGTCATTATTACACCTAATTCCTCGTGTTTTTGGCGCTTGGAGAATGTTTTCATATCGTCCCCGCATTATGGTCGATCAGTACATTCGTAAATTCATACGACTTATGCTTCCAAAAATGATTGGACATCCCGTTGAGCAAATCACCTTCCTCGGTTTCACCGCAATCGCCTCGTCCATCGGTGGTGGGGCCATCACCGTATTAAATTTCGCGAGAAATTTTCAAAGCGCGCCGGTTGCGGTGGTAGGTATTACGTTATCAATGACGCTGTTTCCCATCATCTCGCGAAGCGCGGCGGCCAACAATCGCGTTGAGTTCATGAAAGAGCTGCTGTTTACGGTAAAGTTAACGCTTTTGATCCTGATTCCTTCCGCGATCCTCATGTATGTGATACGCGAACCGCTGATCCGTATTTTGCTGGGGGGCGGAGCGTTTGACGAGACGGCGGTCAAAGCTACGGCGGCGGCATTGGGAATTTTTACACTGGCGATTCCCACTGAAAGCTTGAGTCATCTCTTCGCGCGAGCATTCTATGCTTTAAAAAATTCAATAATACCCGTCTTCGTCAGTATAGGAGGTCTTTTCTTATCAATTGCCGTCGGGTATGTACTAAGCCGCTCTATGGGAGTCCGAGGCCTCGCGCTCGGGTTTTTTATCGGCAGTGTGGTGAAAGTCGCGCTACTCGCTATTCTTCTTCGCCGAGCTCCTTTCGGATCCGCGTAAATTTATTCTCAGCTTCTTTGAGATGCTTTTTGGCTTCTTTGACCAGCTCGGTGCCACGCTTGAATTTCTCAAGTGCTTCATCGATATCAATATCTTCGCCCGAAAACCACTCGTTGATCTTTTCGAGCTCCTCAAACGCCTTTTTGAAATTGAAGTTTTGCTTTGCCATGATGAAACTGTGCTTCTACGATATCATGTTCGCGCAGTTGCGCAACTGACTTGATGATTGCGTTATGACTCCGCATGATGCTATAGCCCTGTTTTAATTTTAATTCCGGATTGCCAAGCATGAGTTTTTTCATGTGTTCAGTGAGAGCCCGGTCAAGTTGCGCAAATCGGCCTTGCAAGGAGTCATGCGCTTGCTGAAGTGTTGTCGTAATAGTAAATTGCGCTTGGGTGATACGCTCCCTGATATTGCCGCTCAATCGCTCCGCCTGCTGATCAAGCTCCAGTGCGCCCCGCTCCCAGCTTTCGCTGATAATTTTGGCCGCGTGGGTTGGTGTCGATGCCCGCATATCAGCGACAAAGTCCGCGATACTGACGTCACGTTCATGACCGACGCCGCAAATAATAGGGATCCGAGAAGCAAAAATCGCCCGTGCCACAAGCTCACTATTAAACGCCTGCAAGCTTTCAAGCGATCCTCCGCCCCGGGTAAGCACCAGGACTTCGATTTCTGGCCGGTTTTCATTAAACCAGCTGATTGCCTCGACAATCTCCTCGACAGCCCGCGCGCCTTCCACGCGAACATCATAGAGCTCAATATTAAGCCCGTGTGGCGCCAGATGCGTGATGAAGTCATTCATTGCCTCTCGGTCAGCCGCCGTGATCAATCCGATGTGCTTGGCAAAATTCGGAATCGGCACCTTGTGCTCGGGCGAAAAAAGCCCTTCGGCCTCAAGTTTTTTCATCAGCATTTCAAACTGCCGTTTTAGCTCCCCTTCTCCGGTCAGTAATATTTCAAAAACTTTGAAGCTAAACATCCCCGCTCGCTTCCAAATCTCCGGATACCCGCCCACCTTGATCGCCATGCCTTCGCGGATTTCGATGCCCAGGCGATCCAGAATCGAGTTAAACGCCATGCACTGAAGTACCGCCTCTTCCTCGGCATCATGCAATGAAAAATACGTCACCGCCCCGCGCCGATTAACCCGCCCCGTGATCTCGCCGGTTACCAGCACCCGATACCGCCGCAAATTCATATTAAGCGCCTTGAGAAATTCAGAAACGGTGAGCTCGTTTGGTGTGGTGGAAATCATAGCTCCAGTGTACGTGAGTCTCTTGAATAAAAAAAGGGGATAGGCGGCTGGTAAGGCAGGCCTATCCCGGGGAGAACCGATGGCAACGAAAGACCCTATGTCTCCTGGTCGTGTTCCAGGAGATACTCCCTGAGATCAGCGGAATCTTCGGACCCAGCATCGAGGCATTGCGTGTCAGAGAGTCCGAGACGGCCAGCCATCTCGAGACCGACAGGCACTGCCTTCTTTCCGGGCGTGAATATCGAGAATCCGCTGTGCACGATGTTCATGGGACCTCCTCGTTGCGGCGCAACACAGATTGGGGTTGTCATCTGGCTGCACCTTGACAGAAAGGCTATCATGTTGCTCGAAGAAAGTCAAATCCCAATATTTTTTATAAAATCTCAGTCACCTTCTCGTACAACATTGGCAAATAATCCTCTTTCATCCTGAATTTTGTCCCATGATTATGTCCTGTGCGTGCGTCAAAATCTACGAGAATTTTTCCTTCTTCCAAAGCCTTTAAAAATCCATCAAAATTGAATTTTTGTAACATCGTGATTTTTGTATAGTGATACTGTTCTTTCTTTCGTTCAATTTTCACTTCAGCTCCAACATAGAATGCATTGAGTAGTTTGGTGCCGGCTTTATGTTCTAGATCATCAAAACCCCAATACGGCTGAGGATCGAGTTCTTTGAGTCCGACTCGCTTCTTGACAGATTCAAGCCAACGCTTGTGACGAATATCAACGCTTCCCGCATCAAATGAAATTAAAATCTTGCGCTCTTTACGGTCAATAACAACCATGAAACCACGATCACTTCGTGATTGGCCGTGGATGGTCTGCCGAAAACTCATTTCGCCTTTTGGATATTTTTTACCATCCTCTTGGTGCGCCCATCCGTATTTTAGCAAAAGTATCTGAGGCACAAAGCGAATTGCACGCGGTGATGGTTCGATATGGAAAAGCGTTGTAAGGGAGGTTGAATTGAGGCGTTGCGCTTTTAATTCCCATTCTGCTGCATTTGGTATCGGTAAATTATTTTCCTCAATACCAAGCAAATCTTCAAGGGTATTCCCAACACCGCCAGCATTACCCCGACGTGCGTTTGGAATAAATCCCATAGATGAAATCTCTTTCAGTTTTTCGATGAGTGCTTGCTTGGTATATATTTTCGGCTTGATCATATGAGTCGTGCTTGAGCAAGATGATTTTTGATTCTTTCTTCTGCCATTTTGCAATATTCTGGCGAAATTTCAATACCGATAAAATCGCGTTTGAAGTTTACAGCAGAAATCGCTGTTGTGCCAGACCCCATAAACGGGTCTAAAATAATCTTCGCGTCTGTGGAGGATACAATTCTATCAATGAGCCTCACGGGAAAAGCAGCTGGATGTTCATTATTCATTTCCTGGGTAAATTCACAAACATCTCCATAAGCATTCGCTTTTGTCGCAAGTTTAAATTTTGGCTTAGCAATGAGATAGATCACTTCATAGGTGGGCAAGAAATATCCGGCATTGAAATTTAAACCGCCCTTTCGCTTCCAAATGATTATTTGACGCACCGGAAAACCACTTACGATGTCCTGCCTGTCTTGCAATTTCCCATCTTGCACGCGCCATTTGTGATTATAGAAAATGGCCCCATCATCGGGAATGATTCTCAACATTTCTGCCAGGCAATCTCTTTGCCATTTCACATATTCTTCGTGAGGCATACAATCATCATGATGCGTGTAGCCATTTTGTAAGGCCGCATTCGCCCACTTGCCACCGCGGCCATCCTTCATGCCATTGCCTGTTGAGTTCTTTAGATTATATGGCGGTGAGGTAACGACGAGATTAACTGCTCCGTCCGGAATTTCTCGCATTATTTTTACCGCATCGCCACAAATAATTTTATTAACAAAACTTGCTTGAAAACCAAGTTTATTTTGGTGTGGTTGCGGCAAATTTCTAACTATAACTTGTTCTTCCATGTTTAAATCATCCCACAAAACCACTATTTTTTCAACAAAAACTTTCCTACGGTGACCATCGTGAAAATATTCCGGTTGATATCATGCGCCAGTCTTTTTGAGTCAAGCAAAGCTCGCCATATTCGATCGTACCTGGCCGACCTTTCATGACATCTTCGAGTAAATTCTTGAGTGCTAAAGGCGAGGAATTGGTCGCGTAGCCGTTGATGAGGAGAAATTTCGCATCGGGCGACAAAAGAGCCGCGCAATCAGCCAAGAGGCCGGGCAGGTCTTCGTTAAACTTCCAAAGCTTCCCGCTCGGCCCGTGGCCAAATGACGGCGGGTCAAGTAGGATGCCGTCATACTGCGCGCCACGCCGGACTTCACGCTTCACAAACTTTACCGCGTCATCAAGCATCCAGCGGATGCTGTCGGATAGCAAGCCGTTGAGTTTTTGGTTCTCGGCGGCCCAATCAAGCGCCGGCTTCGAAGCATCTACGTGAGTCACCAGGCAGCCTTGTTTGGCAAGTACTATCGTAGCCGCTCCGGTATAGGCGAAAAGATTGAGCACGCGCTTTGCGCCTTTTTGAGCAAGCCATTCCCAGTTTGCCGATTGTTCCGGGAAAACTCCCGTGTGCTTAAAATTTGTAAGTTTCGCCAGTAATTTTATATTTTCAAAATCCAGTAGCCACGGCTCAGGTAGCGGCTTTTTAATATCCCATTTCTCATTGAAGTGCGCATGAACATCCTCCCAGAGAGCATTCGGCTGGTGTCGCTCCCAGATAATCTGCGGATCGGGGCGGCGCAGGATGACGTTTCCCCAACGTTCGAGCCGTTCGCCTGCGCCCGTATCGAGAAGTTCATATTCCTTGAAGTTTTGTGATGTCAGGTAGATCATGCTACGCTCATAGTACTATGCTTATTGATGATGTGACAATACACGTTACAGCGGGAAATGGTGGAAATGGCGTTGCTGCTTTCAATTCAAACATGAAATCCCTCGGTCCGGTCGGCGGATCCGGCGGACATGGCGGCAGTGTATATCTCGAAGGCGTTTCCGATATCGGCCGTCTAGCCCAGTTTCGTCATAAAAAAAACTGGTCAGCTAAGGACGGAAAAGCGGGCCGAGGCCAATTTATGGATGGTAACCGTGGCGAGGATCTTATTTTATACGTGCCGACCGGCACGGTCATACATAATAAAGATACCGGCAACGTCCATGAAATCATTAAGCAAGGCGATCGTGTGCTGGTTGCGCAAGGCGGCAAGGGCGGGCGTGGAAATTTTCATTTTCGAGGGCCGACAAATACAAGTCCTGAAGAGTTTGAAAAAGGCACCAATGCTGAAGAATTTACCTTACGCCTCGAGCTCAAGCTCATCGCCGATGTAGGTCTGATTGGACTTCCCAATGTCGGTAAATCGAGCCTACTCAACGAGCTTACCAATGCCAAGAGCAAAGTCGCCAATTATCAGTTCACCACGCTTGAGCCAAATCTTGGCGCCTACTACGGTCTGATCCTCGCTGATATCCCCGGGCTCATCGAGGGCGCATCAAATGGCAAAGGCCTGGGTATTAAGTTTTTGCGCCACATCGAGCGCACCCGCGTCCTCCTGCACTGCATCGCCGCCGACTCGCCCCATCCTTTTGAAGATTATAAAACTATCCGCAAAGAGCTCGGCGATTACAGCAAAAAGCTCCTCGACAAGCCGGTGTATATTCTCATAACCAAAACCGATCTCGTTTCGGCCGATCAAGCCGAGGAAACAATGAAGTCCCTCAAATCCATCAAGCGCGATATTCTTCCCGTCTCCATTCATGACATGGACAGCTTGAAGGCTCTCGGCAAAATTTTACAAAGCTTGCTAAAATAAGATTTTATTGTATTATTCTAAGTAACACCAGAAGATACCTCCCAGCCTCAATCCGAACACTTCATTTCTCTTAATTCTCAACAGCGC
>JBBTUB010000006.1:0-9757 GCA_038064015.1 Patescibacteria group bacterium | reverse complement strand
CCCAGTGCCCGTCAAAGCAGTTAATGATATACACATGCTCAAACTCAAGGCCCTTGGCACGGTGCGCCGTCATGAGGCGGATTTTGCCAGGGCTTCGCCCCGCCAATGCTCCACGCATGAGGATGCGATGTTCTTTCATGCGCTGGAGACTTGCCATAAAATCATCGAGCGTTGCGCCTTCATGAGTCTCTAGCGTACGGCGCAGGTAATCAAGAAACGTGCCCAGCTTTTCAAGCGCTTCTACCGAGTCAGGCCGCGCCAGGAAACTCGCTAGCAATCCCGAATCCCGCACGATCGTATCGAAAAGCTCGAGGAGGCCTTTGTTGTGCGCCACGGTTTTCCATGAAGAAAGTTTTTGGTAGATGTCGGGAAAAGTTTTTTTGAGCTCGGCCATTTTTCCTCCGGAGGAGGATCCGCCTCCGGCGGACACAATAAATCTATGCACTTCAAGCGGCTCGATGCCCCAGATATCCAGATACAGCAAGGACATGAGGTACTCGGCCTCACCAAACTGCTGCAGCGCCTCAAAAATCAGCACCAGCTTGCGGATATCGGGATCGGCGAGGATATCGAGATCCGACTCGATGTGGTATTGCACGCCGAGCTTGTCGCACATGCGCGCCATCGGCAACGCATCGCGATTGTTGCGGTAGAGTACGGCAATCTCTGCCGCATCGGCTTTGTTTGTGATTTTTTGCTTGATATCCTGGACGGCCATATACAGCTCCGAATCACTCGTAGCCGCTTCGAGAATTTGTATTGCGCTCTCCGGATGACCGGCCTTGGCTACGAGATTGGTCTTCGCCACATCAAGCACCGTCTGCGTCGAGCGGTAGTTTTGCGTCAACGTAATAAGCTTCGCCCCGGTGAATTTATTCTTAAAATAGTGAAAATTCTCGAGGCTCGCGCCCTGAAAGCGAAAGATTGCCTGCTTCTCGTCGCCGACAATAAAGAGGTTGGGATTATCATGATACGACATGAGTAATTCCAAGATACGATTCTGCGCATTATTGGTATCCTGATGCTCGTCGACGAGCACATACTGATATTGTTCTTGTAATTGCAAGAGTAAATCGGCATTGCTTTGCATGGCACCCAGTACTTCCATGATCATGTCCTCAAAATCATAGAGCTTCTGCTCGGTGAGCGCGGCTTGGTAGGCCTCGTAGAGCATGGCAAGCTCGTGGTTTTTCTCGATCTGCTTCTCGGTGTCCTTATGCTCGCCCTTCATCTTGCCCTTGTGCGCGCCTTTGAGATGAAAGAGATCATCGCGGCTGGTGAATGCCTTTGCTTCCCGCTCTACGATCTTCCCCAGATCATCCGGGCTTATCCCCTCTCGCTTAAGTGTCTGGATCGCATGCAGGACATCACCAAGATAGTGAAAGCGGTCGCCAAAGGGACGGAGGATTTTAATGCCCTTCGCGCCTTCTATGACTTCTTCCATGATCTTCACTTGATCAGCTTCTGTGATATTGGCCGAGCCGATGATGCGGGGGAAAGACTCGGGATATTTTTGGATAATGCTATGAGCAAAGCCATGAAAGGTCGTGATCGTGACTTCATAGGCCTGCGATCCAATAATCTCTGCGAGGCGCTTGCGCATGGCGATCACGCCGGCTTCCGTAAATGTCACGGCCAAAATCGCCTCGGCGGGCGTATCGCTTTTCGCCAGGATATTGGCGATTCGCAGCGTCAAAATCTGCGTCTTCCCCGTCCCCGGCCCCGCAATCACCATCACCGGCCCCTCAATGGCATCCACAGCACTCTTTTGTTCTTTGTTGAGCTCTTGGTAGTATTTTTGAAATTGATCGTGGGGCATTGTGCCTTTAGCTTAACAGGGCTATAAGAATAAAAAAAGCTCTTCGGCGGCCACACGGTGTGGCGCATGCCGAAGAGCGATTTGGCGATCCGACTCCCGACCCGGAGGAGTGCGGAACTAAATGTAAACGTGAGCGACTCGCGCTAGCCGTGTCCTATGTCCAGGATCAGTAGCACTTGGGGTGGCTCAGTTTCGATGATGATCACCGGGATTGTCGGTATTGAGATTACCGGCTTCATACCTCGGGGATCTGCGTGAGTCCCACATCCGGGAGGCTCATGACCTCCCAATTAGGAGCACCCGTGCAGATATGCGTTTTCATCCCTATCACCCCCCTTTCTCGGGTCAAGATTTGGTACTATGAGGCCTTCTGGTGGACCTCTTTGGCAAGGTACGCCCTGCCCCTTTGGACGTTTCGATACTATGCCATATTTCCATAATAAAAACAATCCTGAACATTCGATCGACAATCAAATAGTCAGGACTGTGCCGGGGGCGACTCACGCGATGCGTAAGACTGCTCGCCCCCGGCGGTGGAGCTACGGTTTGGTTGCCGCGGTGGTGACCGCGGCGATACCTCCTTGGGACCCCTGCGACTTGGGTCCCGGTTGACGGCGAGTCAGCTCATCGGCGAGCTTACCCGCGTTGTAAACATGGCGAAGTGCTTCTTCGATCACGGCCGCCGATACCGAGATCGAGCGGCTCAGTGTCGTGTGCGTCTGCGAAGACGCTGTGCCATAGATGTTGCCATCGAAGAGAAGACCGATGAGCTCTCCGCTGGCGTTCACGGCGGGACTTCCGGAGTTGCCTCCGGTCGTGTCGGTTGTCGAGACGAAGTTGAATGGTTTGCTGGTGGCGAGGCGCCCGCCGCTGACCTTGGCCCGAAACCACATGTCCGGGACGTCCCAGGGCTCCTTCCCCTGGTGCGCCTTGGCATGAGTGTAGAGACCGCCGATGGTTGTCCACGGCGGAATCGTCTGGCCTCCGTCTTTATATCCCTTGATCGTGCCATAGGATACGCGGAGAGTGAAGGTTGCGTCGGGATAGAGCGTTTGACCCTTGGCAAGCGCGAAGCGTGCCTTGGTCAGGTCGGCATATGCCTGCCGCTCAGGCTCCTCGACTCTCTGCTCGAACTGCTTGCGGGCTTCGCGGGAGGGCGGGTCCACGAGCAATGCGAGCTTGATCATACTGTCGTTACTCTGATTGATGGCGCCTTTCCCGCCATCGGCCATGCGCTTGCGTTCAGCCACGTCGGCGAGCTTACTCCCCGCGACGAGCTCGGCAGCTCGTTCATGGGGACTCTTGCCCGCCAAGATCTGTTGGACGAGCGGCTCGCTAAAACCCATCCGCTCAACCAACGTGGTGAGAGAAAGCCCCAGCCGACCTACCTCCATGTCGGCGTAAATGGGAGCGGGTGAAAAGAGCTGCTGGTCGAGAGACTCGAGGCTCGATTCCTGGAACTCTTCGAGTCGCTCACTGTTGGGCTTGGCGATTTCCTCGGCCCGTCGGACGAGCCCGCGGGCGATCACGAAGAGATCGCTCTCGAAGCCGTGCCCGACTTCGAGCATAAACCGCTGGAAGTACATCGCGGCAAAAGCTTGCTCCGCTGCCTCGATGCGACTCCATGCTCCTGCGTACTGCTTGAGCTCCGGGTCCGCGTCGACGCGAGCCCGGAACGCACGCTCTTGCTCCTCTTTGGCGGCGATGAACGCGGGATCTTGAAGGACCCGCGACACGCCGTCGTAGACCTTCCTGAAGTTCTGGGCGAAGAACAATGGTCCAGCCGCCCGCTGGTACTGTTCGATGCCTTCGAACTGGTATTGTTGCCACATGATCTCCTGACGTCGGAAACGGTCAAAACCGTACGGCGTCCGAAGGTCACGGTAAAACTCGAGAGCTGCGTTGGTCAGGAACCGTTGACTGCGCCCCGGGTGGCCGACGACGAAAACGAGCTCGCCCTCCTTGAGGTCGCGCTGCGACCATGTGAGGTAATGCTCGATCATGGCCGGCTTGCCATTCTCGTAGACGCGGAAAAACGCCGCGTCCAAGCAGTAGCGCGGAAACTCGAAGTTGTCCGGGTCACCGCCGAATTGGGCAATGCGCGCTTCGGGCGCCCACACCAACCTGACGTCCGTGTACTTCTTGTAGACGTACAGGTGGTAAAGAGCACCTTCGTAGAACGCGACGACGTCGCTGCGATTTTTGGTCTTGTCGGTGGATTCCTTCTCGATATGGGCGATGATTGCCCGGCGTGCGGCAACTGCTTCCTCGGTCGACATCTTGGTCGTTACCGCGGCATTAACGCGGTCAGTAACGTCTTTGATGTCCACGAGATTGTTGATTTCCAGGTCGGGTGCCCTGAGCTCGCGGTCGAGCGTCGGCGCGTAGAACCCGTCCCGGTAGTAGTTGTGGGCCGACGTGCTGACCTTTTCGAGCATGTCAGCTGCGACATGGTGGTTGGTCAACACGAGCCCGTTTGCCGAGACGAAGGAGCCCGAGCCGCCGCTGTTCAGGCGGACGGCGGTCTTGGTAAGATGATCGACCCACTCAGACGTGGGGGTGAAGTTGTGATTGGTCTTGAGCTGCTCGACGGGCAGAGCCGTCGGCAGCCAGAACCCCTCCTCCGCCCGACCGATGCCGGCCAGCGCGAGGAGCGCGACTGCGATTCTCAAGAAACGGGCCATGGCGTCCATGGCACCTCCTCTTTTTCTAACTTATCTTGGTTAACTGATGCGGTTTGATGACGAGCGCCATGCTCGCCGCCGCCCCGCGGTTGTCAAAGAAACGAGCCTCCTAGCTAGACCAGGTAGGCTCATAATTACTGCCACATTTTATGCAAAATGTCTAGAAGCGCATGCAGTCGTTCCAATATTGATACAGCTCACGCGTAGCGCGAAGGTCGCCGACGTTGTACTCGGCGATTTTGAGAAATTCTTTATCATGAAATAATTTGCCGACATCGTCGCCGGAAATGCCGTCGGCTTTGGGGCTTTTGATGCCAAAGGCGCGGCACCACATATGTAAATTGCCTTTTTTGCGGACCGAGCCGAAGAACGTCAGCTGATCAAGGAGATCGATATGGCTGGCGTTGGAGGAATAGCGGGGCGGCATGAGGTTGATCGGCGCACGGATGCCGTGGACGGCGGAGCGCACGAGGATGAAGGGCACGTCAAAAGCGCGGCCGTTAAAGCTGATGCATTCGCCAGCGTGCGACGCTACCTCCCAAAACTTCTCGAGCATGGCCTTTTCGCTCATGGCCTTGAGCTTCACACCATCTTGTTCTAGCTCGGCGTCGGGCTCGTCGGGATTTTGATAATACACCGCGCCCTTCTCGCTCTCAACTTCCAGTACCCCGATAGCGACGATTTGGCCGGGTAGTGGCGAGAAGCCCAGATTGTCTTTGACGGCATCCACCTCGCGCTGATACTCCTCGTCGCTGTATGACTCCTTCTTCAGCCACTTGAGCATGATCTCTTTCGTCGCTTCATCCATCTTATCATAGTTCTCCCCGATCGTTTCAATATCAAAAACAAGTTTTGCCATATTTCATTTTATCATGTTTTCGCGAATCTTTTCCATAAGCTTCAAATAGAATCTCACATTGTGCATTGTAAGGAGGCGGAGGCCGAGCAACTCGCCGGATTTAAAAAGATGATGCAGATAGGCTTTTGTATACTCACGGCACGCCAAGCAATCGCAAGCCGGATCAAGCGGCGTGAAGTCCTCGCGATAGATTGCCTTTGCAATATCGAGTGTCTCGTATTGAGCGCCCGCCTGGCCGGTAGGCAGGGTTGAACCGCTCAATGAGATGTAAACTTTGCCATGGCGGGCTTCTCTTGTTGGTATCACGCAGTCAAACGTATCGCACCCGCGCTGGACCGCGGCGATGATCTGCTCCGGCAGGCCCACACCGAGCAAGTGCCTCGGCTTATCATCCGGCAAATACGGCACGGACATATCGACGGCACGGTATTGTTCATCGGCTGTCTCGCCTCCCACCGCCACGCCACCGATACAGTACCCCTCAAAATCTAATTCGCGTAGTTCAAGTGCTGATTGCTTTCGCAAATCTTCAAACATGCCACCCTGGACAACGCCGTATTGCAATGAATCGCCTTGGTGTGCTTCGCGAGCACGCTTTGCCCATCTTGTCGTCCGCTCTACCGTGTCTTTGACCCGCTCGTAGTTTTCAATATCGCCAGTGAATTGATCGAGCACGACGGTGATGTCGCTTCCCAGGTCGTGCTGGACTTGGACGGAATACTCGGGGGTGAGCTCAAACTTGCGCCCATCAATTCCTGATTGAAAAATCACGCCGTTTTCGGTAATTTTTTTGTTGATCGGGCCTTGGGGCTCCAGCAGGCTTTGCTGCCGCGCTGTTTTCTCACCCAAACTGAATACCTGGTATCCTCCGCTGTCGGTAAAGATGGGCCGATCCCAGTTCATGAACTTATGCAACCCGCCGGCTTTTTTGATCAGCTCACTGCCGGGCGAGACCATCAGATGGTAGGTGTTGGCGAGGATGACCTCCGCGCCGAGATCTTTGACCTCGTGCGACGTGAGCGTCTTCACACTGCCCTTGGTCCCGATCGGCATAAACGCCGGCGTCCGGATATCGCCATGCGGAGTTTTCAAAAGCCCGAGCCGGGCTTTTGAGTTGGGATCTTTTTTGAGAATCTCGAACATTATTGCATGGGTTTTGGAAACATATCGGGGTCGATCGTCCGAGTAAAGCATGTGCGCTCCGCTTCATGATCCCAGGAGCCTTTTCCCACTTCGAAGGGGGGCTCGATCGCCATACTGGAATACACAGGATAAGGACCGCCATAACTGCTTCCAGTGCCTTTTTGCTCAAAAGTCGCGCATAGCGTAAAGACCATGCTTTTCGGAGAAATACGATCGTATTCGTATGGCATCTTGGTACGCGGATCTAGGGGGACTCGATATTCATTAAGATCGTTTTGAAGCACGGCGAGCGTTTCCGGAAGCTCTCCCTTTTGTTGCCAATGATTAATGACCTGCCACTGGAGCTGCTGGAGATCGCTGATGCGCTGTTCGTCGAACTTCTGTGCTCGAGCCTTGGTAGGAGAACCGACAAAGAAAAATCCAAGGACTATGCTTCCAAGCATAATAACAATCGAGAGCCACAACAACAGGAGGCGCTTTTTGGCACTCACCGCGAGATCTGATCGCAGGTGCCACAAGTAGTATCCAAAGATCGCCAGCGCAACCACCAGTACCACCACGACTTTGAGTCCAAATCGTGCCGTGAGCTCTCCACCGAGAAAGTTATAAATAAGCGTCACGAGATCAACAACAATCGTAACCGAGGATACAAAGAGTGTCAGATAGACCAGCCACTTGTAAATGCGGAGTTCTTTGCGGCTTGGGTCACGCGCGATCTCACCGCTGATCCAACGAGTGAGAAACAAAAATACCGGAAAGACGACAATCAGCGCCGACATCGGCCAGCGAAGCTGCTGGAACGCATAGTATGACGATGGTTGATACCCGTACGGCTGAAGCGGATCGGGAAGTTGAAGGTTGATGTATTGAAACCAGAGCGAGATCAAGCTGATCGCCGACACATACAGCGTCCCGAACGCAAACAGATGCAAAAAGAAATCTCGCGGGCTGCTTTTTGGAGTATCCATAGATTCCGGATCTTCATCTCGAGTAACTCGATAGAGCCCCCACAAGATCAAGATGATTAAACCAACAAAGAAGAAATTTGATAGCATACCAAATACTCCGGGTATGAAATATGACATGCTTCATGATATCCCAAAATCACAAGCCCCGCAATCGCGGGGCTTGATCAATATTGCCTAACAGCTAACACCTAAACCCTAACACCTTCCTAATAATCCATTCCTCCCATGCCGCCCATACCTCCTGGCATACCGCCACCTGGCGCGGCGGGCTCTTTGGGTTCAGGCAAGTCAGTGACGATGGCTTCCGTGGTGAGGATGAGTGAAGCGACGGATGCCGCGTTCATGAGCGCTGAGCGGACGACTTTGACCGGATCGATAATGCCGGCCTTGATCATGTCCACGTACTCGCCGCTGTTGGCGTCAAATCCCCAGCCGCTCTGGAGTGCGGCGACTTTTTGCAAGACTTCATTCGAGTCCTTGCCGGCGTTTTCGGCAATGGCGCGAAGCGGCTTCTCGAGGACGGCCTTGATGATGCTGACCCCTCGGGCTTCATCGCCAAATTCCGGCACTTTTACCGATTTGGCTGTGAGCTCTCGCGCGGCTTCTACCAGCAGCGTGCCTCCGCCGGCGACAATACCTTCGGCGAGCGCGGCGCGAGTCGCGGCCACGGCATCGTCAATGCGGAATTTCTTTTCTTTCATTTCAGTCTCGGTGACGGCGCCGACTTTGATGATGGCAACGCCACCGGAAAGCTTGGCGACGCGTTCCTGGAGCTTCTCTTTGTCAAAATCAGATGTCGTATTGGCAAGCTGGGTGCGGAGTGATGCCACGCGCTTGTCGATGTCGGATTTCTTGCCTTTGCCACCGACAATCACGGTGTTGTCTTTATTGGATACGATGCGGCGTGCGCGGCCAAGCATCTCGAGCTCCACGGCATCGAGCTTGAAACCGGTCTCTTCAGAGACAACCTCCGCGCCGATAACCACCGCGAGATCTTGCAGCATTTCTTTCTTGCGATCGCCAAAACCGGGAGCTTTTACCGCAAGCACGTTGAAATTGCCGCGAAGCTTATTGACCACGAGGGTCGCCAACGCATCACCGTCAACATCATCCGCGATGATGACAAGGTCACGCTTGCCGGACTTGGAAACTTTTTCAAGTAAGCCGAGAATATCATGGATCGAGGAGATTTTTTTATCGGTGATCAAAATCATCGGGTCATCGTAGCTTGCCTCCATGCGCTCGGGATTGGTGATCATGTACGGCGAGATATAGCCACGATCAAATTGCATGCCCTCAACGACTTCTTTGGTCAGTCCGGCAGTTTGCGATTCCTCGACGGTTACAACGCCATCCTTGCCGACTTCTTCAAAAACATCGGCAATCATTGCACCGATTTCTTTGTCGTTGGCCGAGATCGAGGCAACTTCGCGGATCTTTTCGCGGCCGGTCACGGTCTTTTTGTTTTTATCAAGAAACGCGGATACAAAATCCACGGCTTTGTCGATGCCGCGCTTGAGCGCGATCGGATTGGCTCCGGAGTTCACCGCGCTAAAGCCCTCGGCGACGATTGCCTGGGCGAGTACGGTGGCCGTCGTCGTGCCATCGCCGGCAACATCGCCGGTCTTGGACGCGACTTCTTTGACCAGCTCCGCACCGATATTTTCAAATTTGTCTTTGAGATCAATCTCCTTGGCCACCGTCACGCCGTCTTTGGTAATCGTCGGCGAGCCGTAGCCTTTGTCGAGGATCACATTGCGACCTTTGGGACCGAGGGTCACTTTCACCGCATTGGCCAGTTTGTCGACACCCCGCTTGAGCGCTTCTCTGGCTTGTTCGTTGTATTGTATTTGTTTAGACATGTTACTTGTAGTGAGTTTATCGAACTATTCGATGATTGCCATGATGTCGTCTTCTCTGGCAATTAAATATTCTTTATCGTCGACCTTGATTTCATTCGGACCATACTTCGTAAACAACACCTTGTCGCCTTTCTTAATCGTCATCGAGATCCGCTTCTTGCCATCCTCGTCCCATTTGCCGGGACCGACGGCGATCACGATGGCTTCCTGCGGTCGCTCTTTTTCGATCGTTTCAGGGAGGATGATGCCGCCCTTTTTGCGCTCCTCTTTTACCGCCTCGAGAAGCACCCGATCATTGAGTGGTTTTATTTTCATAGTCCAATCTTAGAAAATTAAACTGGCACTGTCAAGAGGAGAGTGCTAAATAACCTGCTTGGTGGACATTCTTGCTGAATCTGCTATACTTGTTTGATGCGATCAAT
>JBBTUB010000005.1:8538-11601 GCA_038064015.1 Patescibacteria group bacterium | reverse complement strand
GTTGGCGTGGGTGTCGGAGTTGGGGTCGGGGTGGCAGTCGGGGTTGGAGTTGGTGTCGGAGTGGGTGTGGGGGTTGGGGTAGATCCGCCGTCGAGCGCTAAGAACGCGGCGCAGACTGGCGTGATGCTTTCCGGTTGACCGGCGGCTGTTTTGTACGCCGCATGGAACGCGGTAATCTTGGTCGTGGCTTTTGAAAGCGTCAAGCTTGGGTTTACAACCGTTTTTACATAATCCTGGCTTGAGGGAATGTCAGCAGTTGCCTTTGATTGCGCTACGGTACCCGATCCGTCTTTTAATATGACATAGTATTGTTCTTTGGTTTGCTTCTGATCTGGATTCTGGGCTGAGTGAATATCATACCCCACGAGCGTAACTTTGTAGTCCCCAGCCGGCAACGAGAAATTATATGGTCCCTTGGTGGCTTTCGCGTTGGTTTGGCTGGCGAGAACGTAATTATTGTACGGATCAGGGAATTTGAAAATCTTGCCATCGCTCGCCTTGAGCGGACAAGAAACTACGGGGTCTTTGCCACCGTCAGCTGGGGTCGGAGTTGGAGTAGGAGTCCCCTCACCGCCACCGACTGGACACTTATTTTGCAAATAGTCTTGCGCTGCGGATGTATCATCGAAAAACTCGCACACCGCATCCCCACTATTCCATCCGCACGGAGGATTCGTGCTTTTGCCACATTGACCAGCCTTATTAATTAACTTACAGGCTTCCTGGGCTTTTTGTGCTTCATTGGCGCTACAAGATCCTCCGCCGCCAGTTGGAGGAGGAGTTGGAGTCGGGGTCGGGGTCGGAGTTCCGCCACCGCATTCTTGATTAATATATGCCTTGCCTGCATCAGATGTTTCAGAGAATTTACATACACCGGTATTAGTCCAGAGGCATGGAGGATTCTGCTGCTCGTCACATGCTCTTTTATATCCCAGAGAACTACAAACGGGCTTAGCACTCTTTGCTACTTCCTGTTGACATGTTAGCTCAAGCGCGCGCCCCTCGAACAAACTTACATACAGATCCGTATTGCGAAGATAGAAGGCCCAAAATGAGATCAGGACTGCGACGATCAAAATAACTCCGATCGCGAGGAAGATGATATTTTTGCGCGAGTGAAAGTCTATGTTCATAAAAGCTCTCTATAGTATATACCTCCTAGTTTCGAAGCTCAATGCGAATTATCAACGCCATGGCAATAATGAACCCGACGATGACAAAAAGCACGCTGACAATTTTCCAAAACATCGGCGCGAATTTCGACACTACCAAGAAATTCTTGCCAAAGCCCTCGACGAACAGGTCGACTTTTTTGTCTACAGACGTTTCCTGATTGATTGCCTCCGCGGTCATTTTCGTCCCCGTATAAAGCTTAATAAGATCAAATCGGCTGATAATTCCCACCAAGCGGCCTTCCTGGCTCACCACGGGAATCGGGTTCACGCGATGGTGCTCGGCGAATAGCCGAGAAACCTCTTCGAGCGTCGTGTGCTCGTAGACCGTCAGCGGCTCGATATTCATGAGGTCTTTGACTGAAAGCGTCACAATCCGCTCAAGCTCATGCTTGAGCCCCGATTTGTCTTTTTTATAGAGCGGCAACTCGCTCATGAGCTTGAGGAACGTCGGCAAGTGAATATTGGCGCCTTTCGTAACCAAATCATACTGAGTAATGATGCCCATCAGCGTGCCATCTTTCGTGACCACCGGAATGCCGTCCCAGTTGTGGTCAAACATGATTTGCGCGACGGTAAGGATAGAGTCACTTGGACCGACGGTCGTCACCTGCTTCGTCATGAGATCTCTTGCAAACATATTTTTATTTTACTACGATATGCGTATGCAAGCAATCATCATGGCAGCGGGTGAAGGAATTCGCATGCGACCGCTCACCCTCATCAAGCCAAAACCGCTTCTTGAGGTCAACGGCAAGCCTTTGATTCGATACGCGGCCGAAGGACTCCCCAAAGAAGTTACCGAGCTCATTATCGTGCTGGGGTATCTCGGCGAACAAATCGAAGCGTATTGTGGAACTTCTTTTTGTGGACGACCAGTAACCTATGTGTGGCAAAGACAAAAGACCGGCACGGCGCGGGCATTACAACTCTGTAAGCCACATCTACGACCTGGAAAGTTTCTTGTCGCGGCCGCACCTGATGATATTCTTGACCCCAGCGCGTGGACTGAAGCAATTAATTACGATTTCTGTATCATCACCAGCGTAAGTGACCACCCTGAAAAATTCGGAGTCCTGGTGCTCGCTGAAGACGGCAGCGTCAAAGACTTTGTCGAGAAACCTAAGCATTTCATTTCTAATCTAATTAATACTAACTATTTTGTTTTTGACGAGCGTATCTTTGATTACGAGCCGGATCCCCACGACACGGGAGAATTCTACTTAACCACCATGGTTCACAAGCTCGCCCAAGACCACAAAGTGTTCACGGTAATCGCCAAGAGCTGGATTCCGGTGGGCACCCCCGAAGATTTGCAAAAAGCTGAAAGTATGCTAAAGTAATCGCGCTGATGCAAAAACCCTACGAGCGGCGCCTACGGCTCAACAACCAGATTCGAGTACCCAGTGTGCAAGTCATCGGGCCTCAAGGCGAAAAGCTCGGCGTCATGCCGATGCATGAAGCCCTCAAAATTGCCGAGCAAAACTCGATGGACGTGGTTGAGGTAGGACCGCAAGCCACACCGCCACTGGTCAAAATTCTCGATTATGGGAAATACCAGTACCAGCAGGAGCGAAAAGGGAAAAGCGGCGGAAAAGCGCCCGGCCAAGAAGTGAAAACCGTCCAGATTGGCTTTCGGACCGGCCTGCATGATATGCAAATCCGCGCGACCCAGGCTGATAAATTTCTCGAAAAAGGCCATCGGGTCAAGCTCGAGATGAAGCTTCGGGGACGCGAAAAGGGCATGGTGCCGTTGGGAAGGACCAAGCTCCAAGAACTTACCAAGCTTTTAATGATACCGTACGAAGCGGAGGGTACGATGACCAGCTTTCCGGGAGGGATCGGAATCCTCGTAAAACCTGCAAAAAAATAACATGCCGAAAAAGAAAAC
>JBBTUB010000005.1:0-8438 GCA_038064015.1 Patescibacteria group bacterium | reverse complement strand
CGCCGCCTCTGGCAGATCAAGATCGGCGCCGGCACGGTGCTCAATGGCCTCTCCTACAGTAAATTCATCAACGGCCTCAAGCTCGCCCACATCGACCTCGATCGCAAGATTCTCTCTGATCTCGCCGCCAATCAGCCCGACGTATTCTCAAAAATCGTCGAAGCCGCCTCAAAAGGTCTCTCGACTTCGGTAAAGTAGAAAGTTAGCCTTGTATCCTTAAGTCTTCTGGATTTCCACCAAGTTCTTCCATACGCTTTTTTGCAGCATCTCGGAACATTCGATGAAAGGACCCTTCGGTCAAAGGCATGCCTTCAAAACGTGAATCGCCTTCGTATAATGCATATATTTCTCCGTAGAGCCACTTCACGTCTTCCAAGCTACTCAATTCTGCAAATGCTCTTCCGATCTGTGCTGGATTATTGAACTCTGCCACCATCGGATCCTTATCCTCATTCCTTTCCCCTTTCAATAAGTCCCTGAGCACTTCAACCATATGAGCACCGAGTCCACGCTCACGGCTCAACTTGCCATCAACCTTTGGTAACTCCTCAAATGAATTTTTCATGCCATCATCCTACCCCCCCCCTCGCACGGTGAGTCAATAGTCGTGTGTTGATAATAGCTGGTTTACGGGTGCGTGGTCTGGACCTGCTTTTCCAGTTTTGAAACCCGCTCTTTGAGCGGAGTGATTTCTTTGATGAACTGGCCGTCTATTTTTGCTTCGAGGCGCGTGATATCGTCTTTCGTGGCAAGCTTTTCGAGGTCAGTCCTCTTGGCATAGTCCATCAGATCAACTTTGGTTGCCAATGGCTGTACGGCATTTTCAATGGCTTCTTTGAGATCTTCTTTAGTCGCAAAACTCTTAATATCCTCCTTGGTTATAAACTCTTTCAAATCTTCCTTGGTAGCCATGCGGTCTTCCATGGATTGGAAACCCCTACCCATGGCTTCCAGCAGGTCTTCGTTTGAGATTGGTTTTTTCTTTTTTGATTGCATGGGTCTATTGTAGCACCCGGAATTAGCTCGTCAATATCACGCTTGCCCACTTATCTGGCCGCTCAATTATTAAATATCGCTCTTCTCTCGGAAGCCACTTTTCTTGCCATTCGCGAGCAACTGCTTCGCCTTCGCGCTTGATCATCCGCTCAATGCGGATTTTTTGTGGAGCATCCACCCAGATCGTGAAGTCGTAATATTTTCGAAATCTTTTCTGAAGCGCATAGACACCGACGACGATGACGACGCCGACGTGTTTTTTTTGAAGAACTTCACGCTCAAGCCGATCCCAGTCAAAATCGGGTGAGATAATTTCCGAAACAAGGCCGACCGTGCGTTGGTCAATTGGCTTATAAAAATCATCCGTATGGATGATCGTCGCACCACCGAGCTTCGCAGCGATTTTTTTTGCAAGTTCGGTCTTCCCCGAAGCACCAAGACCGTCAATCCCGATAAACTTTTGCATACAAAAGTAAGTACTAAATCACAAGCATCAAATTACAAACAAAAGGTTAAATTTAAAATTTTCAATAAATTAAACATTGAGATTTGTTTGGGATTTGGTGCTTGGGCTTTGTGATTTTTGAGCAGAGTAATCCACGCTGATTTTAAGGATAGCTGCAAAAAGTAGAATTATACCAACGATATTGGCAATGCTCAATTTCTGAGGCGCGCCATAGGGATTGAGTGCGGTGATAGCGATAAGAATACTGATGATCGGATACATAAGTTCGGCGATCGTGGAGACTTTCGCTTCGGTATGCTGGAGGCCTTTGTAGTAGATAAAGATTGCCGCCGCGCCGGTGGTGAAAGCGATGATCACGAGGCGAAGAATTTGGTTGAGCTCAAGCTGGCTGATGCCGTACGTCTGGCGCAAAGAGAACATGAAGATAGCCGTGACGGGAATTGCCAACGCGTAGCGCATGACGGTGGCTTCGCTGAATGATAATTTTTTGAGGGCCGCTTTGCTCAAGATAGTCCCCGCTCCCCACGCACAGGTCGCGCCAATTGAAAGCAAGTACACGATCGCACGATTGGAGAATACCAGCGGAACTGTATGCCATCCAAAGCTGATCAGATAACTTCCGACCAGCGCCACGGGAACAAGCGCAAGGAAGCGTCCTGTAAGTTTTTCTTTCAAAAAGATCGCCGCCAAGATAATGACAAAAATCGGCTGAAGCTTGAGGAGCAAGACCGGCGTGGCAAAATCATAGAGTGCGAAGCTTCGCGAGAGCGCTTCAGTAAACAACAGCGTACCGAGTGCACTTGAAACAACCGTGAGGCCGAGGAGGATCAGCCAGTCGCGTGCCGTCAGCGTTTTAAACTTGGGAATATAGCGAATAAAAAGCGGCAAAAGAATCAGAAAGCCGATCAGGTGCTCAAAAAATACAATCGATGCCGGCGGCATCGTCTTGATCAAAATCCCCCGCAAAAGCGCATCCACCGCCCAGAGCGATGCGGCAATCATAATCAGAAACGGTCCGGACCAGAATTTTTTTGTTTGCATAATTTTAAAGATGAGGGAGCCGCGCGAACGAAGAGGGTGCGCGCGGCTCCTGGGCTGCGGAGAACGGGGAGGTTAGTCTTTCGGAAACCACCAATGCCCCCTGCTTCTCGCAAACCCGTCCGGATCATGATCGAATCGTTTGAGCTTGACTTTGATGAAGTATAGGCCCAGATCCAACCATGCCCGGACGCGAGCTTTCGCTCGTTTTAGCATGGGACACCTCCGCAGCGCCACGGGGAGTCGAACCCCGCTTCGCAGCTTGAAAAGCTGCTGTCCTAACCGATAGACGATGGCGCCATTGGCAAAACTATACCGTAAATGCTAGTTTTATTCAATGCTTATTCTTGGTATCGAGACTTCATGTGACGATACGTCGATTGCCGTTCTTCAGGCTTCAGATGAAAAACTTGAAGTGCTGTCCAATGTCGTTTCCTCGCAAATCGCCACCCATGCCGCCTATGGCGGTATCGTGCCGCTTTTGGCCGCTCGTGAACATGAGAAAAATCTGCCAATCGTACTCGACTCTGCCCTAAAAGCTAGTAGCTATAAGCTAGAAGCTATCGACCTGATTGCAGTGACCAGCGGCCCCGGTCTCATCATGTCTCTGGTGCGCGGCGTGAATTTTGCGAAAGAACTCGCACAGAAAAACAACAAGCCGCTGCTTGGCGTGAATCACATGGAAGGACATGTGTACTCGAATTGGCTATCGAATCAGCGACCGGAATTCCCTGCTTTATGTTTAATAGTATCGGGAGGACACACTGAATTGGTATTGATGCATGATCATGGCAAGTACGAGCTTATCGGGCGCACACTTGACGATGCCTCGGGAGAAGCCTTTGATAAAATCGCACGACTCATTGGGCTTCCCTACCCGGGTGGCCCCGAAATTTCTCGCTTAGCTGAAAGTTTTAAGCTTCAAGATTCAAGCTCTAAGATTACCCTCCCCCGTCCCATGATACATTCAAAAGACTTTAATTTTTCATTCTCGGGATTAAAGACTTCAGTTCTCTATCTCGTGCGTGACCTCAAAGTCCCCCTCGAAAGCGTCCGGACCGAAATCGCCCATGAAGCCCAAGAAGCAATCGTCGATGTCTTGATCAGTAAGACCATGAAAGCCGCTGAAAAGTTTCAGCCAAAAAGTATCCTGCTCGCCGGCGGGGTTTCAGCAAATAAACTCCTGCGTCAACGTTTGCAAGATGCCTGCCTGGCGTTACACGCTACATGTTACACGCCTGCGCTTGCGTATACCACCGATAACGCTGCCATGATTGCCTGCGCCGCATATTTTAATCATGTATCACATAACATGAAACACGCATCATGGGAAAATGTGGAACCCAATGCAAACTGGGAGATAGTCTGATACCATAGAGTAATGTCCGACCTCCCTAAAGCCTACAATCCAAAAGAAACCGAGGAAAAGATCTACAAACTCTGGGAAGAGAGTGGGTTTTTTAATCCGGATAATTTGCCCCATCAGGACGGCAAACCATTCACCATCCTCATGCCGCCCCCCAATGCCAACGCACCCTTGCACGTGGGGCACGCGCTGGGCATGACGATCGAGGATATTTTAATTCGCTATCATCGTATGAAGGGGCGCAAAGCTCTGTGGCTCCCCGGCACTGATCACGCAGGGTTTGAGACACAAGTCGTATTTGAGAAAAAGCTTGAGAAAGAAGGCCGAAGCCGCTTTAAGATGACGCGCGAAGAATTCTATAAGGAATGCTGGGACTTCGTACAAGCAAACAAACATACCACCGAACAAGGCATTCGACGCTTGGGCGCATCGTGCGACTGGTCACGCAATACATTTACCCTCGATCCCAAAGTTGTCGAGATCGTGTATGAGACCTTCGAGCAAATGCACAAAGATGGCCTCGTCTATCGCGGCGAGCGCATCGCCAATTGGTGCCCCAAGCATCAAACCGGACTTTCCGATCTTGAAGTGAAGGATGAAGAACGCACTGAAAAGTATTACTACTTAAAGTATGGCCCATTCGTCATCAGCACTTCTCGCCCAGAAACAAAGTTCGGCGACAAATATGTTGTCATGCATCCGGATGATACGCGCTATTCAGAATACAAAAACGGCCAAAAGATCGAACTTGAGTGGATCAACGGACCTATCACCGCGATCGTTATCAAGGACAACGCAGTTGATATGACATTCGGTACGGGGGTCATGACCATCACGCCCTCGCATGATGCGACGGACTTTGACATCGCCGAGCGGCACGGGCTTGAGAAAGAACAAGTCATTGATCTGCGTGGCAAGCTTCTGCCGATTGCCGGTGAGTTTGCAGGCGTTAAAATCATCGAGGCGCGGGAAAAAATCATCGAGAAACTGGCGGGCAAAGGCCTCGTGGATCATATCGACGAAAACTACAAGCATAGCGTGCGTATGTGCTACAAGTGCTCGACGCTCATCGAGCCGCAAGTGATGCCGCAGTGGTATGTGAAAATGTCCTCCGAAGGAGGATCGGCCTCCGGCGGAGATGGCTTGCGTGACATGGCCGTCAAGGCGATCCGTGACAAAGAAGTGAAGATCGTCCCTGAGCGCTTTGAAAAGGTATTCTTGCACTGGATGGAAAATATCCGCGACTGGCCAATCAGTCGCCAAATCTGGTGGGGGATTCCGATCCCGGAAAAATATTACTCTCAAGATGATCCCACACGAGGACAAGAAACGTTTGATACGTGGTTCTCGTCCGGCCAGTGGCCGTATGCCACGTTGCTTGCACAAGGGAAAAAAGATTTTGAGACCTACTTCCCCACCGATGTGCTGGAAACCGGCTGGGATATTTTGTTTTTCTGGGTTGCGCGTATGATCATGTTCTCGCAGTACAAGTTCGACAAAGCACCGTTCCATACAGTGTACCTCCATGGCCTCGTACGCGATAAAGACCGCCAAAAAATGTCCAAGAGCAAAGGTAACGTTGTTGATCCGCTGGCAGTCATCGACACCTACGGTACCGACGCACTTCGCTTCGCGCTTGTCTTTTCCACCGCCGCCGGAAATGACATTCCCCTGTCCGAAGACAAAATCCGCGGCATGAAACACTTTGCCAACAAGCTCTGGAACATCGCACGATATGTGCTCCAGAAAACTGAAGGCTTGGAATATAAAGAATCCCCGGGCCACCCATTACTACCAGAGCTCATCAAGTCGGTCACCACCGATCTCGATCGCTACGCCTTTCACGAAGCAGCGCAAAAACTTTATGACTTCACCTGGTATGAGTTTGCCGACAAGTTCATCGAGGAGACCAAAGACAAGTCCGACCCCGAGACACTTTTCGCTTTGCGTTCTACGCTTTGCACAATTTTGAAACTCCTCCATCCCTTCATGCCATTCGTCACGGAAGAGATTTGGGGACAACTCCCCTCGTGGCCGGGCAAGAAATTGCTTATAATAGAAACGTGGCCGAACTAACAACACTTCCCTTCATGCTCGGCGGATTCTTGCCAAGTCTTTTGTGGTTGCATTTTTATCTGCGCAAAGATTTACACCCCGAACCAAAAAAACGCCTTATCGAAACGTTTGCGCTCGGCATGCTGCTCGCGCCACTGGCCATCGCCGCGCAGTGGCTCTTCGCGTACCTTGGCGCTCAGTTCGCGCCGGGAAGCGATATCGCGAGCTCTTCCGGATTTTTTCTCTGGGCCGCATTCTCCGAAGAAGTCGTGAAGCTTTTGGCCGTCTACTACCTCGTCATCCATATTCCCGAATTCGACGAACCGGTGGACGCGATGATTTACCTGATCACCGGAGCCTTGGGGTTCGCGGCAGTGGAAAACATATTCGTCATCTACAAAAACATCCCAGATGGTGTCTCGTTGACGGTCCAGATTCTGGCGCTTCGCACGATTGGCGCGACACTATTGCATGCGCTTTCATCAGCCATCGTGGGATACTTCCTGGCGTTGGCGTGGTTCCATGAACCCCATCGTCGAAAACTCATATGGTTCGGCGTCGGAGCCGCCACACTCTTTCACTTTACCTTCAATACGCTCTTACTTAATCTCTCGATGCTGGGAGGGTGGCTGAGCTCAAGCGCAATCTTGGTGGTCATGGCCATATTGATCTCCGTGCTCTTTCGCAAGCTGCAAATGCGAAGTCAAAGTAAATTATCCACCGTTTCTTCTCTGCCACGTACGTAATTTGTGATATCATATCTACTATGGAGGATTTTTTTGAAGAAGCTACACTCGCCGTTGCCAAAAAACCAAAACCCCAAGAAGACGAGGGCCAACTCACGGTTGACGTCTATCAGACCGATGAAGACATCGTGATCAAGTCCACGATCGCCGGCGTCACCGTTGATGACATAGATATTTCCTTGACCAAGGACATGGTGACGATCAAGGGCAAGCGGCATGCCGATGAGACCATCGATGCTGATGATTACTATTACCAAGAACTTTACTGGGGCGCGTTCTCGCGCTCGATTATCCTGCCGGAAGACATCGATGTCGAGAAGGCGAATGCTTCGATGAAAAACGGTATCCTGACCTTGCGCTTGCCAAAGCTCGCCCGATCGCGTATGAAGAAGGTGAAGATTTCGTCATAAGATACATGAAACTCTCAGGACATGCTCGTGCGATCATCGCGATTGGAGTCGCCGCTTTCGCGGTCGCTTTTGTTGCACAGGCACTTTACTTTGATGCCTATACCAAAAAACTCTCCCTGCCGGGTATCGGCCCGGTGTTTGCGGGAACCTTGAGCGAAAGTCTCCAAGCGGCCATCACGCGGCCATTTACCATCCAAGCCGGGGCAAAAGCAGTCACGCTCTCACCTGACCAACTCGAAGACTGGATCGAGCCGTATCAACGCGTATTCACCGGGCGACAAGAATACCGGCTCAATATTCCCGCGATTACCGACAGCGTGGACGACTTTGCTCCCGGCATGACCAGTGCTCCTGTCAACGCCAAGTTCGGCGCGGCCGCGAGCTCATCCGCCATCATCGAAATTATCCCCGGCGTGCCGGGTACTCAACTCGCCCTTGAGGCATCGCTAGCGAGCGTGACGCGTGCGTTGATTGACGGCCAGTCGACTGCCGAGTTGGCGGTCGCGGATGTCGAGCCGGAGCTGACGCTCGCACGCCTCCATGCCATGGGAATTACCGATCACCTCGGCCGGGGCACCTCAAACTATGCGGGCTCTCCCGGTTCACGCGTGCACAACATCACCATCGGGGCGAAGCGCTTCAACGACATCATGATCGCCCCGGGAGAACTGTTCTCATTTAATGATCGCCTGGGTGATACTGGCCCGCGAGAAGGATACTTGCCGGGACTGGTCATTAAAAGCGGCAAACTGGTTCCCGAGTACGGCGGCGGGATCTGCCAGGTCTCCACGACCATGTTCCGCGTGGCGATGGAGTCCGGACTTGCGATCAAAGAGCGTCATGCTCACGCGCTTCCCGTGAAGTATTACAATCCGCAAGGCTATGATGCCACGATCTATCAAGGTGTGGTGGACCTCCGATTTTTCAATGACACGCCCGGACCGATCCTGATCCAGTCCAACATCCGAGGAACGACGATTACCTTTGATATGTTTGGCGTCGCCGACGGCCGCGGCGTGGCGATCAATGGGCCGCATGTCTACGACGCGAAGCCGGACGGCTCGATGAAAGCCACGCTCTCCCGCGTCGTCACCTTCGCCGATGGCACGAACCACAAAGACACGTTTTACTCCGCCTACAAATCCCCGGCCTTGTATGAGGTCGTCAGGAATCCGTTGGAATAAGTGTGCTGGGGAGAGGACTTGAACCTCCATGCCCTTGCGGGCGTCAGCTCCTAAAGCTGATGCGTCTGCCAATTTCGCCACCCCAGCATGTTGTTGTTATAGCATGTCCCCAAGAATTGAAGAAGCCCTGCGACGCGCTTGTGGCACGTAGCAGGGCTTCAGAGTACTGGGGGGCTT
>JBBTUB010000004.1:0-8571 GCA_038064015.1 Patescibacteria group bacterium | reverse complement strand
TAGATACGCAGCTTCTTTTCTTATAAGATCTTCCATATACGCAATGGGGTCTTCATGCCGTCGTACGGCCACGGCAGTCAGTAGCCATTGCTCACGATTTGGGTAGCGTTGACGTAGGTCTTGTAGTGCCTTATGAACTCCTTTCAAAAAAGCTTCGTGATCACGATACATCGTGATCCCCGTCTCGATGATCCAATTCTCAAATTCAGGATACATTGTATGCATTTTTTCCAGGTCCAAAGGATCAACACGAAAAACATTGGAAGCCATGCGCAGGGCCATGGCAGGATCTACGCTATATTTTCGAGATTCACGAAGTGATCTGATAAAATCAAAGGTGTATGATTGAATTAGTTTTCTAAGATTTGATTCATCCAAAAACTCGCCATGAGGATCACCCTGGTCTCGACCGCGAGTTCTGTACTGTGCTTTGACAAAACGTCGCCAACCATCATGAAACAAGTCTCTAACTTTTTGGTCCGGGATATCAGCCAAATAATCTTTGAGTTTGTTTCTTTTTTCTTCCAGCCAACCTTGGTTCTCTTCTTCTAACCGTTCCAATAGACCAGCAGCTGCGCCAATAATTTTCGTTTCATATTTCGAGGTTGCGCCGGCCACACTAATCGGATCATCCGTATACTCGTGCCGCATTCTTTTCCCCTCACGTACCGTACCGAGCATCTCTTTAATAGGAATTCCGTTGGATGATTTTTCCTCCATATTGATGATTATAACTCAAATAAGGCGTGCTGTAGAATTCTATCATACCTCCCTTCATTCGCCCGCGTACGAATTAGGATAAGTAAGACATCAACGCTCATTGCAGTTTTTTGCAAAATGCTAGTATGGACTGAGCGAGCGGGGTAAGTTTGTGGCGGACGTTCGGTCCGTCGCTGCGCTTCAGGAGCAGACCGGCAATCGCCATCTTGCGAATATGATCCGACGCATTCTCGTAGCCAATCTTGAGTTTCTCGGCGATATCCACGACTGAAAGCTCCGGCTCGCGCTCAAGCAATTCCAGCATCTTCAGCCTGTTGTGATTGGCAAATCCCTTGATGACCCGCTCTAATTGTCGATACGGCAATGCCATGTCTCTGTATCATTGTATCATATTTCTATTCTTCATTGCAGTCTTTTGCAAAATGCTGGTATGAAGCAAGCTCGTGCTCGGTAAGCTACCGCCAGCCCGATCTCTTCGGGCAGGTATCCAAAAGCGCGGTTATTCGCGAGGTCTATGTGGCAGTTGATGCGCTCAACAGCAAATATGGCAAGTATACGATCGGCCTTGCCTCAAGCTTGCCGGCGCACCAATTCGCCCAGCACGAGGGCGAGCGTGGCGACGCACCATCGCGGAAACAGGATTTTTTCAAAGGCGAAACTTCCCGTCAGCGACTCAAGATCCCGATGCTCTCGATCAAGGTGTAGCTAAAAACGCTGAAGCCCCGGTTTTTACAATCTAACCTTCGAGGTTATTTTAGAACACCGGCTGTCTATAGACTCACGAAAGCGAGAACAACAAGAGTGATATAACGACTGCGATAAGGCCTATATTGCGGGATCTTTTCAAACCCTGTGTATCATTTGGATCGAGGAGTTTCTTCTTGGATAAACCGTACGTTATCAAGCCAATGAGCATCGGAATGAGTGCTTTGCCAAAAATAATACCAAGCTTTCCACCGATCATGACCGAACTGTCTGCATCGGAAAATTCAGAGATACCCAACAGCACAGGAGGAACCAACGCCAACAATACAATGTACCATTGGTTCTTACGATTGGTTGACTTGGAGACTAGATTATCAGGCATAAAATAATCCTACGCTTTTCGCGCAGTTTTTACAATCCGGCCTCCGGAATTTTTATCGGTTCAACCACGTGATCGTCAATTGGAGAATCGTCGCGAAAGAAACCCAGAGGAGATAGGGAATATTGATGAGGGCGACCCACTTTATTTTTGGATAAATTACCCACATAGCCCAGATGAGGGTAAGAAGCACCAGTACGATATCAATGGCGGCCAGCAGATTGTTGCGAAGGCCGAATTGGAAATAGGTGAAGCTAAGATTGAAAATGAGATTGAGGACAAACGGCATGGCCGTGCCGGCAGGGAGTTTTTTGGTGATGACGTTATAAAAAACAAAGCCGAAAGAAATCGCAATCAGGACATAGAGTATCGTCCACACCGGACCAAAGAGGAACGCCGGCGGCGCCCAAGAAGGCTTGAGGAGAGCTTGATACCAATCGTAGGCCATACAAAAAGTTTAGCATGCGGTTGCTCTATTTTAAACACACAGCGCCCGCGATCGAGTACACTGTGTGTGCTCGACGGCGGGCGCGGAGAGAACTAGACTGCGGGACCACGGCTAGGGCCCCTGACGATCGGCGACCTCGGACCAATACTGGACGCACTCGGGATGCTCGGCACCCTGCACGCTACTTTGCAGCGACCGTACTAGCGTCCTCGCAAAAGCACGTTTGTCCCCGAGCATCAAACACATTTTCCCGCGGTCGTCAGAGGGCACGACCTGCCATACAATAAGAAGTCCACATCCGTAGCGATGCCCAGGCAGTTCTTGTTGGAACTGTCGTCGGCATTCATCGGGAGTTAGGTGGGTGCCGGGCGGACGCCGTGCCCAATCGGACGACCACCGCTCAGATGGCGTCGCAACCCACTGCTGGAAGTGTAAATATTCGTGGCCGACAGACGCCAAGAATCTCAGCATTTCTTCTGATGTCGTGATGCTTTCAAGAGCCTCTGAGCTAATAGCGAGCCTCGCCACCAAAGGCCTTCTTCCGAGTTCATTGTTGATACTGGCCGGAGTCTCCCGTGGCTCGACACTGAAAGACGCGATGAATCCGGATTTCTTAGTGATGCCGATGAGAAGATTCTCTTCCTTGTTTGCCCTTATCACGCCGTCACGCGTCTCCTTGTCGGGAGAGTGCGCCAGCATGTGTTCGAACCTGGCTCGCAATGGGTCCTGCCCCGGTTTTGGTTTCGGGAAGGGCGGGATCACAGGGCGGGCCAAGCCAATCGGGCTCGGACTGATCGCCGGGTACGTCAATACTGGTGACGACTCCCGGTTTACGAGGATCACCGCCACGACGACGGCGAGAGTCATCAGAACAGTGAATTGGAAAATCTTCAACACCCGGCGACGCGATGGCCGGCTTGGAACTCGCTCAACGTTCTTGGCATTTCTTGACACGTTCTCCTCCTTTAACGAAAAAGACGGCCCCATTGCCGTCTTTTTACTATACAGTAATAACTAAATTTGTCAATTACCTCCGGATCATTTTCACAATCCAGATGAGAACGATGGCGCCGACGAGGGCGACGATGAAGCTGTACAGGTTAAATCCTGTAACTGCACCGCTACTCCCGAAAGACTGGAAGATCCAGCCGCCGAGAAATGCGCCGATGATACCAACGACCACATTCATGACCAATCCCTGCTGGGCATCGGTATGCATGACTTTCGACGCAATCCATCCGACCAACGCACCAAACACGATCCAAAGAAGTATATTCATCCCGTTTAGAAGCAGCTGGAGCGTCATCGCAAAGTAACGCCATAGCTACTTGATTAACTATTTTTCACGACAATCTCGTTCGCACGGATTTGATGATCAGCAAATCCTGCTTCTAACGGGATTCATACTCTAAGTATATACCTCTATCCTATTTCGTGCAAAAACTTATGCACAAGTGTCTAGTGAAACACAATATTAAAACTGTACATACCCATGGCGCAAAAGCCGTTGAGGGTGGTGCCGGCGGCTTGCGGCGGGACGTCGATGAGCGTCTCGCCGGTCATCGGCAAGTTGGCTCGATACTTGATGACAGGAATCGTAAGAGCATTGGAACAGTCAAACGCGCCTTTCGTACGCATCTTGATAACCGTGGGTAGATTGGCTTGCGCGACCGAGTTGCGCGGGAAGTAGCCGCCGCGAGCGTCGATCGTGACAACTTGTTTGCCCCCAACAATGCTGACGTTTTGACCCTCGACTGCCGGTGACGATTGTCTGCCCGCAAGAAAAATCAAGCCGCTGATCCCGACGGCAACGACGATGACGATGATGGCAATGGTGGTGTTTTTCATATGCTTTAAAATGTTAGCAAGGGTGGTATCCAGCCAAGCGCCGTAAGACTGTTGAGTAAATTGAACAGCGCGAACAGTACCACAATCAATCCCGCACTCTTATAGAATACACCGGCTTTGGGACTATTGCGAATGCTCAAAGAGCTGAAACTCATGATTGCCAGCACCGGCAAGGTACCGAGCGCGAAAATGAGCATCGTCATCCCGCCTTGCAAGAAACTTCCCGTCGAGAGCGTGAAGATCTGCATCGATTGCGTAAACCCGCAGGGCAGGAAGAAGGTGATGATGCCGACCAGAAATGGCGTCAGCGTATGGTTGAGCTTTTGCACATTCAAGGCGCGGTGCGACAAAAACTTTGGCATCGACGGCTGAAGGCGCTTTGCCCACGGAAATACATCAAGCAAGTTGATACCAAGGATCAACATGACCAGGCCAATGATGACGCCGAGTGCCGCCGTGCCTGCCGCGCCAAACTGAAACACCGATCCGAGCGCGCCGATCACGCCCCCAAGTACAAAAAACGCGATGATGCGGCCAAGATGGAAAAGCACTTGCGGCCGTACACGGTCCCCCTCTTTGGCGAATGTCGTGGACATGGACAGAAGCAAGCCACCAACGACCGCCATGCATGTCGAAAGCGACGCAATGATGCCGATGACAAATGCCGTACCGTAGCCGATGCGATCCGTATTCACAAGCTCCACGATGCGCAATTTTTGCAAAACCACAAATAACACGATGAACGCCAGCGCGATCGGCACGGCATACCAAAAGTCTCGCGCGTTGATCTTTTTCTTTTCGGGTTCGGTGGAGAGTTTATGCTGGGTAAGCATCTCAGACAACTCACGTGCAATCTCTTCGGGCGCCATATTTTCAAACGTTCCGCGCACTTCGACGGTCTTCGTTGTCAGACTGGATGTCGCCTGGTTGACCTTCGGATGCTCCGTCAGCTCGCTTTCAGTCAATACGACGCAGGCGTTGCAATGCATGCCGTGCACGTGAAAGGTATAGGTTTTTTCGGTGGATGTTTCCATACTATAGTTTTTTAACTTTTAATCGAAGTGAATTTCCAACGACCGACACGCTGGAGAGTGCCATGGCAAGACCGGCGAAGATCGGGTTTAAGAGCCATCCGAAAATCGGGAAAAACGCGCCGCCGGCGAGCGGAATACCGACGATATTATAGAAGAACGCCCAGAAGAGATTTTGCTTGATGCCACGCATCGTAAACTTCGAAAGGCGTATTGCCTTGACGAGTTTGGAGATATCGCCGGAAAGGAGCGTGATGCCCGCCGTCTCGATCGCCACATCGGTGCCGGTTGCCATCGCAATGCCGACGTCGGCTTGAGCCAGCGCGGGCGCGTCGTTAACCCCATCCCCCGCCATCGCCACGATCTGTCCGGCACGTTGCAGGGTTTTGATTTTTTCCAGTTTGTCCTGAGGTAAGACTTGGGCGACCACCTCATCGATGCCAACTTGATCCGCGATGAACCGCGCCGTATTCGCGTCGTCGCCGGTCAGCATGATGACTTTGATTCCCAGTTTGTGAAGATTGGCGACCGCTTCCTTGGCCTCCGGTTTGATGGCATCGGCAACCATTACCACGCCGAGCACTTCACGGGACGTAGCCAAGATAATCGGCGTCTTACCTTGCGAAGTTTCGGCTTCTATGTCTTTCATGTCAAACGCAAGCTTAAGATCTGCGATAAGCCGTGCGTTCCCCGCAACATACTCAACACCATCCACAGTCCCCCGCACACCCTTGCCTTTGATGCTTTCAAAATTTGAAATCGGCTGTAGCGCGACGTGGTTGCTCTTGGCGTACTCCAAGATCGCATGAGCGATCGGATGTTCTGATTTGTCTTCAAGCGACGCAAGAACTCGAATGATGTTCTCATCAGACACGCGAACCACTTCCGGCTTGCCCTTGGTGATCGTTCCCGTCTTATCAACGACAATAGTATTCACCTTATGAAGTTTCTCGAGCGTGGCCGCGTCTTTTATCAAAATGCCTTCCCGTGCGCCTTTGCCGACTCCGACAATGATCGCCGTAGGCGTCGCAAGACCAAGCGCGCAAGGACACGCAATGACCAAGATGCCAACCAAGGAGACGAGACCATAGGACAATGCTTGCGAGAATCCGAAATAGCGTGTGCCCACGAGAAGCCAGACCGCGAGTGATAGAAATGCCAGCACGATGACCACCGGGACGAATACCGCAGAAATCTTGTCAGCGAGCCGCTGGATCGGCGCCTTACTTCCCTGCGCTTCCTCCACCATCTTGACGATGTGCGCCAGGAGCGTTTCCGATCCGACCTTGGTCGCTTTGAACGTAAACACACCGGTCGTATTGATCGTGCCAGCGATGACCGCCTCACCCTCGTGCTTTTCTTTCGGCATCGGCTCGCCCGTCACCATGGCTTCATCAATAAAAGGCGCGCCCTCCACGATCACCCCGTCAACGGGAATTTTCCCGCCCGGCTTCACGATCAGCATATCGCCATGCACCACCTCATTTACCGAAATCTCAACTTCCTTTCCCTCGCGAATGACCAACGCGGTCTTAGATTGGAGATTGAGCAGTTTTTCAATCGCGTCGCCGGTCCTAAGTTTTGATCTCGCTTCAAGATATTTTCCAAAGGTAATAAACGCGACGACCACGATCGTGACATCGTAGTACGTGTACTCGACATTCAAGTATGGCCGCAGCGACGCTTCAAATGCGGTGACCATGAAACTATACAAGAATGCGACCGAGGTACCGATACCAATGAGCGTATCCATGTTCGCCTTGCCGTAGCGAAGGAATCGATAGAACCCGAGAAGATACGGTTTCCCGACGACCAGGAGCGTATAGGTAGCAAACAACGGAATCAGATGATGAAAAAACTCCTTCCATATCACCGCCATCTCCGGCACAACCTCAAATTGGATCAACATGTCCCACGCCATGAGCAGGATGCTGAATACCGCGAGTGGAATCACGGATATAACCTTCGTCCTCATGTCGGCGATTTCGGAAAGCTTGTCTTCCTTGGATTGATTCAACCCCATATGCTCCGCATGCTCGTCGGGAGACATGTGCATGTCGGCTGCGCTCTTGACCATGAGTGAATAACCCAGGTGCTCAATCTGCTTTGATAGCTCCTGTGGGTTTGTCTTTGTGGGATCAAAAGAGACTTTCGCCTTCTCGGTAGCATAGTTAACCTCAGCCGCCTCGACGCCATCTACCTTCTTGAATGCCTTCTCGATGATTGAAGAACATGAGGCGCAGTGCATTCCTTTTACGCGATAGATTTCAGTATGCATATTATTTTCGTTTAAGCTTGTATACTTTCAAGATTTCTTCCTTTGCCTTTTCCTCTTCTCCCGATTTGACCTGCTGGATAATACAACCACTCAAATGATCTTCCAGCAAAAGATCCTCGACGTTTGAGAGCGCTTGTTTGACGGCCGATGTTTGCGTGATGACATCGACGCAATAGGTATCCTCCGTAACCATGGCCTGTAGACCGCGAACCTGCCCCTCAATAATCTTGAGGCGTCGCAGAAGCGTACTCTTGTTCTTTGTGCTTTTTGGCGCGGCGCTTTGGCCGTGCTGGTGATGTGTGTGATCCATACCAAAAGCATATACCCCCAGGGGGGTATATGTCAACAGGCTTGTGGATATCCAGGAAAAGCTACACCACCTGCGTGCAGTGCATGCAACGCCTGGCGGCAAGCGGAATCTCACTCATGCACTCGGGGCATTTTTTGGTGGTGGGATCGGCGGGCGGTTCTTTGCGGGAACGGGCAATGAGGTAGTTCATGGGCTTGATAACGAAAAAGAAAATCGCGGCGGCAACCAGCACGAACGCAATGATCGCATTGATAAAGTCGCCATACATGAAGGTACTGCCGTTGATGGTAAATGAGAGATTGGAAAAATCGGGGACTTTCGCAATCGCAGCGATGAGCGGCGTGAGAATATCTTTCACCAGCGCGGTCACCACGGTGCCAAACGCGGCACCGACGACAACGCCGACCGCCAGATCCACGACATTCCCTCTCAGCAAGAATTGCTTGAATTCTTTAAACATAATAAATTAATTAATGATTTTTCCTTAAGCGAGATTTTATAATATTATAAAGACTAAATAGTACACCGGAATTCACCAGAACGGCGCCGCCGATCAGGGACCAGTCATTGAAATTGATGCCTTTCACAAACAAAATGCACTGCACGAAGAACACGGCGATCGGAAGGATGAGCGAGACATGGGCAGCGGTATGGTCCTTGCGCACGATCCAGCCCTGATGATAATACCCCGCCGCGACGATAATCCAGCACAGCATGAGCGCGTAGCTCCAAAACATGTCCGCACTCCAAAACTTTTCAATCCCAACCAATCGGCCATACACCACGACCGTCAGCACCGTGACGATCAGCAGTGAGGCAAGGATTTCAAAATAAAAACGAAGATAGCGCATA
>JBBTUB010000003.1:0-18906 GCA_038064015.1 Patescibacteria group bacterium | reverse complement strand
CTTTCTCTCGCCGTTTCATTTCGGAAAAGTGGTTGTTTTTCGTTCGATGATCGAAGTCATGGCGGTGCTCTATCTAGCACTTATTTTACAAGATCGCCGATATCTTCCGAAAACCAATCTGCTGTTTTGGGCGATCACGGCGTTCACGCTTATTTTTGGCATTACGTCGTTAACCGGCATCAATACCTATCAAAGCATGATGGGAACACTTGAGCGCATGGGAGGATGGTTTTCATTCCTTCATTTTTGGCTGCTTTACGTTATGGCGGTTTCCGTCTTGCGTACGAAAGATGATTGGACTCGGCTCATTCGCATCTCAGTCATGGCGAGTTTCATCTCCATATTGTACGGATTCTTACAGAAGACAGACTGGGAGTTTATCATTGGAGGCGGTGGTAGGCCACGTATCTTTGGAACACTGGGAAATACCGCGCTGTTCGCGGGATATACGATCGTCAATATGTACTTGGCACTGCTGTTGATATGGCAAAAACCTGGGCTCAACAAGGATCTTTACTACGAAGATCTTGTACTGCTCATGCCAGTGATTCTTGGGGGAGCTATTTTTGCCGGGCCCTTTTTTGGCTGGCCTCTCTTGATCATGATGGGTGCCGCTGTACTTCTTATCGGATTCGGTGTCGTGTGGGCGATAGGAAACGCGTTTGGTATGTCCGTCAGGTTTTTGCCGGTATCCTATGGCATTATCGCCCTTGCAAGCCTGGTGGCTATCCTCATGACCGCGGTTCGCGGCTCGTGGCTGGCAGTGCTGGCCTCTATTGCATTGTTTGCCCTGTTATATATGATGACGGGTACATCTCGGCGCCTCAAGATCACCTTTATATCGATCGCATTGGTTCTGATAACCGCCGAGGGCATCCTCATTGCATCACACAATACTAATTTTGTTCGTTCCAGCGGCTATCTGACGCGTCTTTCAGACATCTCATTAAAAACCCGCCTTATCAAAACCCGATTCTGGGCATGGCAAGCCGGTGTTGACGGATGGAATGACAGCGCGAAGACGGTTCTCGTGGGCTGGGGTCCGGAAAATTTTAATGTCCCGTTTTCCAAGCATTTTAATCCAAAGTTTTTCCAAGGGCCAGGATCAGAAACTCTCTTTGACCGCGCTCATAATATGTTTGTCGAGGTATTGGTGACGATGGGGGTACTGGGAATTGGTAGTTATCTGGGGATTTTCGGGGTACTGTTTTGGATTTTTTGGAAGATGTACCGGCGCCCAGAGCCGGAGCAGCGGCTCCATGCCATTACACTCGCCAGCGGACTGGTTGCGTATATGATTCATAATGCTTTTATTTTTGATACTTCCGCGAATTTTATAGCATTTTTCATCTTCATGGGTTTCGTCCATCATCTTTCCGCTCCCGCTCCGGAGCGTGAACAAAAGCAGATAGTTTCAAAGTCTGCTCCCGCCACACTATCCTATTCCGCCGCTTTCGCCCTGGGCGTGCTAGTCATCATCTCGATCTACAAGACTAACATCAAGCCCGTCCAATCGAACTATGCTTCGACTCGTGCTACAATCGCTTCCTGGAAGAACGATCATCCCGCAGCGATTGCGAAATTTCGCCAGGCATTTGCCTATGATACATTTCCGGTGTATGAAATTCGCCATCGGTACGCGCAGTACGCTCTGGAAAACTATGGCAAATTCAAAACAGACCAAGGCTTGAATGCGGGAGAGATTTTGCTCCAGGTCATCGAGGAGGTAAAGAAGAATATTTCATATCAACAAGATTATTTACCGTACCTATATATTAGTCGCGCATACATTATTCTCGGTAAGAGTGATTCTACATCGCCTTTTAATGATCTGGCGTTGCAAAATAGCATGAAAGCTCTTGAGATATCGCCGACATTTGTCCGTACCTACTACGAAGTAGCTCAAGCATATATCAATAAAAAAGATTATCCAAAAGCGATCGCTACATTCCAAAGAGCCGCCGATCTGAATCCTGAAGTCGGACTTTCATGGTGGTATCTGGGATTGACCCAAGTTGAGAGCGGAGATATCGAACGAGGGCTCGCTTCGATCCGTACGGCGTCTGATCGAGGATACTCAATGGGAGAAGGCGATATCTTGCGGCTCATTAACGTTTATGCCGAGCAAAATAATTTTCGCGAAATCGTGCCGCTTTACGAACAGCTGGTGAAGCTCCAGCCCAGCAACCCGCAATACCATGCGTCACTTGCAACCGCGTATGCTCAAATCGGTAAGATTGATGAAGCGGTAGCGGAAGCAAGAATTGCGGCGAAACTCAGCCCTTCATTTGAACCCGAAGCTCGAAAGTTTGTTGAGGGCCTTGGCCGCACGTGGTGACTACCGTCCAGCTTGGCGTAGAATAATATTGATCGTCCGAAGCACGATGCTCGCATCCAGAAGTAACGAGCGATTTTTGACGTAGTAAAGATCATACTGAAGTTTTTCAGCGGCGTCATGCACGGAAGCCCCATAGCGGTATTTGAGCTGCGCCCACCCCATGGCACCCGGCTTGATCAGATAGCGTTCGTTATAGAAAGGAATTTTCGCGCTCAATTCGCCATGGAATTCCGGTCGCTCCGGCCGGGGACCCACCAGGGACAAGTCACCAATGAGCACGTTCCAGAGCTGAGGGATTTCATCAAGCCGGGTTTTTCGGAGAAATCGACCCACGCGGGTGATGCGAGGATCGTTGGTCTGTGCCCATACGGCGCCCCCGAGTTCCGCTTGTGGAATCATGGTGCGGAATTTTAAAAAGATAAACGGTTGGCCCGCTTTGCCCTTTCTGGTTTGCTGATAAAAAATAGAACCGGGCGTGTATATCTTAATTGCTACGATGATGATGCCCATGACTGGGAGCACCATGATTCCCAGTACGAGTGCTCCAAGAATATCGAAAAGCCGTTTTGCCAATTCGTAGGCACGCTTACTGCCATCGCTTAAATTATCCAAAAACCAGCTTTGGTCGATTGTACTCAAAGGAATTTTCCCGGTCACCCGTTCTGAAAAATTGGGAAGGTTAAAAAACCGAAGCTTGAGCGGAACGAGGCGATAGAGTACCTCCACAATATCGGGCAGGGCGTAGACTTCGCGGGCGATCACGAGGGTTTTGACATGCTTCTCGCGGATGAGCTTTTCGAGGGTACGCGCGGCCGCTTCGTTTTGAATATCGACGATGCCGAGCGCGTTATAGCCAAGCTGAGGATCCGCCAAAAGAAAATCATAGAGCTCCTGGGATTGCTCGCTCAACCCGACGATGAGCGTGTTGTTGCGGTATCCGCTTTTGACCAGGAGCTGGTTGTAGAGCGTTCGCCAGACGACTTCCAGCGCGAGTGCGAGGGCGATGAAGATGAATAAGTTTCTTTTGGGTGCGATGCCGATGAACGGTACAAGATAGAAAAAGGTGATTGCGATCCCAATATTAATCGCCATGACGGAGAAATACGTTGAGAAAAAAGAAATTGTATTTTTTACTACACTTAGCTCATAGAGATTGGCGATGTAAAACACCAAAAGCCAGACCGCGAAAATAATCGTAAACGGCAATAAATGCACCAGGAAGTTTCGGTGGTACTCGGCTCCATAGCGAATGAGCAGCATGCCCATGAGCGCGGCATAGAGTATCGCAAGATCACCGAGGAGAAGGATTGACTTTCGCATGGGAGTATCATACAATATATTTACCCAAATGTCTACGATTCTTGTCACCGGAGGAGCTGGATTTATCGGCAGTAATTTTATCCGCCTTTTCCAAAAAAAATATACTATCATCAACTTTGACAAGTTGACATATGCCGGCGACAAAAGAAACATCCTTGGCACCTTTGTTCGCGGGGACATTGCAAACAAGAACCACGTCTACGCGGTTTTTAAAAAATACCGGCCGGACTATCTCGTTAATTTTGCTGCGGAAACGCACGTAGATCGGAGCATTCACGGCCATGCGGCCGATTTCGTCAGGACTAATGTCCATGGTGTCTTTACGCTTTTGGAGGCCGTAAAAAAATTCGGCATCAAAAAATATATTCAAGTCAGCACCGACGAAGTGTATGGCGACGTTGAGGTGAATTCGAAAAAGAAGTTCACTGAAACCTCAACCCTACATCCTAGTTCTCCCTATTCGAGCACCAAGGCTGCCGGCGATTTGCTGTGTATGAGTTATTTTCGCACCTATGGCGTGCCAGTCATCGTGACGCGCGGCAGCAATACCTATGGGCCGCATCAATATCCCGAAAAGCTCATACCGTTTTTTATTCTACGCATGTTACAAAATAAAAGAATGCCCCTGTATGGTGACGGCAAAAATACTCGAGATTGGCTTTTTGTCGAGGATCACTGCCGTGCCATTGAACTTGTCTTGCATAAGGGGAATGCGGGAGAAATTTACAATATCAGCGCCGACGAATACCACACGAATCTTGACATTGCCCGCCGGATCGGGGGGCCGATTGAGTTTGTTCCCGATCGTCCGGGCCATGATCGCAAGTATGTTCCCGACTCGAGTAAAATTCGAAGTCAGCTCGGTTGGAGGTCCAAAGCGAAATTCGATGTGGCGCTGAAAGAAACAATAACGTGGTTTCAGAAAAATTTATGAAAGGCATTATTCTTGCGGGCGGGGAGGGGACGCGCCTTCGCCCACTGACCAAAGTCACGAGCAAGCAGCTTCTTCCGATTTATGACCGGCCGATGATTTTTTATCCGCTACAGACGTTATTGCAGGCCGGGATCAAAGATATTCTCATCATTATTGCTCCCCGACGCGCCGGTGACTTTCTTAATCTCCTCGGTTCCGGTAAAGAATTCGGGGCAAAGTTTACGTATGAGATCCAGGACAAACCGGAAGGGCTCGCCCAGGCATTCATAATCGGAGAAAAATTCATCGGCAAGGACAACGTGACTCTGATCCTCGGCGACAATATTTTTGAAGACGATTTTTCAAAGGAGATCAACAACTTCAAATCTGGCGGGCATATTTTTGCCAAAAAAGTTCCCGATCCCGAGCGTTCCGGCGTGGTAAAGTTTGATGCGGAGATGCGGGCCGTCAAGATTGTCGAAAAGCCAAAGAAATTCTTATCATCGTATGCGATTCCCGGACTCTATGTGTATGATAATCGCGTCATTGAAGCCGCAAGAAAAGCAAAACCTTCCGCGCGGGGCGAATTGGAAATCACGGATGTGCACAATTGGTACCTTCAGCGTAAAGAACTTATGGTCAGCATTATCAAGGGTGAATGGATCGACACGGGCACGTTCGATTCACTTGCCTACGCAACTGTATGGGCGCAGAAAAAATCAAAATTAAAAAATCAAAATTAAAAATTTTAGTAACCGGCGGATCGGGAACGCTGGGGACGGAGATTCAAAAATTGATCTCATGCGCCGCACCGCGAGCGAGTGAGCTTGATGTTACGGATGCCGTATCGTGTTCGCGCGCGATCAAAAAATACAATCCGGATATCATCATTCATGCCGCGGCATGGACGGATGTGGCAGGCGCCGAGACGAAAAAAGAAAAATGCTGGACGGTGAATGTCACGGGCACGCAAAATATTGCGCAGGCTGCGAAAGGCCGCCGACTTGTTTTCATTTCCACCGACTATGTTTTCGACGGCGAGCGCGGAAACTATCGGGAAGACGATATTCCGAATCCGAGAAATTTTTATGCGTTGACCAAACTCGCCGGGGAGCTTATCATCAGACAGTATCCCGACACGTTAATCATCCGGACGGCGTTTAAGCCGGAGGGTGCGTGGCTCTACCCCAAGGCATTCGTCGATCAGTGGGGAAGCCATGATTTCGTCAGCGAGATCGCACCGCAATTAGTTCGGGCGGCGCTGATGAAAGATCTGTGTGGTATCATCCATATTGCGGGAAAGCGCATGAGCATGTACGATTTGGCTCGACGAGTCTCGCCGCACGTAGGAAAAATGTCGCGAGCGGATATTGCTACGCCTTTGCCGCGCGATGTGAGTTTAAACATTTCAAAATGGCAGACGATATCATCAAAATCAAACCGTGCAAGAAAGTAGTTACCAAGCATCTCGATGGGACGCCCAACGGCTGGCTCTTGGAGGTGCAGAGTGACCGAGACGGCTTTACTGAGGTGCTGGAGGGGAGTTTTTATTTGACAGTTATCGATCCGGGCACGGTGAAAGGCTATCACATACATGCAGTTGCCACGTATCATGTTACTTGCCTGAAAGGGCGGATTCGCTCTACCGTCTATAGAAGCAGGGCCGAGAAAGAAATAGTTGAGTATGGCGAGGGGGATTTTAAGACGATCAAATACCCTCCGGGATGCGCGCATCTCATCGAGAACATCAGCGCCGAGCCGGCGTATGTGCTGATTTATCGCTACCCGGCATGGAGCCCCGATCTTCCTGAGCAGTTGGACGTGGCACCCGAAGAAATCGAACAAGAAATTACATGGGAAAAAATACAAAAATTCGTTTCGCAGTTCTCGTAGGTCTTGCTTGGTTTCTTGTGGTGCCGGATGTGTATGCCGATGTGCTTGGAGCGCAGCAGGTTTTTTTTGTGAATTCAGAATATGACAGCCGCGGGCGGGATCAAGTGGGCGCAACGCTTCGCAGTGTTTCCGAGCGCGCATACCTCTACGTTGCCGATGACTACTGGAATGGCCTGGGGACGTTCGGACGATCGCAGACGCTCGAGTCACTGCATGGCATCGGGACTGAATTTGATCAGCGCATCTATCCTCAAGAGACAACCTTTTTTGGTTCGGAGCCAAATCCCGGCATTGACGATGATCCTCGAGTGACGCTGGTGTTTGCTGATTTGCGGCAGAGTGTGGGAGGCTACTTTGATAGTGGGAATGAGTTTCTGCGTAGTCAGGTACCAAATTCCAATGAACGAGAAATTATTTTTCTCAACGCCAGTCAGCTGTGGGATCCGGTGCGCTTGCATCATTTCATCGCCCATGAGTTTCAGCACCTGATTTCTTTTAACCAAAAAGAAAAGCTCCGAAGCCTAGAGGAAGACATCTGGCTTAACGAGCTTCGCTCCGAATACGCGATCGGGCACCTCGGTTACAACAGTGCCTATAGCGGATCCAATATCGAGCGGCGTGCACAATCATTTCTTAATCAGCCATCGGACAGCGTTACTGAGTGGAAGAACTTTATTCCCGACTACGGGCAGGTCGCGTTGCTGGGAGCCTACATGAAACAGCATTGGTCGCCGCGGGTTGTGGCGGACCAACTGACGAGTCATACCAACGGCATCGCCAGTATCAACGATGCGCTTGCCCGAAACGGATACACGGACACGTTCCATGATATTTTTACGGGCTGGATGATTGCCAACCGACTCAATGATCCGTCGTTGGGCGCTCGCTATGCGTATTCCGATCCCGGACTTGCCTCGATACGAGTCGCGCCGACACTCTTATTTCCCAACATGGCTGACGCGGCGAGCCTTGAGGTGCCACTGGTGCTTCGGGATTGGGAACAGCGCTGGTATGACCTCAAGGGATTTGTCGCGGGACCGACATCGACGCTTCGAGTTTCTTTCTCAGGCGATATGGCTTCTTTGCGCATCCCATATGTCGTATTTTTTAATGATGGCACGACGACCATTCGTACCGCCACGACCGGCGAAATTCTCATTCCTAATGTGGGCGTCACCGTGACTGGTGTTTTGCTGATGCCCTATACATCCCAAAAGCTATCAGGATTTTCTTCCAATGAGCCGACGCATGCTATTACGATGAGCCTGGCGCGCGTAAAGCCTCAGGCGATCGTGGTTCCAGAGGAAAAAATAACACCGGAAAAATTCGGTCTTCATGAGGGCGACTTTATCAGGGCGGAGGGCGATAAAGATATTTTTATTATCAATCCGCACGGTTACAAACGCATCGTGCTCAGTCCCAAGATTTGTTTGCAATACGGACACCTCGGGGCGCGCGGCTGTTTTGACGCTGTGCACATAGTTTCCGCTTCGACCCGTGATGCGTTTACGACATCTCCATACTATACCAATGGCGAAACTGAAGATGGCAAAATATATCAGCTCATTGAAACCGGAGAAGACAGCGCGTACCTCAAAGATCTCAACACGATGCACTATGCGTTTGACCAAGACGGTTTTGGCGCATATTCTGTTTTCAGAATCAATAATCGCGAACAACAATCATATCAATGACCACTCTCATTACCGGGAGAGCGGGGTTTATCGGCAGTCATCTGTGCGAGCGATTGCTTGCGGAGGGTCACCGCGTAATCGCGCTTGATTTATTATCATCGCCAGCATGGCTGCTGATGATGGGCGCGTCGTTTCCAATTTTATCATCCAGGCGCTTCGAGGCGAACCACTGACGATCTATGGTGACGGAAGCCAGACGCGCGCGTTTTGCTTTGTTTCAGATATGGTTGACGGATTGATACGTCTTATGGAGCAAAAAAAATTTCAGGTCCTATAAATCTCGGCAATCCGAATGAAATCACCGTTCTCGATATCGCGAAAAAAATTCTGGAGCTTACGATTTCAAAATCTTCAACAATAAATTTACAACTTCCGCAAGACGATCCTCGACAGCGATGTCCGGACATCTCGCGTGCGAAAAAAGAACTCGGATGGGAGCCTCGCGTGTCGCTCGAAGACGGTTTACAAAAAGTTATCCACTTTTTTTCTCTACAAAAAAATATTTTTGAACTAAAATGATAGCAGGTCGAGTAGAAATAATTATGAGAAAAAAAATCCTATGAAAAAGAAAACAGCAAAGAAGAAAGTAAAGAAGGCGAAGAAGACCAGCAAGCGCCGATAACTTTCTCTAACCCCGTACCGCCTGGTACGGGGTTTTACTTTGCCATTGTTTATGATAGTATTAAAATATGAAACTGATGATGCACGGACTCAACATCGAGCTTACGCCGACGATCAAGAAGCACATCGAAGCGAAGTGTGAATCGCTGAAGCACTTCATGGATCCGAAGCACGAATCACTCGCTGAATTACGCATCGAAGTGGGGAAGCCTTCACACCATCACAAGTCCGGCGGGGTATTCATGGCGGAGACAAACCTCAAGATCGGGAGCGAATTTTTTCGAGCGGTCGCCACGCATGAAGATCTTCATGCCGCGATCAATGATATGAAAGATGATATCGAGCGCCAGCTTCTCAAACACAAAACAAAACATGAGCCTTCTCGGAAAACTATTCGGTGACGCCAATCGGCGCACCGTTGGCCGCTATGCCGACATCGTAGCGAAGATCAATGAGCTCGAACCAACGTTCGAGCATTTTTCACCTGACGAGCTCAAGGCGAAGACGGAAGAATTTCGAAAGCGACTTGCCGACGGTGATGCCTTGGATGATCTCATCCCGGAAGCGTTTGCTGCGGTGCGCGAATCCGCCAAGCGCACCCTCAAGCAGCGTCACTATGATGTACAGCTGATGGGTGGCTTGGCGCTCCACTCCGGTAATATCGCGGAAATGAAAACCGGAGAAGGGAAAACACTTGTCGCGACACTTCCCGCATATTTGAATGCCTTATCCGGCCATGGCGTCCATGTGGTCACCGTCAACGACTATCTGGCGCGACGCGACGCGACGTGGATGGGACAGATTTTTTACGCCCTCGGCCTCAGTACGGCGGCCATCACCCATGAAGCTTCGTATCAATATGATCCCGCGCACGTCAACCCGGAGCAAGACCAAGAGCGGGATATTACGGGTGGATTTCGGATCGTGCATGAATACTTGCGCCCGGTCCAGCGCCGCCAAGCCTACGAGGCCGACATTACCTACGGCACCAACAATGAGTACGGCTTTGATTATTTGCGCGACAACATGGCGTACTCGCTGGACCAGATGGTGCAAGCCAAGGGCCACCACTACGCGATTGTCGACGAGATCGACTCCATTCTCATTGATGAGGCACGCACGCCGCTCATTATCTCTGCGCCCGACGAAGACTCGGGAAAGCTCTACCAGACGTTTTCAAAAATCGTTCCCAGCCTCAAAGCTGGAGAAGATTACACCGTCGACGAGAAGCTCAAGGCGGTCAGTATCACCGAAGCGGGCATTGAAAAAGTTGAGGCTATGCTCAAGATCAAAAATATCTATGAAGAGGGTGGCGCGCGCTATGTCCATCACCTCCAGCAGGCGCTCAAGGCTCTGGTGTTATTTCACCGCGACAAGGAATATGTGGTTCGTGAGGGAGAGGTAATTATCGTAGACGAGTTTACGGGTCGCATGATGCCCGGACGCCGATGGTCCGAGGGACTGCACCAGGCGGTAGAAGCGAAAGAGGGAGTACTCGTCCAAAAAGAATCCCGCACGCTGGCGACGATCACGTTCCAGAATTATTTCCGTTTGTATAAGAAGCTTTCCGGCATGACAGGTACGGCGCAGACCTCGGCGGAAGAATTCCACAAAGTCTACAAGCTGGATGTCATCAGCATTCCGACCAACAAGCCCATGATGCGGGAGAATCTTACTGATCGCATTTATAAAACCGAAGAAGGCAAGTTCCGGGCGATTGTCCAAGAAGTCAAAGCACGGCATGAGGCAGGCCAGCCGGTGCTCATCGGTACGGTCTCGATTGCCAAAAACGAGATGCTCGCCGCGATGCTTGAGCGCGAAGGCATTCGCTACGATGTGCTGAATGCCAAGAACCATGAGCGGGAGGCAGAGATCCTTGCGCAGGCAGGCCGTCATGCCGCCGTCACGGTTGCCACCAACATGGCTGGCCGCGGCGTGGATATCATCTTGGGTGGTAATCCATCCAATCTCGAGGACGCGAAGCGTACGAGAGACGCCGGCGGCCTTCACGTCATTGGCACGGAACGCCACGAGGCTCGTCGCATCGATGATCAGCTTCGCGGTCGTGCGGGACGGCAAGGCGATCCGGGGTCGTCACAGTTTTTCGTCTCAACCGAAGATGAGGTGGTACGAATTTTTGGGGGCGACCGCATCAAAGGCTGGATGGAGCGCCTCGGTGTCGGAGAAGATGAGGTCATTGAGAATAAGCTCATTAACCGAGCTATCGAGCAAGCTCAATCCAAGATCGAAGGCCACAATTTTGATACTCGCAAGTACGTGCTTGAGTACGACGACGTGATGAACAAGCACCGGACCGCGATCTATGAACTGCGCAATGAAGCCCTTCGCACGGAGAGTCTTCGCGACAAGTTATCGGAGTATGTTGCGGCAGAATTTGAGATGATCAAGGCGGCGCATGCCGCTACGGAGCTTGGTGATACGGATGAGCAGAAATTAAAAGAAGCGACTGTCGCCTTACTGGGCGATCATGAGACTGCCGAGGCGGCCTACGTGGCCCGCGAGCAAGAAATTGGCATGGACGCCATGCGCGATCTCGAAAAGACCGTCCTCTTGCGTGTCATTGATGAGCTCTGGGTTGACCACTTGGAAGAGATGGAGCACCTGCGCGACTCGGTCCGCTTGCGCGCCTACGGCCAACGCGATCCGTTAGTAGAGTACAAAATCGAAGCCCAGCGGCTTTTCAACCAACTTCAAGCAACGATCCAATCACAAGTCGCCAATCTGATTTTCAAAGTCAATATGGTTCAGCAACCGCGCTCGCAACAAACCGTGGAAGGCCGGCAGGCAGTGCAACCATCAGCGATTGAGCACGAATCTCACGATCACCACACCCCCGGCGTTACGGTTCACGATTCGCAACCCAAGATTGGCCGAAATGACCCCTGTCCGTGCGGGTCGGGCAAGAAGTTCAAAAAGTGCGGGTTAATTAACGCTCCGTACCATAAGCAATGAGTGATCCTAAACGTACCCAATCTGTCGGAGGAGTGATTCTGAATCCTGAAAAGCAGGTTTTGGTCGTGAGTCAGCATGGAACTGCATGGTCGTTGCCAAAAGGTCATCTTGAAAATGGCGAGGACGAAATATCCGCTCTCTATCGGGAAATACATGAAGAAACGGGTTTAGAAAAGAAAGACCTTACGTTACATAAAAAACTTGGTACCTACGAACGATGGAGAATTGGCGAGGACGGGAGAGACGATCATAGCGAATGGAAAACAATAACGATGTATTTTTTAACGACAAGAGTTACTGAGCTTAAGCCCATCGATTCGGAAAATCCTGAAGCTCGCTGGGTTGACCAAGATGATGTGGAAATTCTTTTAACGCATCCCAGTGATAAGGAATTTTTCGAATCGATCAGAGATCACCTGTCATTGCGGTTGGATGTATCGGTGAAGCTCGTATTTTTACGATCTTTCGTTACGATTTTTGAAGCGGAAACTGTGAAGCAATTATTAGAAGCGGAAGGTATTAAGGTTATTTTTCAAACCATGCAGCCCAATAGTGCAGCATATCTGGGTAATATCACTGGCGGGGAGCTATATGTTCGTTCCGAAGATATTGAAAGAGCCCGCGAAATTCTTCAGGAGTAACAGATGTTCCTAGAGCGAGATTTCACCTCCCGCCTTTTCAGGGGCGATTTTTTTTGCTAGACTGCATTATGACTAAAACCATCGGTATCTGGATTGGAGTCTTTGTTGCCACGTTTGCGGTTCTTTTTTTGCTGGTAAAATACAGCGCGCCCAAGCCGGAGCAGGCCGAGTATCCCGAAGTTAGCGTGATCGCCGCTTCCGACCATATTCGCGGCAATCCCGATGCCAAAGTGCGCCTCATCGAATATGGCGATTTTCAGTGTCCGGGATGCGGGCAAGCGGAGCCATTTTTGCAGCAGCTTACCAAAGACTATGGAGACAAGCTCGCGTTCGTCTATCGAGATTTTCCGCTTCCAAGCCACAAGCACGCTGAGCGTGCCGCCCGCTATGCCGAGGCCGCCGATTTGCAGGGCAAGTATTGGGAAATGCATGACGCGATTTTCGCGGGACAAAACGAGTGGTCAGGAAAGGCTGACGCCGATCCCATCTTTCGAGGATATGCCGAGACGATCAAGCTCGATATGACCAAGCTGCAGCAAGATATCGAGTCGGAGGTCGTCAAGAACAACGTCGAAGATGACAAAAAAGGCGCCACGAAGTTCAACGTCAACTCGACGCCGACATTTTTCTTAAACACCAAAAAGATTCAACCATCAAATTATGACGAATTCAAAGCACTTATCGACCGCGCTCTTAGTTCTTAGTTTCCTGGCATTCATCGATTCGGCATACCTGACGATCGAGCACTATCGACAGGTAATCCCGCCTTGCACGCTCAGTGGTTGCGAGCAAGTGCTTACGAGCAGCTATTCCGTTATTCTTGGAGTGCCCACGTCACTGTGGGGAGTGCTCTACGCGCTGCTGGTGTTCTTTTTGGTGTTGACCTTTCGAAGTGCTCCCAGTCCGAAGCGCGCATCGCTCTTGCTTCAAATTCTCGGTGCCGGCGTGGTCGGATCACTCGGACTGGTTTATGTGCAATGGTTTATCCTGGATGCATTTTGTCAGTATTGTTTGATATTTGAAAGTTTGGTAGGAATTATGTTTATCGTCGGCTGGTATCTCCGCCGTGTCGATCTCGCTTCATGGCAACCACCTGGAAATTCTATCTAACAAGCGATGAAGCGTGGGATGCGATGTATGCCGATTGTCAGAGCGCTCGAGAGACCATCGACATCGAGCAATTCATCATGCAATATGAGCCTGCGACCAAGCGGTTCTTTGAGCTTTTTATGGATAAAGCGCGCTCCGGCGTGCGTGTGCGCGTGCTTTGCGATATGGTCGGCAGCTATCAAATTTACGAATCCCCGGTGATCCGTGATCTTCAGGATGCCGGCATCGAGGTGCAATTTGTGCACCCAGTCAGCGCGTGGCGCGTGCCGAACTGGACATCGTGGGCATTCCGAGATCATCGCAAGTTGCTGGTCATTGACGGTACGATCGCCCATACCGGTGGCGTCGGGCTCAATCAAAAAACGAAAGCGTGGCGCGACACGAATATTCGCCTGACCGGACCTGTCGTGGACCAGATGCAGCGTGCGTACGACCAGATGTGGCAAAGTGTCAAAGAAGATAAGCCGATTCGGAGCCGGCAGTCCAGGGAATTCGTCGAGGGTTTCACGTTTCTCACTGATACCCCGTGGTTTCGCAGCCGTTTGTTTTACCAAAACCTTCTCGGCACGATTAAGCATGCGCAACGCTCGATTTATCTCACGACACCCTACTTTGTGCCACCGTTGCGATTGTTTCGGCGATTGCGCCAAGCCGCTCGCCGCGGCATCGAGGTGCGATTACTACTTCCCATGTCCTCTGATTTTCGCATCGTGGACTATGCGATGCAATCGTTTTTTACCTTGGCGCTCAAGTCCGGTATCAAGATTTATCGCTATCGTGCCGGCATGATGCACGCCAAAGTCGGTGTCATCGACGAGGAATGGGCAACCGTGGGGAGTACGAATCTTGATAACTTAAGTTTTCTTTTTAACCACGAGGCCAATATCGTTACCATGCGGGGTGAGTGCATCGAGGAACTCAAGCGGCATTTTTTTGAAGATCTTGAAAACGCGGAAGAAGTGCGCTTCGAGACCTGGACCAGGCGTTTTCTGGGATGGAAGATTTTAGAACTGCTGACGTGGCCGATTCACTCATTTCTCTAATGCAATTTCGTCCTCCCAAAAACGACGCCAAGTATCTGTGGACCCAGCACGTCATCGGCAAGATGATGCACTATGGGATTTCGGAGAGCTTGATCAAGCGCATCACGCGATTTCCTGACCGCAGGGAAGAGGGGATCGCTCCCAAAACAACCGCCGCGATGAAGCCCACGAGCAGTAAGAAGCAGGAAGTCTGGGTGATGTATACTGAAATGGGGACCAAGAAAAAAATCATTTCCGCGTGGCGATATCCGGGCGTCAGTCCCTTGGGCAGAAAGATTCCGATCCCGGATGAAATTTTGCAAGAACTTGAGGGTGTGCTAGAGTAGAGTCTATGAAAACCGGCCTGATTGCGATTATTGTTATCATCGCGCTGGGGATCGCGGGATATTTTTTCTTGAATCAAAAGCCACGCCTGACGCTAGCCACACCCTCAGCGAGTCCATCAACAACTATGAGCACCGAACCAACCCGCGACCTTTATACTGCCGTCATCCATACCGCCAAGGGTGACATTACGCTGGCGTTGTATGCCAAGGTGGCACCCAAAACCGTAGCCAATTTTGTAAAGCTTTCTGAAGAAGGATTTTATAACGGCACCAAATTCCACCGCGTTATTGCCAACTTTATGATTCAAGGCGGAGATCCCTTGTCGAAGACTGACGATCCCAATGTCGGTCGCGGGGGCCCCGGCTATAAATTTGAAGATGAGATTAACCCGCGCGTCCTTGGTGTGCCGGAAAACCTGATCGCGCAGTATGAAGCAGGCGGCTACAAGTACAACTACTCGCTTGAGTCTATGCCCGTTGATGTCGGCGCGATTGCCATGGCCAACTCCGGACCTGCTACCAACGGCAGCCAGTTTTTCATTGTAACCACCGAGCCGCAGACGCATCTTTACGGCTTGCATACCGTCTTTGGCAGAGTCACCGCCGGCATGGAAATTGTGCGCAAGATCGCCCAAGGCGACGTTGTTACAAGCATCACGATTAAGTAAAATAGTCAAGTATTTCAAGTGTAAGACGGCTTTTCCTGAGCCGTCTTTATATATAGTCGAGCAATAATTCGTAATCGCGAAATCGTTGGTAATCACGACTTCGCTGCGACGATGAATATGCTTATTACGCTTGCAGTTGCCGCTTCGTTGGCACTTGGTATGGGGGCCACCTATGATAGAGAGGACCGTGCCGATCGCGTGCAGGCAGATGCAGAGGTAGAGGCGACGGCTGATGTGCGTGCCGAGGACCGTGGGACCTTTCGCCTTGAGAGTATTTTCTCAAGTGACGAGGAGGTAAAGGCAGAAAGCAAAGCTGAGGTCCGCGCTGATGCGAATGCCGAAGTAAAGGCTGAAGCTGAAAGCGATGAGGATGCCGAGGCTGATGCGAACGCAGATGCCGAAGCAAATATTAAATTAGATGTTGATCTTGATGGAGATGCCCACATAGAATTGTAAACTAAACAAAACAAAAAACCCGCCACCGTGGCGGGTTTTTTGATGTTTGCACCGTAAGCCAATGAAGCGTAGAATGAAGACCTATGAAAAATTTCAATGAACTTGCTTCTCAAGAGCAAATAGAGAATTCGATGAAGGCGCTGGAGGCCAATGGCATGAAGGCATATTTCGCCGGGACTGGCGCTGAAGCCAAGCAAAAAGTCTTTGAGCTTATCCCTGCAGGCGCCGAAATCATGAATATGACCTCGGTGACGCTCGACATGATTGGCGTAGCGCAGGAGATCAATGAGTCAGGTAAATACGACGCGGTGCGTATTAAGCTCATGGATAAAGACGTTCCAGCAGATCGCAAGCGCCAACTGGGTGCCGCCGCGGATTGGACGATCGGCAGTGTTCATGCGTTGACTGAAGACGGCAAGCTCATGATCGCGTCCAATACCGGCAGTCAGCTTGGCGCCTACGCGTATGGTTCGCCCCATCTCATCTGGGTGATTGGCGCGCAAAAAATCGTCAAAGATTTTGACGAAGGCATGAAGCGGCTCCACGAGTATGTCCTGCCGCTTGAGTCCGAGCGTGCCAACAAAGCCTACAACATCACCAACGGCAGCTTCATCAGTAAGCTTTTGGTATTCAATCGAGAAATCACCCCAGACCGCGTTACGGTCATTATCGTCAACGAAAAGTTGGGGTTTTAGCGGTGTATAAAAATGACGAAGCCCGAGACAGTGTGATGTCGCGGGCTCCACCTCCTGTGAGAAGGTTGTTGAAGAACGAGTATCCGCCTAGAGGCGAATGAGGATGCCGGAGAACGGAGTCTGATGTACTGGTGCCGTTGTAGGTGGCTGAGGAGTTTCTGTGATCGTGAGAATTCCGTCTTCTCTCACGGTTACAGTATGGAGTATGGTGGTGTTGGGCAGCCTGATGCCCAGCACTGTGTTCGGTCGGGCCATGATCAGGTCGTCATAGCCAACCCGATCAATAGGCGGATGGAGCGGACTGCCGCTCCATGGTCCAGAAAGGGCGTTGGCTTCACCCCTACGGACCCACCAGGTACCCTCGCGTTTCCGACCACGTTCCACCGTGGCGAGAATTCGGAGAAGGACCATTGGCTCGTCCTCCCTCGGAGTACCGAGTGTCCAGAAGGCTTTTCCCTCGCATGTCACTACGCGAGGTCGGGCCTCCATGACAAGGTTGTCAGCCATGACAGGTCTCCGCCCGTCATGAACTCCGAATCTCCGAGTCCACCGAATTCCTTCTTCTGTCTTCATTTCCCCTAGGTTGACATACCACCGCTCTTTCCGGGGATGGAAGGTGGCGATGATGCCTTTGGCGACTTTCCCTCCTGCAAATGTCCAACATTTCACGGGACTTTCCTCCTAGTTGGTAGTATCGCGAAAACATAAATAGTATACATTATGATCCAAGAAATGTCGAGTTTGCTGAATTGAAAAGACCCCCCGCAGCGCTGGGCGCGACGGGAGGCCAAGGACGAGGACGAGGGGGCTGCAGCTCAAGCGCTGGGCGCCGGAACTGTGCACTCTTGGGGAGCGGCGGGGGTGGGCATCGGCGGGCACCTCCCGGTGTGCTCGAACTTATTGACACTGACCGCGTGAAACGGCCAGGTGTCGAGGGGCTGCTTGCACTTGTGGCAGACGTTGCCAACCATGCTTGCCTCCGTGCGTGGGAAGACGAAACGCCACGCATATATTAAGGGTATACCATTTGTTTTTACAATTCAATTTTTCCGTTTCTGGGCGCTTCACTTTTCAGATAACACTTTTAGTGTAATATTGGTTGCATGGAAATCACCACCACGTTTTACGCGCCGACCAGGGGAGCATGGCGGAAGTGGCTTGAGAAGCATCACGCGAAGGCCAAGGAAATTTGGCTGGTCTTCGATAAGAAAGAGCACAATGAAAAGCGCTTGACGTACCACGAGGCGCTTGACGAGGCGCTGTGTTTCGGCTGGATTGACGGCCAGGCCAAGGGCGTCGATCACCGTCAGTATGCTCAGCGTTTTACGCCGCGACGCTCCAAGAGTCAGTGGTCGGTGGTCAACATGAAGCGCTACAAGGCTCTCATGAGGGCAAGCCTGGTCAGTCCGCATGGCGAACAGGTCCACGCCGCGCGCCACCGCGTCTACGACCCTCGCGCCGAGTCGGCGATCTATCAGATCAGAGCCGAGTTTGAGAAACTCGCCGATCCCAAGAAAGCGGCAATCTTGTCGCGATTTTTCAAGACCGGAAAAGGCGAGTACGCGCAAGGTGATCGTTTTTTTGGAGTCACTGTTCCACAGACCCGCGTGATTGCCAAAAAATATGCCGACCGCGTTTCTCTCTCGCGCATTAAATATATATTGCAAACCGGCAAACACGAAGAGCGGCTCTGCGTGCTTTTCATGCTTGTTGCAAAATCTAAGACTGATAGCTCAATTCCCGATTTTTATCTTGCCAATACGGCGCACATCAACAACTGGGATCTTGTGGACTCAAGCGCGCCATACATCCTCGGGCCATATTTTTTTGACCATCCAACAAAGCGCACCATGCTTTTTAAACTCGCGAAATCAAGAAATCTTTGGGAGCGTCGCATCGCGATCGTCGCCACGCAATATTTCATCAGGCAAGGCCGCTTTGACGAGACACTCAAGCTGGCGATCCTACTCATCAAAGATCCTCATGATTTGATCCACAAAGCTACGGGCTGGATGCTCCGTGAAGTCGGTAAGAAAGACGAGCGCGCGCTCACGGCGTTTCTCGACGAGCATGTATCACACATGCCTCGAACTATGCTACGATACGCATTAGAGCGACTATCGCCCACACAGCGTCGCCGATATATGGCGATGCAATAATTATGCGCTATCTTCGTTTTTATTTTGAAATCCTTGCCTCACTGCTGATCGTCACG
>JBBTUB010000002.1:0-19474 GCA_038064015.1 Patescibacteria group bacterium | reverse complement strand
ATCGTAGTCCTTGGGCGCGTTGCCGGGCTGGTAGGGCGCGATCTGGGCGCCGACCAGGTAGGCTTCATTATTAAAAATTTTTACGTAGCTGCCTTTGATGCTCGTCTTGCCGGTGCGCGTGGCTTTGACCTCTTGGCCTTGCAAGGCAAGTCCCGCCTCGAGGGTTTCGAGGATGTCGTAGTCGAATCTGGCTTTTGGATTTTCAGCAAGCATACCCGGTATATTTAGAGGTCAGCTTTTTCAATCATTCTCTTGATATCCGCGACTTGGCTCTTGAGAAGCTCCATATCCTCATCGAGATGCGCGATCTCGCTCTCTTCTTTGCGGATTTCTTCTTCGGTTTTTTCGTCAACGCGCTTCTCGGCTTTCATGCCCGAGATAATAATCTGATCACCGATAAAAAACGACACGAACGTGCCCGTAATCAGCATGATCACCACGCTCACCAGGAGCGAGACCCATGGCCCGATAATCAATCCCGCCAAATCCCACACGCCGCGCCAAAAGAGCACCACGCCCACGCCGGCAACCAGCGCGTACAAAAGCGGCCGCTTGCTCAGCCAATGCCGGACATGGTCTTCGAGACGATCAAGTTCTTTGATGATGTGTTTAAGCATGGCTTAGGCGCGCTCTTGGAGCGTGGTCGTCGCATTAATCGCTTTGCCGTCACGCTGGATAACCAGTGAGATCTGATCGCCGACCTCGCACTGCTCGACGACATCGGCAAGCTCGACTTTTTCGGTGAGCTTCGTGCCGTTGATCTCGAGAATAATATCGTTCTCTTTGACACCCGCCTTGTCAGCGGGGGAGCCAGGGACGACGGCTTGCGAGCCGGGGACATGGTCTTTGAGTACGAGGGCGCCGTAGTCTACCGGCAAGGCATAGCGCTCCTGCATGTCTTTGGTGAGGGTGATATAGCGAAGGCCGATATACGGACGAATGATGCGGCCGGTGCGAATGAGATCCTCCAGGTCGGTCTTGGCCCAGTTGATCGGGAGGGCAAAGCCGATGTTTTGTGCGCCAAAAATGATCGCCGTGTTGATGCCAATGACTTCGCCGGTAAGATTGACCAGCGGCCCGCCCGAGTTGCCCTGGTTGATGGCGACATCGGTCTGGATGACATGGCGGAGGTTTTCGATCTGCCCTCCCGACCCCAGCGCCGCGGAGATCTTGCGTCCCAGGCCGGATATGATGCCTTTGGACACGGTATTGCTAAAAAGCCCCAGGGCATTGCCGATGGCAAATGCCGACTGGCCCAGCTCGATCGTATGAGAATCACCGAGCGTTACGGTGGGGAGGTTTTGTGCCTCAATCTTGAGAATCGCGACATCATTGATGGGATCACGGGAGAGCACCTTAGCCGGATACTCCTTTTCATCATTAGTGATGACCATATAGTCGGCATCAGTTTCGTAGACGACGTGCTTGTTAGTGAGAATCAAGCCGTCCGCCGTGACGATAAAGCCGGAGCCGCCGCCCACTTTGACTTTGTGGCCGCTTCCATTGGCAACCGGATGAAAGTTGCCCAGCGGCTCCTCGGGAAGGGGGATGGGGAAATCACCCGGCGTCTTGAAAGCGGGATTGAGCGGCAACTGGTGTACCGCCGGCATGAGCTTGGAAATGACAATGCTCACCACGGCGGGAGCGACTTTTTTAATGGTAGTAATTGTTTGCTGTTCGAGTTCTTGCATGATACGATTATACATTATGAAAACATTCTTTACTAATATTGGAAGGAGCGTATATGGGCCGGCGATGTACCAAGAATTGCCGAGTAAGCCGTTTTCGTTTTCACTGAAACAATATATTAAGTTTGCGTTGCTGGCATCACTCGTAGTAACGGTCGTATTGGCGTTCAAGGCGGCGCCATTGATTCGTGCGGCGTTGGGAGATTTTTCAAGCAAGCTCGCCGAGTCGTATCCGGCTGACCTAGAAATCAAGCTTACCCAGGGCCAGGTTTCCGTCAATCAGCCCGAACCGTACTACGTTCCGTTGCCCGCTGGTGATGAGTTTGAGGTGAATGACAAATCCTACCAAAATCTTCTGGTGATCGACACCAAGCGTTCCTTTGATCTTGCCACCTTTCAAAAATATCAAACCGTTGCCTGGGTCATGAAAGATAGCGTGGCGATGTACAAAAGCAACGGCACCGTACAGTTTATTCCACTCGAAGGCGTTCCCGACACCACGATCAATCGTGAGTTAGTGCGAAGCCTTGGCTCAAAGATCAATCCCATCGCGAAGGTCATACCGTTCATTGCCGTACCGTTCATATTTATCGCCGGCCTTTTCTACTTCGCGTACCAGATGCTCTATCTTTTGATTGGCGCGTTACTGGTGTGGCTGCTTCTGACGATCATGAAGCGCAAAGTCGGATATGGAACCGCGTACCAGGTTGGCTTGCATGCCATGACGCTCGGGATCATCATTTCAGCGCTTGATCTGATGATCGGCGCGAACCTTCACCTCATTCCACTTCAGTTTACGATTCTCTTGTTAGTGATCGTGGGAATCAACTTTGCCGGTGCTCACCAGCCCGTCGTCACGGAAGTCAGCTCGACACCAAACCCGGCTGCCTAGCATGTCACCGGAAATAGCTATTTTTGGCGGGGGATGCTTTTGGTGTACGGAAGCGGTGTATCAACAGCTCAAGGACGTGGCGTCAGTCATACCGGGGTACGCCGGACAACCAAAGGCGGAAGTGATCCGCATCGAGTATGATTCGACGATTATTTCGTATCGCGATTTACTGACGGTATTTTTTGCCGTCCACGATCCGACGACACTCAACAGACAAGGCAATGATGTCGGGACGCAGTACCGCTCGATAATATTCACGACGAGCCCCGAGCAGGAACAAGAAGCCAAGGCATTCATCAAAGAAATCGATACTCCTGACTCTAAGATCGTCACCGAGGTCAAGCCGCTTGAGAAGTTTTACGAAGCCGAGGACTATCACCGCAACTATTACCAAAACAACAAAGATCAGCCGTACTGCCAAATCGTCATCAGTCCGAAGTTAGAGAAATTAAAGGAAAAATTCTATAAATTACTCAACCATGAAAACTGACACCGAACTTGATCCGGAACTCAAAAAAGTCGCGCGGGAGGGCGGGACGGAAGCACCCTTTAGCGGGAAGTACTGGGACGAACACACCGCGGGCATGTACAAATGCGCGATCTGTGGCACGGAGTTGTTTTCGTCGGATACCAAGTTTGACTCCGGCACCGGCTGGCCAAGCTTTACCGATCCGAGTAATCTTGAGCATATTGAGCTGGTTGAAGACGGCTCACACGGTATGAGCCGTACTGAAGTTCGCTGTAAGAAATGCGGCGCCCACCTCGGCCATGTTTTTGATGACGGCCCGGCCGATAAGGGAGGGAAGCGGTACTGCATTAACTCGGTTTGCCTCCAGCTTGAGGAAAAATAATCGAAGATTGTTATGAAAGAGCCAACTCATCCAGACGATAATTTTCAAAGCCTTCCTCCGATCACGATAGAAGAGGCGGTGAAAGAAATAGAGGTCTATACTATTGAAACCGAGGGAGGCAACGTTGAACTTCCCGCTGATATTGATTTTGAAGCTCTTAAGCAACTTTATATCTCAGAGGAGTATCTCAAAGAGGCATTCGATAAGATGCTCGTATTTATTAATACTCCATTTTTCTCTGATAATTTTAAAGGTGATCATGCCAAGCGTGCAGCATGGCTCGATGCAATAAAAAAAAGACCGGGGGGTCAAGAAGTCTTTTCTTTCATGAAAAACAATAAAATGACGATCAGCAGGCTCAACGCAGTGCTCTACGTCGATGCAATTATTTATTTCGCATCAAAGCACGAAATTTCAAAAGACGATCCAAGACTCGTAGCCTTAAAAAGTATGTCATCCGACCTCATTGAAATGCGAAATTACATGGAACTTCCTCTTGAGGAGAAGATTGAGTTTGTAAAGAAAGCAGATGCAGTTGCGCGACGATTCGTTGATTTTATTGTTAACATTAAGGAGTACAGGCCAAGAACTACATTTCCTGATCGTGCTCGGGAAACCTATAAAGATATATACGGGAAATATCCCGAAGAAGAGCAGTGAATAACTTCCTCCCGTGTCTCATGATAAGATAGGGCATGAATATAAAACAGTTTCTCTTTGCCGATCGGCGCATGGCGTGGCTATGGCTGATCGTGCGGTTGTATGTCGGATGGGTTTGGCTCATGGCGGGATGGGAGAAAATTGGTAACCCAGCGTGGACGGGGGATCAAGCGGGAATCGCGCTTGCAGGATTCGTCAAAGGCGCTCTCGCAAAAACTGTCGGAGAACATCCTGATGTTTCGGGTTGGTATGCTTCGTTCCTGCAAAACTTCGTCGCCTCGCATACGGCGTTTTGGAGTTATCTCGTGGCGTATGGCGAAGTCCTGGTTGGCATCGCGCTCATTCTCGGACTATTTACGACCCTGGCGGCGTTCTTCGGTGGCTTCATGAACCTCAACTACTTGCTCGCGGGGACGGTCAGTATCAATCCTCAGCTTCTCGTATTAGCGCTCTTGCTCCTTGTCGCTCATAAGATCGCCGGCTGGTGGGGATTGGACCGATTCGTTTTGCCAAAACTGCGGCATGGACAGTGAAAAGTCTTGACACTAGCTCAATGATCAGTTAAATTCTTAACCATGAGTTTTCGCTTTGCCAAACAAATAAATGCTCGTCGACGCAGCTCAATATCCGTGGGCTGCTTTTCCGTCGTTTAAAGTATCTTTTTAGAAATTAAACTCAAATAAAAGCAGCTCACTCGAGCTGCTTTTTCGTTCTTTTCAGTCACCCATCCACAACCAGAAGGAGGAGCCATGCACATCAAGCTCGTTATGCCGGTCCCGTCGCAGTTACCATTGTTGCTTCAGATTGAACAAGGAGCCTGGGGCGGCGGGGGAGACCTCAACGCATCGGCAGATAAGATCGCGGGACGCCTGCGGTCTTTTCCTGAAGGCGTGACGCTCGCGGTCACCCACGAAATAGAGCCTGTGGGCTCTCAGTACGCATTCCGTTTCCACTGGGACGGCTTGCCTGATTCTCTGAAGAGTTGGGAAGAGCACACGTCCCATGGGTGGACGGAGAGGATGCATCAGCCCGATGGAAAGACTGGATTCTTAGTGGGTGTAGGCGTCCTGCCTAAATGGCGGGGAGTGTTATTCGAACACGACCGTCGCTGGTCCGGGCGGTTCAAGGCCTCCGAGTTTCTCATCGCAGTTACGCTCGAAAACCTCCTCACTCTAGGAGTAGAGCGAGTCATCGGAAACGCTCGGGTGCCCGGATACCACCAGCATTCTGAGCTTGGGGTCGAAGAGTACTGCCGTTTCCGGCGTCCCGACGGGAAACTCGCGGATCCTGTTCTTCGCTTCCACGAGCGCATGGGCGCTCGGATCCTGAAGCCGGTCCCGTACTCCATGAAGGATCCGGAGTCTCTCAACGCTGGTTGTTGGGTGGTCTACGAACGAAGGTTCGAAGGGTAGTTCTCGGGCGGGTGGGGAATGATTTGTTGTTTCCTGCCCGCCATAGTGTTATTTTTTCACCATGCTTCATTTCAAGATTCAAAAAATCAATAAAGATATTTACCTCATTACTGAGCCATTTTATCGCGAACACGCAAATCTCTGGCTGTTGAAGGGAGCCGCTTTCGATGTATTGATAGATTGTGGATTGGGAATTTTTGATGTAAGAAAATTCCTCGTGAAAAAAGGATTTAATCCAAAAATCGTCATTACTCATAGTCACTTTGATCATGCGGGAGGTTTACGCCATTTCAATCAAAGAGAAATGTTTACGACAGGAAAGATAGCAAAGAATCTTCAAAGAAAAGAACTTTGGGGATTAGAATACTTACAACAAAATGATTTTGTGCCCCCAACATTATTCAAAGCCTTTGCGATGAACAAAATGGAAGTGAAGCCATGTAAACCAGGGTATATTGATGTGGGGCGATTTCACTTCAAAGTCATCGAATTGCCGGGGCATACGGATGATTCTATTGTTTTGCATGACTCAAAGAATAAGATATTGATTTCTGGTGATACGCTTTATGCGGGTAAGATATATGCCGATATGCCAAACTCGAACAAGAAAGAATTCATGGCATCAATCAAATTCATTAAAACTCTTGATTTTGAATTGGCTTTGCCGGGGCATAATGAAGTTTTAAATAGAAAACAAGCTTTGTCTGCTATAGATAAATGGCTGTTTATGCTAAAATCAGCACAATGATCAAGCAGTTGCTCCAAAAACTCATCGCAGAACAAACCGGTGCTAAGCCGGAGGATATTAAGATTGTAAAACCGCCCAAGGCTGAATTCGGCGATTATGCTGTATTTGTCAAAGGCGATGCAAAAGTTATCAGCGATAAGTTATCAGCGATAAGCACTCCTGAAATCGATCACATCGAAGCCAAGGCTGGCTTTGTTAATTTTTTCTTGAGTACTGATTTTGTGCAGTCCGAACTCGCCCGAATGCAAGATGATACATGGTTCATGCTACATGATACATGGACCAACAAGACCATCATGGTCGAGTACACCGATCCCAATCCGTTCAAGCTTTTTCATATCGGGCATCTGATGAGCAATGCCATCGGCGAGACGATCGCGCGATTACATGAGGCGGTTGGTGCCAAAGTGCTTCGCGTGAACTACCAGGGCGATGTCGGTATGCACGTGGCAAAGGCCGTTTACGCGACGGGTGATTACGTAGCAGGCAATAAAGCGTTTGAGACCGATCCTACTGCAAAAGCCGAAATAGAAGCAATCAATAAAAAGATCTATGACAGAAGCGATCTGGAGATCAATAAGCTTTACGATCAAGGCAGAAAGGCGAGCCTGGAATATTTTGAAAAACAATACGAACGGCTCGGGACCAAGTTCGTGCATTATTTCTTTGAAAGCGAAATGGCACCGATTGGGCTTGAGCTGATTAAACAATATCCTGATATTTTTGTTGAGAGCCAAGGCGCGACGGTGTTTCATGGCGAACACACGCGGGTGTTTATTAATTCGCAGGGTTTGCCGACCTATGAAGCCAAAGAATTGGGACTCAACAAGACTAAATTTGAAACATACCACCCCGATCTTTCTATTATCGTCACCGCCAATGAGATCAAAGCATATTTTGAAGTGTTGATGGAGGCGATGGCGAAGATTATGCCCGACGTTGCGGCAAAAACCCGCCATATTCCTCACGGCATGATGAAACTACCCACCGGCAAGATGTCATCACGCACGGGTGATGTCATCACGGCGGATGATTTTATCGAGCAGGTCAAAGCCAAAACGGGGAGCGAAGAGACGGCCATCGGCGCGATCAAGTACTCGATTCTCAAGCAGGGGATCGGGAATGACATCGTCTTTGACTTTGAGAAGTCTCTGGCGGTGAATGGCGACTCGGGAGTGTATCTGCAATATACGTATGCGAGACTCAAGAGCATACTTGAGAAATCTCAAATCTCAAGCACCACATCACAAACAAATTTCAAAGAATTAAACGAACTAACAGAATTAAACATCATCAAACATCTCATTGAGTTTCCTGATGCGGTCGCCGCAAGCGCGCGAGACTTCGCGCCGAATCATCTCGCGCTCTATCTCTACGAGCTTGCGAACAAAGCCAATGCGTTTTATGAGCAGGTGAGGATTCTTATTGATGAAAATGAAGAACGCAAACAAGCGCGACTCGTACTTGTCCAAACTACAGCGAATATATTAAAAAGAGGACTAGATATTCTCGGCATCAAAGCGCCTGAGAAAATTTAAAGAACCCCAACGCATCGACCCGGTTGGAATCCAACCGGGGCGCGAAGGGGCCCTTAGGGGTACAGGAACGTTTCAGCAATGACAGAAGTAATGAAACACGTTGCACTCGCGAAGAAGATGAACTGCAACATTCTCATTTTCCGTTGCCAGGCGTGGTATCGTTTTCGCTCGAGAGGCTCGAAGTCAGCCACGCTCATATCCGGGAACGTCTTCTTTGTCCCATCGAATATGAACAAGACGCCCGTGCTCACGGCGATGACTAGAAGTGCCAAGAGGAGACTATGCCAGGCGGATAGCATATTTTTTCTTCTTTCTGGCCACGCAGGCCGGACTGGTTGATGGGTGGGGTAAAAGAGCAGTCTAATTTCTACGCTATTTTCTGGTGAGTGTCAAACTCATTGACATAGCGTGGCACGGCGTCTAGGATAGAAGCATGAAAAAATTCATTACAGCATTTTTTGTTCTCGGAGGTTTGTTGCTGGTTGCCGGTACGGCGTATGCGGCGGTTGTTGTCGTTTCGCCGACCGCGTGCAATGGTTCATGGCAATCATGCGTGAACGCGTTTAAATCGGATAATTTCCGTGCTCGGGGAGCGGTAGGAGCGCTCGGTGTTTGGCGAGGGTATAAGTTCTCCTTGCCGATAAGCGCCAATCCATCGCTCGTTGAGGTTGGCGTTGAAGGTATGCAGGCACCGGGTTCGTGCATGCCAACCACGCTTGCGGTGGCGGTAAGCGGTGATGCCGGTCAAACATTCGGCCCAAATCATCCTGTCTCGCTTCCCTGTAATAGTGACACGCTGACCTGGGTTAATGTAACTGGAGACTTGGCGAGTGCAAGCTGGACGCCGGGAAATCTCACGGCAAATAAATTTAGAGTTCGCGCAACGTGCGTTTCCGGCTCTGCATGTCGCCTGGATTGGCTTCCTGCTCGGGTGACGTTCTAGTTTTCCTCAAGAATTAAAAGAACCCCGAAGCATCGACCGATCCCGCAAGCTTGCGGGAGCGGTCGATGCACGGGGTCTTATACGGACCAGATGAAGAACATGAGTGCAGCCCCTAGCAGCAGGGCTACGTTGGCAGCGAGGGAGAACCGAAACGCGATTCTCGAGTAGATATTCCCCTCCGCACTCGATCCTCCAGAGTAATAACTCCAAGAGATGAGGATGAGAATGATGGCGACCACCACCAACCCACCAAAGATGATCTTGACCGGTGGAGTCCCGCCGAGGACGGCTTCTTCCTGGACAGGTACCGGTGTCGGGCACGGCGTGCAGGTCGGAGTGGTTTCGTGTTGAGTTTCCCATGGGCCTTGCGGTGACCCGAGGAGCTTCGCCCAACTCGGAGTGAGTGTTGGAGAAGACCTCGGTGTCGGCGTGGCGACAGCGGTCGGAGTGGGGCTGGGGCGCATTCCTGCTCCCCAAACGGCCGAACTCGGAGTGGCGAGACCAAGAGACAGAAAAACGAGCCCGAGAAGGACGAAGGGCTTCACGGCGAGCCTCCAGTGCTCCACGCAGGAGCAAAATGTGGGTTAAAAGATCTGTGGCTACTTTGTATCCCAGTTTCGGGCGGGTGTCAAGGATGCGATGAGGCCGCCGAGGGTGTCGAGAAAGAGGTCTTTGATCGTATCCGCGAGGTCGCCTTGGAGCGAGACGCCAACAAGTCGCCCCAGGGCGAACTCATGGAATTCCCACAGGACGCCAATTCCCATCACGATGCCCAAAAGGGCGAAGAGGCGAAATGGTTGTGAAAGTTTGCCAAATTCGTTAGCATAATAGGATGCTACGAGGAGCGCGATGAAAAAGCCGCCCACAAGGTGAAAGTAGCTGTTGCCGGTTTCCAGGTACCAAGCCCCGCCCCACGTACCTCCCGTATAGCCCAGGAAGAATAATGCGATGAGGATGATGAGAATTATTTTAGTTTTCATAGTGAATGCCTGATCTTACCATAAAAAAAATAGAAGAAAAAATACTCAAGTTCTGGAATGACCGGGACATCTTTGCGCGCTCGCTCAAGGAACGCGAAGGGAAAAAGCGCTTCGTGTTTTTTGACGGCCCTCCCACGGCCAACGGCAAACCGGGCATCCATCACTTCATCGGAAGGGTTTTTAAAGATTTAATCCCGCGATACAAGACGATGCGGGGCTATTACGTGCTTCGCAAAGCCGGATGGGACACCCATGGGTTGCCGGTTGAGATCGAGGTGGAAAAGGAACTCGGCTTAACGACCAAAAAAGACATTGAAAAATACGGCATTGCCAAGTTCAACACGCGCGCCAAAAAGAGTGTCTGGAAATACAAAGAAGAGTGGCAAAAGTTCACCAAGCGGATTGGATTTTGGCTCGACATGGCGCATCCCTATATCACCTACGAGCCACACTACATGGAGTCGCTGTGGTGGATCATCGGACAATTCGATAAAAAAAAGTTGCTTTACGAGGGACACAAAGTCCTACCCTGGTGCCCACGGTGCGGAACAGCATTGTCGAGCCACGAAGTCGCCCAAGGATATCAGGACGTTACGGAGACTTCCGTCTATATAAAACTCAAAGCGATCGGACAAGATTTTTCATTTCTCGCGTGGACGACGACGCCATGGACGTTGCCCGGCAATGTTGCGTTGGCGGTCGGAGAAGAAATTGACTACGTACTGACTGATGGGGGATATGTTGTTGCAAAGGGGAGACTCGAGGCGGTATTGGGCAAAGATGCAAAAATCGTCAGAGAGCTCAAAGGCAAAGAACTCGTCGGCATCAAGTATCAGCCGCTTTTTGATATCGCGCCGCTTCGGACCAAAAAGTCGCATCAGGTGTACGCCGCGGACTTCGTCACCACGACTGACGGCACCGGTATCGTCCACACGGCAGTCATGTACGGAGAAGACGATTATGAGCTTGGCAAGAAGCTCGGCTTGCCGATGCATCACACTGTCGCCGAGGACGGCACGTTTACGAGCGATGTGCCTGAGTTTGCCGGCCAAAACGTGAAAGCAGCCGAAAAGGGTATTATCGAATACCTACAAGCTAAAAGCTATCTCCTAAAAGCTGAGCCATATTCTCACTCCTATCCCTTCTGCTGGCGCTGCAAGCACGCGCTCCTGTATTACGCGCGCAACTCGTGGTTCGTGGCGATGTCAAAGCTCCGGAAGCAGCTTTTGAAAAATAACAGCAAGATCAACTGGGTTCCGGGACATCTGCGAGATGGACGTTTTGGCGAGTTCCTCAAAGAAGCGAAAGACTGGGCGTTCTCGCGCGAGCGCTACTGGGGGACACCGTTGCCGGTATGGAAATGCAAGGAGTGTAAACAACAACGAGTAATTGGATCGCTTGCAGAGCTCGATGCGTTTCGATACGAAGCCCCCAATACGTATATTCTTTTGCGTCATGGCGAAAGCACCAAGAATGTTCCAGTAGATACGTTGGCCGGCAAGCTTGAAAACGACACGCATCATCTGACCCAGGCGGGAATCGATCAAGTTACCGCCTCCCTTGAGGATATCAAAGCGCAAGGCGGCGTGGATCTGATTGTCAGCTCGCCGTTTTTGCGAGCCAAAGAAACTGCCGAAGTTGTGGCGAAGGCATATGGTATTCCTGTCGCCATCGATGAGCGGCTTGTCGAGATTTTTGAAGGATCGATGTGGGATGGCAAGCCGGTGGACGAGTATCTTGCCGCGCATCAGAACTGGGGATATTTGGATAAAGATGGGGACGGTGAAAGTCGCCAGGACGTCAAAGAACGCGTCAGTGCGGTCGTGCGCGATCTCGAGAAGAAACATCATGGCAAACGCATTGCCATCGTCAGTCATGGTGATTCGTTGTGGCTTTTAAAGAGTTTCTTGTTGAACATCCCCAAGGACAAGCTCGTGAAACATTTCGATGGCACTGATTATCCTATAAAAGGCATACCGGAATTCTTCATGCTTTCCAACTATCCCTACAGCAAATCTGGTGAGCTCGATTTGCATCGGCCGTACATCGATGAGATCCATCTGAAGTGCGACCAATGCCAAGGCAAGATGATTCGCGTCAAAGAAGTCGTCGATGTATGGTTTGACTCCGGCGCGATGCCGTTTGCCCAGTGGCACTATCCATTTGAAAACGATGACGTATTCAAGCAAAGCTTTCCAGCCGATTTCATCACTGAGGCTATCGACCAAACTCGCGGTTGGTTTTATACGATGTTGGCCGTTGCAACCGCGTTAGGCAAGAAAGCTCCCTATAAAAATGTCGTGTGCTACAGCCACGTTCTTGATGCCAAGGGTAAGAAAATGTCCAAGAGCATCGGAAACGTGGTGAATCCGTGGGACGTGATTGAAGCCTATGGCGCCGATGCGACCCGCTGGTATTTCTACTCGGTGAACAACCCCGGCGACCCCAAGCTTTTCGCACTTGAGGACGTTGCGAAAGTGCAACGCGGGTTCCTCATGACGCTCATGAATTGTCTGCGGTTCTATGAATTGTACGAAACCCCGGGCGCGAATCATGCCGAACTCAAGCCCAAGCCCGCCGAGCCGCTTGACGATTGGATTCTCTCGCGCCTTCACGGCACGATCCAGGTAGTCACCCAAGCGCTCGATAGCTATGATCCGACGTTGGCATCGCGTACGCTCGAGCATTTTGTCGTCGAGGATCTTTCGAAGTGGTGGATTCGCCGATCTCGCGACCGCTTTCCTGGTGCTGCAGAATTGTTGCGCTATCTTCTCATCAAAACCAGCAAGCTTGCGGCACCGTTTATCCCGTTTACCGCCGAGCATATATACAAGCGAGTCAGCAATCGTAGCGAATCGGTGCATTTGGAAGATTGGCCGCGCGCGGAAGCAAAGTATATCCGACCCGAGCTTGAGGCTGGGATGCAGAAGATTCGCGAACTTGTCACGCTTGGCCTTGCCGAAAGGAAAAAAGCGAATATCAAGGTGCGTCAACCCCTCGGCGGGCTCGGGGTAAAAGAAAAAATCGATCCGGATCTCGAACGATATATCAAAGACGAGGTCAACGTGAAGGCAATACTTTTCGCGCCCAGCCAGGAAGAGCCCGTCGTACTCGACACGGCGATCACGCACGAACTAAAGCTCGAAGGCTACGCGAGAGAGATCAGCCGCGCCATTCAGGAAATGCGCAAAGACGCCGGATACCAGATGGGGGATGTGGTGTCGGTATTCTGGGAATCAGCGAGCCCGGAAGCGCAACATGCCGTGGCAATGCTCAAAGATATCAAACCAAAAGGCAACGACGGCACCTACGATGTCATAAAAGAATTTGACTTGGCCCCCGGCATCAAACTATGGCTCGGCATCAAGCGATAATTCTCAAGAAGATCCCGATCCGAGAGGATGATGAGCTCGTGATGTGCTACACGAAGGATTTTGGCAAACAGCGATACCAGGCCAAGAGCTCGGTGCTGGCGCGCTCCAAGCAAGGCGGGCATCTTGATATTCTCAATCTGGTGGAGTTTTCGCTCGTCGAAGGGAAGCACCGCGATATTATCGCCAGTGCGGCGGCGAGCGCTACGTTCCCGCGCCTTAAAAGCTCGCTTCCCGCGCTTGCCGCCGCGTTTTTTCTGCTCGAGTGCTTTGACAAGTTGGTGTTTGAGAATGATCATGATCAAAAATTATGGCAGTTTTTGCTGGATGAATTACATCAGCTTGATGCCGGGGTGGTAGAACTGCCGGAACTGCAAAAGAGGTTTTTGTCGGTGATGGGACATGATGCGTCGACCGCGGTCCAGGAACTTGCCCAGCGGCGCTTTTCGTCTTTCCAATTTTCGAGTACTATTAAGTAACGTATGCAAGACTTCAAGATCGAACCATTGGGGGGAGCCTCGAAGCTCAAGCTGCCCGCCTTTACTCCCACGCTCAAAATCATCCTTATCGCCGCTGGCGTACTTTTGCTCGCGGGCGCGGGATTCTTCTTGTTTGGACGATCTACGTTCGCGGAACGCAATGTGGTACTTACGCTCAATCATCCCGGAGAAATCTCCTCCGGCGATCGCGTGACGTATACCGTACGGTATCGCAACGATAATCGCTTGGCACTGACCCGTGCCAAGCTTACCTTCTATGCTCCTCCCGAAGCCATCATCCTTAAAGACGGCAACGTCACTACGCAGATCAGCGACGCGATTGATCTCGGAACGCTTCAGAAAGAAAGCTCAGGAGAAAAAACGTTTGAGCTTCTCGTGATCGGATCGCAGGGAAACGTAAAAACTGCGCGCGTGGCACTGAGCTACCAACCCGAGGGACTCACCACACAGCTCAACAAAACCATCGAAGGCGCGATCACAATCTCACGGTCGCCGATCCAGCTTACGGCGATCGCGCCTCCCACCGTGCTTGACGGCCAGGCGCTGACCTACCTCATCGACTACCGCAATCAATCGCAAGAAACATTTGCCAATCTTCGGGTGCGTGCGCGGATACCGGGAGGCTTTTCCGTATCCAGCGCCATGCCAAAAACAAAAGACCCGGGCGAAGGGGACTGGGTGTGGGATATCCCGACGCTAGCTCCGGGAGAAGGTGCCCGCATTACCATCCAAGGCACACTCCAAGGAAAAGAGCGAGAGAGTAAGACACTGCTCGTCAATCTCCAGCGCCAGTTTGACATGCCTGCGCCGACAGGAACTCCCGCCGACCCGATCTATGTTACCCTCGAAAAAGCAGAGGCATCGTCGGTCATCGCAACCCCGTTGTTGTCGGCTCAGGTGACGGTACAAGATGCTACCGACTACACCGCGCATCTCAAAGATAATTTAAAGTACAAAATCCTGGTCACCAATAATTCCGATGTCGACCTCTCTAGCCTGACATTGGCAGCCAAGCTTGAGGGATCGATGTACGACCTCGCGACGCTGGAGTCCACGGGCGCGTTTGATAGCCGGACCAATACGGTATTCTGGAATTCCGCGGTAATTCCGGAGCTTGGCCTCCTGCGGGCGCATCAAAACGTAACCGTGTCGCTGAATATACGCCTCAAGGGCGCGTTTCCTCGCACCATCGGCACTAAAGATTCACTCCTTAAGTTTTCCTCCCATGTCGAGACCGCGAATGTGCCGGATATTTTTCAAGTGGATACGCTTAGTGCCGACGACTCGCTTATTACCAGGATCTCCACCGCCACCAGCTTCAATCATGAGCTCACCGTTCGCGATGGCCGCTTTGGCACCAGTGGCGCGTACCCCCCCAAAGTTGACCAGAAGAGCATCTTCACCGTCCGCTGGACGATTGCCAATCCATCCAATGATGTAGCTCCTGCAAAAATCACGGCCGTGTTACTTCCCGGAGTCACCTGGGAAAACAAAGTGCAACCGGTTGGCGTCCAGGTCATGCCTACCTATGACGCCAAGACCAATATCATAACCTGGAACCTCGGCACCCTACCGGCAGGAGTAGGAGTTGCGTTTCCCGCGTATGATCTGTACTTTCAAGTAGCGACCACTCCTTCCGTCAACCAAGTCGGGAGTACGCTTCCATTGGTCAAAGATATTCGATTCGAGGGCACCGACATAATTACGAAGGAAAAAATAGTTAACTCGCTTTCCAATCTCTCCAGCAGCGACGTCCGAGATTCCAGTGAAAGCGGCACCGTACAGCCATGAATGATTTGATGGAAAAAATTGTTTCCTTGGCGAAACGAAGAGGATTTATTTTTCCCGGCAGCGAGATCTACGGGGGATTGGCAAACTCATGGGACTACGGCCCACTGGGCGTCCAGCTCAAAAAAAACATTACTGACGAGTGGTGGAAAATATTCGTCGAGCGAAGAAGCGATATGTACGGCATCGATCCGGCGATTATCATGAACCCCAAGGTCTGGGAAGCCAGCGGCCACGTCGCCGAGTTTTCCGATCCGCTCGTTGAGTGCAAATCTTGTCATCAACGATTCCGTGCGGATCAGCTTGAGGGTGCATGCCCAAATTGCGATGGCACAGAATTTTCCGAAGCAAAGAATTTTAATTTACTCTTCAAGACCTTCATCGGCCCGCTGGAAGACTCCTCTACGACGGCGTACCTGCGCGGCGAGCTGGCGCAGGCGATGTTTGTCGATTATCCGCAGATCATCCAGACGATGCGGCCGGCACTACCGTTTGGTATCGCCGCGCAAGGCAAAGTGTTTCGCAATGAGATTACCCCCGGCAACTTCATCTTTCGGACGCGTGAGTTCAACTTGATGGAGTTTGAATACTTTGTTGCCGAGAGCGACTGGGAAAAATATTTTGAGTACTGGCGTGAAAAAATGCATGACTGGCTCACGCATCTTGGCGTCACGCCCGCGCATGTCCACGAGCATGAGATCCCGGACGGCGAGCGAGCGCACTACTCCAAACGCACCATAGACTTTGAATATGACTATCCCTTTGGACAAAAAGAATTGTATGGGCTCGCGTACCGGACAGATTTCGATTTAGCCCGCCACACAAAGGCCACCGGCAATGACTGGGGAGCGTTGCCCCATGTCATCGAGCCAACATTTGGTGTGGATCGATCCGTGCTCGTGACACTCCTCGAGGCGTATCATGAAGAAGAAGTTGAAGGAGAGACACGCGTCGTCTTGCGATTTCCAAAATGGCTGGCACCCGTGCATGTCGCTGTCTTGCCACTTTCCAAAAAAGACGAGCTCGCCAAGCCAACACAAGAAATTGCTGCCTCGCTCCAGTCTCACTTCCGCGTGGAGTATGATGAAACGCAATCCATCGGCAAGCGCTACCGCCGCCAGGATGAGATCGGGACGCCGTACTGCATCACCGTGGATTTTGAAACCCTCAACGACAAAAAAGTCACGGTACGCGACCGTGATACTATGCAGCAAGAGCGAGTAGATATCTCGTTGCTTGCGGACTATCTTTCGGATAAACTGAGATCCTGAAAAGAAGTTTGTATTGTAGCGCCCAGGGTGAGACTCGGCCCAGTACCAAAGTACTGTGCCCAGGGTGAGACTCGAACTCACAAGCCCTTGCGGGCAAGGGATTTTAAGTCCCTCGTGTATACCATTCCACCACCTGGGCAAATTTTAAATTGTGGAGGCGCCGGGGAGAATCGAACTCCCGAATATTTCTTTTGCAGAGAAATGCCTTACCACTTGGCTACGGCGCCATGGGTTTACTCTACCACTTCTTGGAGTATTTTCTCAATACGGGCCGCGTTGGCTTCGGTTTCGTCGATTTCAAACTTAATCTTGGGCACCGGGCGCATGACGAGTTTTTTATTGATGGCCTGCTGGAGATGATAAATTTGCTTTTTGAGCTCCGCGAGGACCGCCGGAGCAGTTGCGTCGGGCAGGACGGAAATATACACCGTGGCATGCTCCAGCGTGGGGGAGACTTCCGCCCGCGTGACGGTGATCAATACACGGTCGTCATTGGGGCGAAATTCTTCCAGTACCACCTTGCCGGTGACATCGCGCAGGAGTGCATTTATTTTTTTGATTCGCTCAGTCACGCTTAGATGCTGCGCTTAATTTTTTCTTCTTCGTAGATTTCCAACACATCGCCGACCCGGATAATCGCCTGGGGCGTATCCATCGGGCCTTCGTACCGGATGCCGCACTCAAGCCCCTCGGCGACTTCGGCAACATCGGCTTTTTTCTGCTGGAGCTGGATGAGCTTGCCGGTTGAGACAACGTTGGTGCCCCGCGTTACCTCTACCATGGCGCCACGGAGCGCTTTGCCCTGGGTGATCTTGCCGCCAACAATTTGCGACTTGCCCTGGACATCAAAGAGCGCCAGTATCTTGAGCTTACCCAGCGGCGTGCGGCGAATTTCGGGATCAAGCATGTCGGCCATGATATCACGGACGATCTCCACTAATTCATAGATAATATCGCGGGACTCGATGCGGACATGCTGATTCTCGGCTGACTGCTTGGCGGCCGACTCCACCGGCACATGGAAGCCGATGATGGCGGCATTCTTGGCCTTGGCGTTTTTCACATCGCCATCGCCGATCTTACCCACGCCATAGTCGACGACACGATACTGGACTTCCTCGGAGGTGATCGTGCGTAAGACTTGGTCCATGGCTTCAAGCGAGCTCTGCACGTCGGCTTTGATAATAAGATTCGCAATTCTAGGAGCGGGCGATGCCGATTGGGGAAATAGCGCTTCTTGTGCAGTCGCACTCTTGGCGAGTTGCAACGCGTCGTTGTGCGAAGCCACACCAAGAAACTTTTGTCCGACACTTGGTGGCAACTCCCATCCCGTGACTACGCAGGGCTGGGAAGGGAGGGCACTTTTCATTGCTTTGCCCAAAAAATCTTCCATAGACCTGACTTTGGCGATCGCCTTGCCTGCGGCGATCCAGTCACCGATCTGCAATTGTCCCGCCTGGACCAATACCGTGGCCACCGTGCCTCTACGGCTATCCAAGTGCGACTCAAGGACAAAGCCTTGCGCAGGGCCGGTGGTTGCTGCGGTTAATTCTTCGACTTCAGCTAAGAGCAGAATCGTCTCAAGCAACTGATCCACGCCATCGCCTTTGCGGGCGGAAAGCTCCACAATCGGCACTTGGCCGCCATAGTCTTCGACGAGCACCTCGGCTTCGGCAAGCTCTTGGCGGACTTTTTGAGGATTGGCGCCTTCTTTGTCAGTCTTGGTAATCGCCACGGCAAATGGCGTCTCGGTGTCTTTGATAATCTTAATGGCTTCTTTGGTTTGCGGCTTCACGCCCTCATCGGCGGCAACCACGAGCACGGCGACATCGGCAACCGTCGCTCCGCGCGAACGAATCGCGGTAAACGCCTCATGGCCCGGAGTATCAAGAAACGTAATTGTCTTCCCATTGGACTCGACTTGATACGCCCCGATGTGCTGGGTGATCCCGCCGGCTTCTTTCTCCGCCACGCGGGTCTTTCTGATCGTATCCAAAAGCGTCGTCTTGCCATGGTCAACATGGCCGAGAATGACGACAATGGGAGCCCTAGGTTCTAGGGTATAGGTGTTAGGTTTTAGGGCGTCGGGCATTAGGAAATACTACATTATTTTGCGGATTTAGTCCACCTTGGGATTGAGAAAAGCATGGATATGTTCTAGACTACTGAATTATCTATGGACCGACGAGATTTTCTCAGACCCGATGCAAAAGCTAGCATCGAGCAACAGGTGAATAAAGAAGGACACGATGCTGATTTCTTATTCTCAAGATTAGGCAACCCGGTTATCAGAGGTCAGATTATCGGGTATCTTCTGGAAGATACCCGAACATGGGCTCAGCGAGAACATCATGAGTTCAACGAACGTGAAGTGAGAGAAAAAATAGAAAAAGATTTTGACGAGCGATTATCGCAGATCCAACATGATACCCCAATCAATATTAACGGGACAGAACCCAGCATCTACCAGGGCAGAGAATTGATGCCGATTCCTTGGGATTCTTGGGATAATGATGGAGAGTACTCTGTAACGAAACGGGAAAAAATGATCGTCGAAGCCCATGAGAAAGGACATATTATCAGGCCCTATAGGTATCGAGAGGTAATAAATAATGCATTTGATTTTGAAGTTGCTATACATACTGACACTGAGGAAGTAATCGAGCTCGCTAGAATCAGGAAGCGATTTTCATGGAGAACCGATGATGAACCTAATAGGAAACATCTCGAAGCACTAAAAGTTCAAATCTTAGGATATATGGCGCAAACAACAGAATTACTGACCTTCCCCACCTGACTTAACAACTGTTCGCCTCTCTGGTATGCTGAAGC
>JBBTUB010000001.1:0-6632 GCA_038064015.1 Patescibacteria group bacterium | reverse complement strand
ATATCATGGGCGCACTTCAAACATATAATTGCAAGTTTTCGACCTATGCTATGTATTGCAACAGTGTTGAATATTCTGATGGACTGCAGAATTGCCAAGATTGTTTTGGTTCGATCGGACTTAAGAAGGCGAAGTATTGCATCTTGAATAAGCAATACTCGAAAGAAGACTACGAGTCGCTTATAGTGAACATTAAATCACAAATGACAAAGGCGGGAGAATATGGCGATTTTTTGCCGCCCGAGACTTCGCCGTTTAAATACAATGAGACCATGGCCAAGGATTATTTTCCGGATCCGAAGGCCGAAGAGATCACGACGGGAACCTATGGTAAAGAAAATGGGAAAGATGTATTTGCATGCGTTGATTGCAAAAAGAATTTTAAAATCACGCCCAATGAATTTGCATTCTATGAGCGGATGAGCTTGCCGCTCCCAAGCAAAGACTTCGAGTGTCGTATGCAAGATCGTCTTCGGAAGCGCACCCCGCGCAAGCTCTGGAAACGAAACTGTATAAAATGCGCCACAGACATAGAAACTACCTACGCACCCGACCGTCCTGAAAAAGTATATTGCGAGCAGTGCTATCAAGCTGAAGTAGCGTAGCTTTCCCACTTAAAACGGCCCGAGCGGGCCGTTTTAAGTTATCCACTTTTGCGCTCTTGCACCCCTGCAACCGAGTGGGATATACTGGCGTCATGGTGGTATGAAGTGGATAGAAGTGGGAGAGACCAGTCGGCAGGTAATAGTGAACAGTTAGCCGGACCAAGTTCTTTTTAAGTAAAAAATTGCTAGCTGTTCACTTTTATATGCTGATTGGCGAATACAAACATACTCTGGATCCGAAGAAACGGTTAGCGGTACCGTCAAAGATTCGAAAAGAGTTGGGAGAACGGGCGGTGCTGACGAGGGGCTTGGAGAATTGTTTGTTCGTGTTCCCGATGAAAGAATGGGAATTGGTGGCGGAGAAGCTTAGTGCCTTGCCGATGGGGCAGAAAGATTCGAGAGGGTTTGCACGATTATTGCTTTCTGGAGCCGCAGAAGTCGAGTTGGATCAGTTGGGACGTATCCTGATCCCCGAAAATCTCCGCGATTACGCGGGGCTCCAAAAAGCAGTAATGGTGGTAGGAGTAGGAAAGCGATTGGAGTTGTGGGATGACGCCAAGTGGGCGGCGTACAAGAAGGATATTGAGAAAAACGGCGATCAACTTGCGGAGAAATTAGGAGAGGTCGGCATGATATGAACCACGTTCCAGTTCTGTTACAAGAAATTCTTGAAATATTCGACCCGAAGCCAGGAAAGGTTTTCATTGATGGCACGGCAAACGGCGGCGGGCATACACGGGCGCTCGCGGAGCTGGGGGCAAAAGTTTTGGCCATAGAATGGGATAAAGAACTTTATGAAAAATTATCTGAAACAATACAGAGTACAGGTTACGCGAATTCAGTTATTGCTGTTCACGGCAGCTATGCTGATGTTAAGCGGATCGCCCGTGAGAACGATGTGGCGCATGTGGACGGGGTTCTTTTAGATCTTGGCTTCTCCAGCTGGCACGTCGAAGCGGCGGGGAGAGGATTCAGCTTTCAGAAAGATGAGCCGCTGGATATGCGTTACGATATCAGCCAGCACCAGACCGCTGCCGATATCGTGAATACGTATTCAGAAGAAGATCTGGCGAGGATTTTAAAAGAGTACGGAGAAGAGCGCTTTGATGGGAGGATTGCATCGGCAATCGTGGGAGTACGGCCGATTACTACCACATTTCAGCTTGTGCAAGCCATCGAGCGAGTCGTTCGACGAACCGGGAAGATTCACCCCGCTACAAGAACATTTCAGGCATTGAGGATCGCGGTGAACCACGAGTTGGAGAATGTGCAGAAGGGGATTGAGGGTGCATGGGAAGTTTTGAAACCGGAAGGGGAGCTCGCCGTGATCAGTTTTCATTCATTGGAAGATCGGATCGTCAAGAATTATTTTAAAAAAATTAGTAAGACCAAGGTGATTCGGGCCAGGTGGGAGGAGATAAAAACTAACCGCCGCGCACGAAGCGCAAAATTACGGGTTGTTGAACGCACAACTCCCGCAACGTGACCGTATATACCGGAAGAAATCAAAAACAAACAAAACGAATCTCTTACTCACGACGTGGAATTCTCAATTTCACGATCATCGGACTGATTGTCGCTGCCGGAGCCGCAAATCTTTTCGTATCCAATAGCGTCGCATCGCAGCGGTATGCCGTCGCGCTGGAGAAAAAGCAACTCCATGTGATTGGCAACACGCTTGCCGCTCGCGAGACGGATGGCGGTAGCGCGAATATGGCGAACTTGGTATCATTGGCCAACAGCGCGGGCATGGTCCCGGACAAGCAGGGTGAATCTCTTTTTCTGACCACCGGCGTTGCGTTTACCAATGGGTCCGCACAACAAAACTAAAAAAGAAAACGGCAACGCAAGACTCTATGTGTTCGCGATATGCCTCATCGTTGGAGCCGGGCTGATCAGCTACCGGCTTTTTCGCTTGACGGTCTTTGAGCACGATGCGTATGTCAAAGCCGCCCAAGCCCAACAAGTATTTCCGACACTGCGCTTGAGTGGCCGCGGCACGATCTATGGGTATGATCAAAGCGCCAAAGAAAAAAGGCTCTTTGCAAGTATTAAAAAAGAAGCCGCTTCGGTACTGCGTTTTTATCCCAAGGGCTCACTGGCCGCGCACGTGCTTGGGTTCGTGGGATATCGCGGCCATGAGCGCGTGGGACAATATGGCGTGGAAGCATACTATGACGATGTACTCAACTCGACATCCGGGAACGATCTTGTCCTCACGATTGATCCCACCATACAGTCCTACGTGGAGGCCAAGCTCGGAGAAGTGATGAAAAAATACTCCTCCTCGCGTGGCACGGTCATCGTGCAAGACCCTACCAGTGGCGCGATTCTTGCCATGGCATCGTCGCCCAGTTTTGACCCCAATCGCTATCAGGATTTTTCGCTGGATCGATATATCAATTCCGCGGTACAGGAGGAATATGAGCCCGGGTCGTCGATGAAAGCCATCACGATGGCCGCGGCGTTGGACACTGGAGCAGTGATCCCTGATACTACGTACGAAGACACGGGCCTCTTAGAAATCAACGGCTATCCCATTCGCAACTACAACAACGAAGCCAATGGCGTGCAGACGATGCGGCAGGTTCTCGAAAAGTCACTCAATACCGGGGCTGTGTTTGCTCAGCGGCGTACCGGTGACGATAAGTTTTTAAACTATGTCGTTGGCTTCGGCTTTGGGCAAAAAACCGGCGTGGACTTGTCCGGGGAGGTTGATGGCAATATTAGTAATCTTTACCAGCCACAGCAAGTGAATTTTTCGACTGCGGCATTCGGACAAGGCATTGCGGTGACCTCGCTCCAGCTCATCAATGCATATTCCGCGATTGCCAATGGTGGCAAACTCATGCGGCCCTATGTGGTCAAAGAGATCGTCCACGCTGGTGGCGCGGTTACTTCCACGAAGCCAAAGATTCTCGGTGTGCCGATCAAAGAGCGTACCGCGTCGACGCTTACCTCGATGCTCGTGAGTGTCGTCGATAACGGTTTTGACCAAGGGCGAGTAGCTGGGTACGATGTAGCAGGCAAGACCGGCACCGCGCAGATCCCTGATAAGAAAAACGGTGGATATCTCGAAGGTGATCAGTATATTCATGATTTCGTGGGATTCGCTCCGGCGTACGCGCCACGCTTCACGGTGTTGATCAAAATCGAAAAGCCCCAAGGCATCAAGTTCGCGTCTCGCAGCTTGTCGCCGGTATTTGCCGACATTGCTGATTTTCTGCTACGGTATTTTAAGATCCCTCCGACACGGCGATGAAATCCTTCCTCAAAAAACTTCTTCCCGAGCCACTCGTGCTCGCATATCACTACCTGGTGGCGTGGTTCGGAGCGTTATATTTTGGATTTCCCGGCAAGAAGATGATGGTGATCGGCGTGACAGGAACAAAGGGCAAGACCACGACAAGTAATTTTATTTGGGCGGTACTGACTGCCGGGGGGCATAAAACGGGGATCATTAGTACGGCAAATATCCGTATTGGAGGAGAGAGTTCGCTTAATTATTATCACATGACGATGCCGGGAAGATTCGCGGTCCAGCGCTTGATGGCAAAGATGGCCAAGGCCGGTTGTACGCACTGCGTCGTGGAGACGACCTCTGAAGGTCTCAAACAATATCGGCATATCGGGGTGTATTATGATATTGGAGTTTTTACGAATTTAACGCCCGAACACTTGCCATCACATGGGGGGAGTTTTGAAAATTACAAGCATGCGAAAGGCAAGATGTTCGCGCATACCAAGGAACTCATTATTGCCAACGGCGACGACCCGCACGCGGAGTATTTCTTGAGTTTTCCGGCAAAGAAGAAAATAAAGTTTCACAAGTCTGATTTCGACGCCACTCGTTTTCATCTGGGCATTCTTGGAGACTTTAATATCGCGAACGCGCTCCCGGCAATTATCATTGGCCGTGAGCTTGGCATCTCCGATGCCGATATCGCCAAAGGGCTTGCCGATCTCAAGCTTATTCCCGGCAGGATGGAAATCATACAATACGAGCCGTTTGTGGTGATTGTCGACTATGCGCATGAGAAGATGAGCATTACCAACGTATTGGAAACCGCAAAAAAAATCAGGAAGCCGGGTGCCAAGACGATTATTCTGCTTGGTGCCGAGGGCGGGGGACGGGATAAGCGCAAGCGGCCGATCATGGGGGAGCTTGCCGCGAAGCTCGCCGATTATTTGATTTGCAGCAATGTCGATCCCTACGATGATGACCCCACGCCGATTGTTGAGGATATCGCGGTCGCCGCCGAGGCTCACGGCATGGTGCGGAACCAAAACCTTTTCGTCATCGAGGATCGCCGCCTTGGCATCCGCAAAGCGCTTGAGTTGGCACAGCCCGGGGATGTCGTGCTGATCACCGGCAAGGGCTCAGAGCAGTCTATGATTATTGACGGCAAAAGTATCCCATGGGATGATCGAGTAGTTGTCCGTGAAGAAATTCATCGTCTACATCCTCCGAATTCTCACCAAGCGCACTCTTACCCGGTATAAACCGGTTGTTGTTGGTATTACCGGATCGGTGGGCAAGACTTCCACGAAAGAAGCGATTTTTACGCTGCTTAACCACACTTTTTTTGTCGCTAAAAGCAGCGAAAACGCGAACAACGAAATTGGCGTCCCGTGCGCCGTGTTGGGCATCGAGCCTTCAGGCACTCGCGATCGAAAGGCTACGTGGCAAAGCCGGCGGAGATTTCTCATCGGTTTAATGCGAAGCATTGCGCTCGCATATGGCCCGCGCCGCAGGCATTATCCAAAAATTTTAATCCTCGAGCTTGGCGCGGACAAACCGGGCGACATGGGGTATCTCTCAGAGCTCCTCAAGCCACAGGTGGTCGTCGTGACGGCGATTGGCGAGGTGCCTGCTCATGTGGAGTTTTATAAAAATCCTGAAGCCGTCGCAAGAGAGAAAGCGCATATTCTTGACTATGTGGGCGTAAATGGCTTTGCCGCGCTTGGCGCGGACGATCCGATTGTGTTGGCGATGTCCGCCAAAGGCGGATCCGCCTCCGGCGGAAAATTTCCATTTATGACGTTTGGATTTAGCCAAGGAGCTGATCTGCGCGCCTCGGATCTCGCGTACTATATGCATGATCATCATGTTGCGGGGCTTTCTTTTAAAATTCACAAAAACGAGTCGTTTGTGCCCATTCGCGTGCCGGGGCTCGTGGCGCCGCATCAAATTCAATCAATTCTTGCCGCCGCCGCGGTCGGGCTCCACTTTGGCATGAACTTGGTTGAGATTGGGAGTGCGCTTGAGTCATATCGAGCACCGGAACATCGGGTGCAACTCATAACAGGCATTAACGGCAGCACGCTTCTGGACGATACCTACAATGCTTCACCGCTGTCTGCTCGCGCGGCACTGGAGGCACTGCATGAGCTTGGCACCGCCCTCCATAAGCGCCGCGTTGCGGTACTGGGCGATATGAAAGAGCTAGGTGAATATGCGAAACAAGCCCATGAGGAAATTGCTCATCTCGCGCCAGGGAAGTGTGATGTGTTGATTACGGTAGGAGAATTGGCAAAAGCTATGGGCGGCAAAGAGCATTTTCCCGATGTTGCCGCCGCCGCCAAGAAAATCCCCGAGCTGATCCAGCCCAACGACGTCGTCCTGATCAAAGGCTCGCACGCGATGCACATGCTTGATCTCGTTTCTGCCTTAGGCAGATCCGCCTCTGGCGGAGACGCTACAAATAAATGAAATATTATTTGTATATTCTATTCAGTTCAGGTTATAATCGGCACTATATTGGTATCAGCGATAATCCAGAGAAAAGACTTACCCAGCATAATGCGGGTAAGGTATTTTCAACAAAAGGATATCGGTCATATCAGTTAATTCATAAGGAGGAGTACCCAGATAAGACTTCTGCGAGAAAACGCGAAATCTTTCTGAAGAAGACCGCGAAGGCAAGGAAGGAGTTATTTGAAAGGCTACATTTGGCGCCATCGTCTATCGGTTAGGACACAGCGTTCTCAGCGCTGGAAGTGGGGTTCGATTCCCCATGGCGCTGC